>CALLML010000101.1 GCA_938005705.1 uncultured bacterium
GAGCGCCTCGTCCACACTGTTGTCCACCACCTCGAAAACGCAGTGGTGGAGACCGCGCACGCTGGTATCGCCGATGTACATCGCCGGGCGCTTGCGCACGGCCTCGAGACCGGCGAGGACGGTGATGGAACCCGCGTCGTAGGTCGAACCGGTAGTGGGGGTTTCGGCCAGCGCTCGATCACTTTTTTGCGTATCGGTATCGGCCATTTGTTCGCTCCGGATCAACCCCCGAAGGCTATCAAAAAACGCGGCAAAAGTGAAGGTGATTCGAGGGGAAAAACGCAAAATCGGCGGTCCCTGAAAACCTTGAAAGAAACGACGAAAGGCTCGAACAATATGAAAAAAGTTATCCCGCCCCCGGACGAAGACGGCCTTGGCTTCGCGCCGGCGCCCGCTCATACTTCCAAACGTCCATCCTTTACACGAACGCCGCGTGAGCGCCGCCGCGCCAGCCACGGAGAAAAATGATAGAGCATCCTGACAAAACGTGTCGAACCATCGCGTCAGACCCGCGCGGTGAAAATCTCGCCTTTGTATCGCGCCACAGGCAAAATTGAACCCGGGATCGCAGGCCAGTGCGGTAACATCGTTGACGTCGGGATAGCCGGCGGCCAACGCGTAGATGCGCTGTTGGATATGGGCCGGTCGACTTTGGAAGCCTGTCGGCGACCCGGGATGGCGGCGGCCAGAAGGGCGCAGAGGTTCAGCTTGCGGTCATGCGCCTTGAGCAGCGGAGACCTCCATGACTGGACGGGCGTGGGTCTGAAAAACGGACGTAAAGGGGCCTGTGAAAAAGGTCTGTAAAAAGCAAATAGACTGTGGAAATTTTCGTTGAAAAAACTTGCATGCTGTTTTGTTTAACAGACTCAATAATAGCATGTTACAGCGGATGCCTTGGCTCGCCCTTTTTATTCCTGCTTTCCCCGCCCTCTGGTTCAGGACAAAACCTCATCACCCGGCAGAGACGAATAGGACAGGCTCCAAAGAGGCCGTGAGGCGGATCTCGCAAGGGATCGGCCTGGTGGCTTGCGCTGTTCCAAACGCCCTCTTAGTAGAGAGACCGGTTGTTCGTCTCAAATCTCGGAAAATCCCGCCCACTTGCGTATGCTTCGCCACAGGACATTTCTTTCGTGAACACGGCGGAATCCACCAGCGAGGCGAGGAATGGCACGCCGGCGCGGGCGGTCGGGCTCTATCTCCATGTTCCCTTTTGTGTGCGCAAGTGCGCCTACTGCGACTTCGCCTCGCGCCCGATCGCGGCGGGTGGCGTCGAGCGCTATTTGGAGACGCTGGAGCGGGAACTCGCGCTGCGGCCGGCGGATTTTGATCCGGCCACGGTCTATATCGGCGGCGGCACGCCGACCGCGCTCGATAAAGATGCGCTCGGGCGCCTGTTGGCATTGGTTCACAAAGCAATTATGCCGGAGCGCGTCATCGAATGGACCTGCGAGGCGAATCCGGGCACGCTCACGCCCGCGAAGGCGCACGCGTTGCGCGCGGCGGGCGTGAACCGGCTCTCGCTCGGCGCGCAGTCGTTCGACGACGCCCGGCTGGCGCAGCTCGGCCGCATCCACACCGCCGCGGAAGTCCGCGACGCCGTCGCCATCGCGCGCGAGGCCGGTTTCGAGAACCTCAGCCTCGACCTCCTGTACGCCTTGCCGGGCGAAACGCCGGCCGACTGGGAACGCGACCTCGAGGCCGCCCTCGCGCTCGCGCCGGAGCACCTCTCGCTCTATGCGCTCACCATCGAGAAGGGCACGCCCTTCGCGTGCGAGCGCGACGCGGGTCGGCTCGCCGAGGCGGACGAGGAAATTGCGCGCGCGCAATACGCGATGGCCCGCGCCGCGCTCAAGGCCGCCGGTTACGTGCAGTACGAAATCTCCAACTTCGCGCGGCCGGGTTTCGAGTCGCGCCACAACCTGCTCTACTGGAGCGGGGGCGAATATCTCGGCTTCGGACCCTCGGCGCACTCGCACTGGCGCGGCAGGCGCTGGGGCCATTTCCAAGGCTTGGAAGACTGGGCCGCCGCGGTTTCCAAGGCTTGGAAAACACGTGATGAATGTGTTGCGGCCCCGCCGGAGTCGTTCGCACATGCCTTCGAAGAGCGGCTCGATGCGGCGGCGAAGGCGCGCGAGACGCTGGTGTTCGGCCTGCGGCGGATCGCCGGCTGGCGGCGCGACGAATTCCGCGCGGCGACGGGTTTCGATTATGAGGATTTGCGCGGTCCGGAAATCGAACGCCTGGTCCGCGCGGGATTGTTGGAGCGCGCGCCCGATCGCTTGCAACTCGCCGAAGAGGCCCTCTTCATTAGCGACACGGTCTTCCGAGAGCTGGTCTGAGCGAGCGGAATGCGGAAAGCATTTACCGCAGAAGCGTCTGCGGCAGAGCGCCGGCGCTACAGCGCGGACGCTCCGACCTCCGACCTCGCGGCTCGAGCAAGCTCGAGCCCTACGGCGTGCATTGGACGACGATCGGCGATTGGCGTATAAGAGTACGTGTACGAGTACATCCTTTCCACGTTCCACAGTCTTCTCCGACCTTTGCGGATAGGGCGGCTAGTCTTCTCGACGTGTATTGCCGCCAAAAAATGGCGCCTCTAGGGGCCGCGTTTAGGGACAGGCAACCGAAAGAATACGGGGACAAGAATACGGGGACGGAGAATACGAATTTTCCGAGACGAATTTATAAAATTCTTTCTATCAGTGTAATACGGCGGAATTTGAGACGAAGTTAGAGGCAAGGAGGCAAGAATGCGATCGATTTGACGGCGATAATCGACCATGGAGGGCCGGGTTCCACCCCGCGTCCCTTGGAGGGCGCGGTTTCATCCGCGCCGTAGAAAAACAGACAGCGTGGAAGCCATCTCTCCAGGCCACCATGTGGAGGCTATCCCTCCAAAGGGTGCTGCTTGGGGAGAAAACGGGGGCTTGCCCGGCGTATTGAGATGACGCTGCACAGGGTGCGATATATATTTTGATAATTCGGAGGTAGAGCCCGAATCTTCAATCATGAACACCTCAATCCTACCGCGTCCTCGTCATATAGCACGGATTGACGAGATTCAGATACGGCCGAAACTGTTTTCGGTCATGCGCGTCCTCGCTGGTTGCCCGGAGACGCCGGCCCGTTTTTTAGTGCTGGGCAGCGCCTCGCCTGACCTGATCAAAGAGGCTTCCGAATCGGAGTGGTCACGGACGCCGTGGACGGCGTCCCTCCAGGCGATGCAACCCAATTGGCGCGGCGCATGCCGTGACGTAAAGCCGGCAGATTATCGTCTTTCCCCCTCTGTCCCGCCGTCTTTTTCGCTTCGCAAAACAAGGCGGCATGTATCAGAAGAGTTTTTGCAGAACTTAACGTGCACAACCAGCTCCGCTGCCATATTGGACATCGCATATGAACACGGGCACGGGAGAAAAGGATAGGGAAGGGAATATCCACTCGGCGCTGATTGCGATAGTTGGACGCGCGAATGTGGGCAAATCTTCATTGCTGAACGCGCTCCTCGGCGAAAAGGTCAGCATTGAGAGTCCCGTGGCTCAAGCCACGCGTAGGATTATCCGTGGTATTTTGAATGAGCCACGAGGCCAGCTCGCCTTTCTGGACACGCCCGGCGTCCACGCCGCGCAGTCGGATCTGGGTCGATTCATGAATCGCGCAGCGCGCACGGCCTCGGAGGGTGTGGATATCACGCTGCTCGTGTTCGATGTTTCCCGGCCGCCTTTTCCGGAAGACGTCGGATGGATGCGGCGCCTGGCGCGGCGGGGGGATAGCGCTGCTCTCGTCTTTGCCCTGAATAAAAGCGATCTGGGTCTCGCGGGGGCCGAGGCGCTGCGTCGAGCTTGGGAGGCCGCTGCTTCCGGCGCCCAGGCACCGACACCTGATTGGGTGGAGGTTTCCGCTCGGACAGGCGCAGGATTGGCCCGGTTGCGTGATCAACTGTTCGCACGGGCACCGGTTCAACCGCCCTATTTCCCGTCGGATATTCTGACCGACCATCCGCGGCGGCTGGCCATCGCTGATGTTGTACGGGAAAAGCTCTTTCTACGCCTTCGGGACGAAATGCCTCATCGGGTCGCGACGGCCGTTGAACATCTCGTCGAAACGCCCGCGGAGCGGCGCGCCACAGTGGTCATTTATGTCGAACGCGCGTCGCAAAAGGGCATTGTTATTGGCCATAAGGGACGATTGCTGCGCACAGTCCGGCGAGCGGCGGAGGCCGAATTGAAATCCCTGTTCGGCGAAGCAATGGCTTTGGATCTCGTCGTGCGTGTTGAGCCGAACTGGACGAAGAATTATTTCTTTTTGAAGCGGATCGGCTATCTCACCTAGGCGAATGCCGTCACCGCTTCCGGCGCCCCCTCTTTCCTGTTGAGCTGGTGAATCTCCATCGAATGGGGCCAGACGCCGCGATCCAATTACGGCGTTTTTGCCGCGGTGGACGGGGCCAGGCGCTCAGCCTGTTTGATCGCGCGGTCGGCCTCGGCTCTGCGCCCGGCCCGGGCATGCGCCTGCGCCAGCCAAAACCAGACGGTCGAATTTTTTGCAAGACGACGGGAGGCGGACGTGAGCGAGATGCAGGCCGATTCGATTCGTCCGGCCTTGACCTGGGCGATGCCGCGTTGCAGATCCAGGTGGGGCGAAGAGGGCATGACCCTGGCGAGCCATTCGTAAAGGTCCGCCGCGTGCGTGTTGCGGTCGAGAGCGGCGAAAACCTCCGCGGCCCCGATTGCCGCCGGCGGCGGAGGGGGCCGCCGTCCGGCTTGCACCTCGGCGATGAAGCGATTGACCTCCTCATCGAGCCGGCGCAATCCGATCTCGCCCAGCGCCGTGCTCTCGAACCAAGAGGCGTTCTCAGGGCGCTTGGGGAGCAGGATGGCGGTGACCCCATCGAAGTAGATCAGGGACCATCCACCACCCGCGATGGGGGCGCGGATGAGTTCGCCGGCGGAGGGCCATAGCGCATTGATTACCAGCGCATCGCCTTTCGACTGTTCAACAATGGCGTCGAACGCGGACGTGTCGCCGGCCGCCCATCGAGCGACCAGCCGGCGAAAGTCGGGGGCGAAGACGCCCTTGCGCATATCGCAAAACACCGGCCGGTGCGGATAGCGCCAGGCCAGAAAACCGCCATCCATCGGTAAATGAATGGGGCGCATGGCAAAATCCTGACGATCCAATAGCGGCGCCGCTGCCGAGGGATAAGGTCGCTCTTCGATGCCGAGCCCGAGGCGAGAGAGCGATCCGATGCGGCGGTAATGATAGCCGGTCGTGAACAGCGCGATCGAAAGCATCGTCACGATCCCCAGCGCGAGCATGCCGACGCGTTTGGCCGCGTGTTCGCCGATGCGGAAGAGCGTTTCGACTTCTCGGGCGAGATCGGCGATGGATAGCGAAAGAAACGGCAACGCCAGTCCGGCGAACAACGGCAGCATAAAGACAGATCGCAGGGCTAAAAAAGCGCCCAGCAACGCGGAAACCGTGATCAACAACGGCAGCCGCTGCGGACAGACCATCAGTCTGAATGCGCCGATCAGCAGCGCCGCCACGAGCAATCGGCGGAAGAAGGTGGACCCAATCAGATAGGCCACCGGCGAAATCCACACGTTGAAAGCCGGCACGACCGGCTCGCGCCATCCGGCGAACGCGGTACGGTACACTCCCCATCCGGCGGGATGGAGTATGGCTGAAGCCAGCAAAACGGCGGTCAACGCGAAGAGTCCGAGGATGCGGCGGCGTTCATCCAGTGTTGGCCCGCCCGCGCTGCGACGGTCCCATGCAAACTCGACGGCGGCGACGAGGGCGAGTATGGGTCCGATTAGAAAACCGTCATCTATCTGCGTCCACAGAATCTGAGCGGGAATCAGAACCGCCGCCGTCAGCAGCAGTGGGCGATGGCGAGAAAACATGCGGAGAAAAAGCGCGGCGAAGAAGATCGAGAACGTCATCGGTGCGACCGCCGAGCGGGAGGCTGCCAGCCATCCGGCCAAAACCACTGCGGCCGCCGCCGAAAGCGGCGAGCTGCGTTCGTGGTTCGGCGTCAACGCCAGGATAAAAGCCGATAGAAGGAGCAGAATGAAAAAAGTGGTGACGAGACGAACGCCGCCGGTCGCCCAGAGGGCATATAGCAGCGCGTCAAACAACCAGCCGGGGCCGCGTAGGACGGCACCGGAGGCGGTGTAGGAGAGCGTTTCGATCGGAGGCAAGCTGCGCTGGGCGGCCCAAGCGCGGCCTGCCGCGAGATGGGTGAAGAAGTCAGGCTCGCTCAGCGTGCGGAATTGGGATATGGCCACGAAAAAAAATGCCAATACCCCTATGACGATTGTGGGCACACGTATGCTGGACGGGACTCTCTCCATCGTATAAGTCCGAGACCCCAATCGTCGGTCAGAACCGGAACCCTAGCCCCAAAGAAGCAACCGGATAGAACCGCGCGGCTTTCACGTAGTCGTCCTCGATGGAATCCTTTTCCTTCTGCAAATTCGCCTGGAAGAATGCATTGTCGGCGAGCGTGCCGTCGGCCGTCAGGGTGAACTCAGGCGAGGCGTAGAAGAGTACGCCGAGATCGAACAAAACGGTCCAACGATTTCCGGGAGCGGCGGCGTTGCCGAAGCCGATGCCGGCGTAGCCCGCCAGTTTGGCGAACTTCACGACCGCCGAAAGCGTGCCGATCTCCGCGGGCGTGAAGCTGGCGTCCCCGATGGTCACGGGCTCACGAGGACGCCCTTCGCCTTCCAACCGGTTACCGTTGTAGAGGGCGCCGAAACTGAAACGGAAGCCACCGCGGCCGGGGTGCCAATCGAGCAATGCGCCGCCGGAGCGAAGACGCAACTCAACGCGATAATCCACGTCCTCTTGGGTGTCGGTATATTCCACCCCGCCGTAGTTCAGGGTGAGACGAAGGTTGAGGCGTTCGGCCAACGGCGCGATGACCTCGGCGCCGACGCCCAGGGTCGAGAGGCGCGCCCCTATGGCAACGCCACTTCCCTCGGAGCCGTACACAAAAGATGCCCCTCCTCCCACCCCCATGCCACAAAGAACCAGGAACCAGAATGTCTTTCGCATACTCGCTCGTCCTCTCAGCGATTCTATATCGCCTTCATCTTTATCCGCGGTTGGGGGGGAAGTGTCAAAGAGTTTTCGAAGTGGCAAATCTCGTCGGCAAAGAATACATTGATCGGCGGTGTCCAGATGGCGCGCGGACAGGTCTAACGGTCTCAGAAGAGCGAGAATCTGAGACGACCATGAAAGAGGAACGACACGAATTCGATTTTTGTGTGGTGGGCGGTGGCATGGCGGGGTTGATCGCCGCGATCGAAGCGGCGCGACATGGGGCGAAGACGGCGCTCGTGCATGACCGGCCGGTCCTCGGCGGCAATGCGTCGAGCGAAATCCGCATGCACATTTGCGGAGCACGTGGTGCCGGTCATCGGGAAACGGGCATTCTGGAGGAACTGCTGCTTGAGAATCATTATCGCAATCCGGAGCCGAACTATTCGATCTGGGACAGCGTGCTCTACGGTGCCGCGCAGTATCAGCCGAATCTAACTCTTTTTCTTAACGCTTCGGTCCATGCCGCCGAGACGGACGGACCCCGTCTACGAACCGTGCGGGCGTGGCAATTGACGACGGAGACGACGCACACCATTGCAGCAAACCTGTTCGCCGATTGTTCGGGCGACGGCATCCTCGCGCCGCTCTCGGGTGCGGCGTACCGCATCGGCCGCGAGGCCCAGTCGGAATACGGGGAGTCCATTGCGCCGGAACATGGCGACCGCAAGACCATGGGGCTCAGTTGTCTTTTTCAGGCGCGGGAATACGATCGGCCGATGCCGTTTACGCCCCCCGCCTGGGCATACCGATTCGAGAAACCGGAGGACTTGCGGGGGCGCGACGTCAATGTACGCCGGACCAATTTCTGGTGGATGGAAGTCGGCGGCGAATACGACAGCATTCACGACGCCGAGCGCCTGCGAGAGGAACTCATTCGGATCGCCTTCGGCGTTTGGGATTATATCAAAAACCGCGCGCCCGATCGCGAGTCAGTCGCCCGGTGGGCCTTAGACTGGGTCGGTTTCCTGCCCGGCAAACGCGAAAGCCGCCGTTACGTGGGCGATCATGTCATGACGCAACAGGATGTCGAGCAAGTCGGGCCGTTTGACGACATCGTCGCTTACGGCGGATGGACGATGGACGATCATTTTCCCGCGGGGTTCTATCATCCGGAAGCGGGCACGATCTTTCATCCGGCCCCAAGCCCGTTCGGCATCGCCTATCGCACGCTCTATTCCCGCAACATCGAAAACCTGTTCTGCGCCGGCCGTTGCCACAGCGCAACTCACGCGGCCATGAGCGCCACGCGCGTAATGGGCACCACATCGCTGATGGGCCAGGCTGTCGGTGCCGCCGCGGCAATCGCCGTGCGCGACGGTCTCACGCCGCGCGCCGTCGGACAGCGACGCCTACGGGAATTACAAGATACATTGATGGAGGATGATGTCTGGCTGCCCAGTCATGACCGCCCCATACCGGCGTTAAGTCGCTCGGCGCATCTGACGGCTTCCGTGGGCGATCCTGAACCGCTGCGCAACGGCCGCGACCGCCGGATCGGCTCGGAGGATAACGGATGGACGGCTCCGCTAGGATCCGCTGTAGAGTATCGTTTCGAGGGGCCGCGGCTCGTGCGCCTGGCGCGCATCGTATTCGACAGTGATTTGAGTCGGCCGACCCGGAATATGCCATTTCGAAAAGCTCTCGACGATTCACCGTGGACGCCACCGCGCACGCTGGTGCGCGCCTTCCGCCTCGAGGCCCGGGATGCGGCCGGCCGATGGACAGTTATTCACCGCGAGACGAACAACTACCAGCGACTGGTACGCGTGCCGCTCGTCGTCGAGGCATATGCCATCCGGCTTGTCCTCGAAACAACGTGGGGGGCCGAACAAGCGCACTTGTTCGCTTTCGATGTGAGAGACTGAGATCGAGCGGGACGGGGCCGCAGCGAAAAACACCAACCGCTCGAAAGCGATCGGGTATGACTGCGTTTCTCACGGGATGGTCCGCCGCGTGCACTGGCAAAGCGTCTTCCAAAGCTGCTCAGGCGTTTCGGCGGCCAACAGTTTTTCGCGGTTTTCCGCAATGCCGAAGGTTTTGGTCAGGCCTGCCAGCAGCTTGAGATAAAACGCGCTGGCGGCGGCCGGGATCACTACGAAAAAGATGATGCGCGTCAGCATCCGGGCCTCCGGAGAAAAACGCAATCCTTTCGGCTTCAACGCCAGTGCCAGGGTCAATCCACCGCCTTCCACCCCGCGCACGTGCGGAAACGCCAGGCCGTTGTCGAGCGCCGTGGAAAGAATAGCCTCACGACGGAGTGCATGCTCGAGAAGGTCCGAGTTTTTTTCTACGAACCCTTCACGAACGAGTACCGAACAAATTTCCGCTAGAGCCGCATCCCGTTCGGTAGCTTCCAACTGCGGAATCATCAATTGCGGCGAAGAAAAGCGGGCGATGCCGGTTCGCGGGACGCGTCCACTGCGTGTTTCCGACGGCGGGCGGCGCCCCAAAAGCATATCCGGCATGAAAAGATACCGGCTACAGCTTGGGCACTGGTGCAGCGCGGTGGCAGCGCGCACCTCATGGCCGAGGCTGATCGGAAGCGTCATACCACAACCGGTGCAAGCGCCGTTGATAACCGGAACAATGGCGGTATGTCCACGCTCATGGAGTCGAACAAAGGTACGGGCAAGGGCGGGATCGAGGCTTTTCACAATCGCAGCAATGGAGGCGTCAAGCTCCGTTAGACGCGCCTCCGTGCCTAAGGCCAGTTGTTGCGCCCGAGCCTCGAGCAATTCCTGAAACTGAACGAGACAGTTGATGATCCTTTTCATGGCGTTTGAATTAGGCCAAACTGTTGCCCTCCGACGGTGGAGAAGACGACACAGTCACTGGGGACCGGTCCACGATCGCTTCCCGATCAGTACTTAACTTATTTTATGCCAATCCCAAACCAGAGACAAGCGTTACTAACCAGGCCATAAATCGTGTTTGCATTTTGGCTCCTCGCTAGGTTCAGTGGCTGAGTATGGCAGGCGAGGGCAGTTTTCCGGCAGCAAAGTAGAACGGGGCGATCATGTTTCGGATACTTCGATAGCCGCGGGCCTTGGGGCGGACGGCGGAGAAGACGCTGTTGAGAATCTCCAGGAAGGCATGGGTCACGCCTTGCGGTCAATGCGCCAGGAGGCCGGCGATGTGCGACTCGATCAAGTCGGCCACTCCGGCCATGTGATGAAGCCGCTAGCGGCTCGTTTTCCAGGCTTCCAGGCGCACCCACCGCCACCCCTCCCCAAAGCGTTGAGCCGCCGCACCTGGTCGACCGCCTGGTGGGCGGGGGCACGCGCCAAACCCTGCCGCACTGCGCACACCGACCCCACGGAAGGTCGCACCCAATTTCGGCTTCCTTGGCGAACACGTTCAGATGTCGCCACCGCAGCCCCCCAGACATGATCGTGGCAAGGCGATTGCGCAGGGATTGTTTGGAGCGGTGAGACGAGGAGTCTGGATGCGAAAAGGGGCAATAATCTTCGTAATTGGGCCGAAAACACCTCGGCTCCCACCTCCCAACCGTCGCTTCTCGGCCTCCGGACGGCCGTATGGTCGGGGTGGAA
>CALLML010000102.1 GCA_938005705.1 uncultured bacterium
AGCCTTGAGTAACACCACCTTGTACCGATAGGGGTTCATCGTACCGTGGGACTTCGCGGAGGCTCGCGGAGGGTCGCTGGCCGTTCCACCGCCGGATGCGGAAAACCGCACGTCCGGTGGTGTGGAAGAGACGCGGCCGCCATCCCCGCGTCCCCCTTCGATCATTTGCTTGTAACGGAATGGGAGGGACGGCTTCCACGCCGTCCGTGAATAGCCGAATGATCGAAAATTCGTGTCTATTTGGGGAGCGGCGAGAGAAAACGGCGAATGGCGCGGGGTCGCTGGGGTAAACGATTTTCGCCTCCCTTCGCCGATGCCTTTATTTGCTGTTCTTTTCCCACATCGCAATCGGCTCCCTACAATTTATTGCTAAACTACGATCATTATGGCAAGATGCGGAATTGGTGAGCAATCTAGAAGACAACAGAGAACAGGATGGCTTCATCTGGTGTTACGAATTGTCGTCCGACCATCTGGCGTTGAAACTGTTCCAGTGTTTGCCCCTCGGGCGGATTCGGCTTTCGAATGTTGTCTACGTCCGTCAGCGCAGCGCCGGCGATCTGGCGGCGTGGTGGCGAGATTTTTTTCTCAAGCCTTTTCGATCGTGGTACTGGCCGCACCCGGTGATGTCCCACAAGGTCGGCCATTCGACGCCCTATATTATTCGCACTCGGAGCGGCAACCGGATTTATGTACGACTTCGGGGTGGATTTCACTACCGGTTACGCGATGCCATCGGGAAGGCCCGCCTGGCGAAACGCGTAAAATTCACCGCCGTCCAGCGTGCGACCATTTCAGTCGTTGGCCAGGCAAAGTGAGGGAAGGACGTGGACGCGCTCGGCAAGCTTGCGGTGCTGGCCGGCGCCGCGCGCTACGACGTCTCCTGCACGTCGAGCGGCAGCCGTTCATTATGGTCGAAGGGGGTCATCGGTACGCGGTCGGTCGGCGGCATTTGCCATAGCTGGTCGGCGGACGGCCGTTGCATTTCGCTGCTCAAGGTGCTGTTTTCGAATCATTGTATCTACGACTGCGCGTATTGCGTCAATCGCGCCTCCAACCCCATTCCGCGCACCTCGTTCACTGTGAAGGAAATGGTCACGCTGGTGATGGCCTTCTATCGGAGAAATTACATCGAAGGCCTTTTTCTCAGCTCGGGCGTTTTGCGAAGCCCGGACTATACGATGGAGCAAATGATCCGCGTGGCGGAACGACTGCGACGCGAGGAACGCTTTGGCGGCTATATCCATCTCAAGACCATTCCCGGCGCGTCGCCGGAGCTCATCCGGCGGGCGGGGCTTGTGGCGGACCGCGTTAGCGTCAACATCGAGCTGCCCACGGAGGATTCCCTGCGCCGGTTGGCGCCCGACAAGTGCAAAGAGGACATTCTAGGTCCGATGGGCGCGATAAGCCGCGCGATTGAGGAGAGCCGCGAAGAACGTCGCCGCAGCCGGCGCGCGCCGGTGTTTGCGCCCGCTGGCCAGAGCACGCAACTGATCGTCGGCGCGAGTCCCGAGCCCGATCGCCAGATTCTGAGCCTCGCGCGGGGACTTTACCGGCGTTTCCGCCTTAAAAGGGTTTATTACTCCGCCTACACGCCAGTCAACGCCGATGCGCGGTTGCCGGACCCGACGCGGCCCCCCGATTTGTTGCGCGAGCATCGGCTGTATCAGGCGGACTGGCTGTTGCGCTGTTATGGGTTTGATCTCGATGAAATCCTACCGTCAGATTGCCCCGCCCTGGACCCCGCACTCGATCCGAAGACGGCCTGGGCGTTGCGCCATCCGGAACGGTTCCCCGTCGAAGTGAACGGGGCGGACTACGAGACGCTGATCCGCGTGCCTGGAATTGGCGAACGGTCGGCTCGGCGCATTATCGCCACCCGGCGTGTCGCGCCAGTGCACATCGAAGATCTGGCGCGACTGGGGGTGGTCACACGCCGAGCGCTACCGTTCCTCTCCTGTTGCGGCCGCTACGCCGGCGCGGGAGCCTTCAATCCGGTTCGCATCCGGGAACAGTTGCTCGCTTCCGCTCGTCCGATAGCCGCGCAAGCGGAACTGCCGCTCGAATTCGATGCCTGAAGATCGTTTTGACACGCCATCTGCGACCCGACGCGATCTGCGAAGGTCGAGATACTATCGCGGCTCCTCGCCAGGTTTTTCGATGCTCGGCGGGGCGCGAAGCGCCGAACAAGCCAGACTGCACAGGATACGGTGCTTTGGGGCGCACCGTGCCAAAGGCGGTGCAACAAGGGTAGGTCGCCTTGTTTCACGGAGCGAAAAAGGCGACGAGGCCCACGGATGTCGGTTAAAAAAAGAAGAACCCATGCATCAGGGCGGTCGCGGGTCACACGCGGCGGAAGCAGAGCGTGGCGTTGTGCCCGCCGAAGCCGAGCGAGTTGTTGAGACACACGCGCACACGGGTTTCGCGGGCCGTGTTGGGAACGTAGTCGAGGTCGCAGTCGGGGTCGGGCGTTTCGTAGTTGATCGTTGGAGGAACCACGCCGTGCGCAATGGCCAGGGCGCAGACGAGCGACTCAAACGCGCCGGCGGCACCGAGCAGGTGGCCGGTCATAGACTTGGTTGAGCTGATCATCACGCGCCGCGCCTGCGTCTCGCCCAGCGCGGTCTTGATGGCCAGGGTTTCGCATTTGTCGTTCAGTTCGGTGCTCGTACCGTGGGCGTTGATGTAATCCACCTCTTCAGGCCCGACGCCCGCGTCGTCCATCGCCAGCCTCATGGCCTCGGCGGCGCCCGTGCCCCCCTCATCCGGCGCCGTGATGTGGAAGGCGTCGCACGTGCGGCCGTAACCCGCCAATTCGCAATAGATGCGTGCGCCGCGCTGCCGGGCATGCTCCAACTCCTCCAGTAGGAGCACGGCGGCGCCTTCGGCGATGACGAAACCGTCCCGATCCTTGTCGAACGGTCGACTTGCCTTCGTTGGGGCGTCGTTGCGTGTGCTCAGGGCTCGCATGGCACAGAATCCGCCCACACCCAACTCGCAGATTGGCGCCTCCGCACCGCCGGCAAGAACGACGTCCGCATCGCCGTATTGAATCAGCCGCATCGCCTCGCCGATGGAATGGGTGGCGGTCGCGCAGGCGGACACCACGGCGAAATTGGGACCCCGCAGACCGTATTCGATCGCAATCTGGCCCGACAAAATATTGGTGATCATCTGCGGGATCATGAAAGGCGAGAACCGCGACGGCCCACGCTCCAGAAAAACGCGGGTCTGGTCCAACATCACCTGGAGACCGCCGATGCCGCTGCCCACCAGCACGCCTGCGCGGCGCCGATCCATCGCCGAAAAATCTAGGCCGGCATCCGCCACCGCCATCTTGGACGCCGCCATCCCGTAATGGGAGAAGGGATCCATCCGCCGTTGCTCTTTTTTCGGAATGTAGGCATCCACGTCGAACTCGACAACCTCGCCGGCAATGCGGGAGGCGAAGGCGGATGCGTCGAACCGGCTGATAGGACGGATGCCGGACACCCCGCGCACGAGTCGTTCCCATACGCGATTAAGAGTGCAACCCAATGGGGAGACCACTCCCATGCCCGTCACCGCCACCTGTCGCCGTCCGTTCATGATTCTGTCCGTTTCAAAAGGCTGTCTCCCCTCCGCCTGAAAAAGCGAGGCCGGAGTCGGCGCTGGTAGGCCCGCTCCGGCCGGTCGCCCGCCGACAATCAACCGTTGCTGCTCTTGTTCTCTTCGAGTTGCTTGTCGAAGCCCTTGCTCTTCAAGTATTCGATGACGGCGCCGACAGTCGTGAGCTTTTCTGCGTCTTCATCGGGGATTTCCGCCCGGAATTCCTCTTCAAACGCCATGACCAGTTCCACGGTATCCAACGAGTCCGCCCCCAGATCCTCTATGAACGAGGCCTCAGGCTTGACCTGTTCAGCATTGACTCCCAGCTGTTCGACGATAATCTCTTTGACTTTTTCTTCCAATGACATGTTCGTTCTCCTTTTATGCTTGCATCATCCATGGCCATCCGACCATCAGGCCATTACCATGCCGCCGCAGACCGTGATCACCTGGCCGGTGACGTAGGCAGAAGCATCACTTGCCAGAAACGCCACCACATTGGCCACGTCCTCCGGCTGGCCGAAACGACCCAAAGGTGTGACTTCCAACATCTTGCGACGCACATCCTCGGGTAATTTATCCGTCATTGCCGTTTGAATAAAACCGGGCGCCACCGCGTTGGCGCGGATATTCCGAGACGCGAGTTCTTTAGCCGTGGACTTCGTCAAAGCGATCAATCCGGCCTTGCTGGCCGCATAATTACATTGGCCCGCGTTGCCGATCAAGCCGATGATGGAGGCGACGTTAACGATGACGCCCGAGCGCTGGCGGATCATCGGTTTGGACGCTGCCTTGGTGAAGAGAAAGGCACCCTTGAGATTGACGTTCAACACGGCATCCCAATCGGCCTCACTCATGCGAGCCAGAAAACCGTCTTTCGTGATTCCCGCGTTATTTACGAGAATGTCCAGCCGTCCAAACGCCGCCAAAGCGGCATCCACGCACGCCTGGACCTGGGCGGCCTGAGAGACATCTACCTCATAAATTTCCGCGCGGCAGCCGCGGCGTGCGACTTCCGCTGCCGTCTCTTCCACCCATTCCTTGCGCAAATCACACAAGGCCGTATGGGCACCCTCATCCGCGAGGCGAAGGGCGATGGCCCGCCCGATCCCGCGTGCGGCACCCGTGACCAAAGCGACTTTATCCTTCAAAAAGCCCATATCCGTAGTCCGCAGTCAAAGGTTTAAAGGCATTCCACCACTGATTTCAAGTCCGGAAAAACTGAGATGCTATGGAATTGAACAGACTTGTCAATCCGTTTCACGAGTCCTGTGAGCACGCGGCCCGGACCGCATTCGACGAAAACACCCGCGCCGATCGCGCGCAGACCACGAACGCAGTCCACCCATCGAACGGCACCGGCAACCTGACGCACCATAGCGGCGCGAATCTCTTCCGGTCCTCCATGAGGTTGCCCGCTCACATTCGAAAAGACAGGGAAGGCGGGGGTGTGGAACGGGATATCGGCTAAAAAGGCCTCCAATCGCTCGGCCGCCGGACGCATCAGCGAGGAATGAAAAGCGCCGGCCACATTCAACCGAATCGCCCGGCGGGCTCCCGCGGCGCCGACCAGCCGCTCCGCCGCCTCGATTGCCTCGTGTGTTCCTGAAAGAACGGTCTGTTCCGGCGAGTTGAGATTGGCGATTTCCGCCCCGCTTTCCGCGCAAACATGTTCGAGGGCGGATGGATCCAGCCCGATGACGCTCAGCATCCCGCCGGGGTTTTGCTCGCAGGCCTCCTGCATAAAACGCCCGCGAGCTTCGAGTACGCGGACAGCATCCTCGAAGGACAGTACGCCGGCGGCATATAGCGCTGCCCATTCACCCGATGACAAGCCTGCCGCCGCCTTCCAATTCAGATCGGGGCGGGCCTGGCGCAAGGCCTCCCAGCAAATAACGCTGACCGTGAAAATGGCCGGCTGTGCACGGTCCGACCGCGTCAATGCCTCTGCCGGCCCTTCAAAACAAAGCCTCGCGAGGTCCCAACCGAGGACAGTGGACGCACGATCAAACCACGAACGTGCGCCGGGCGCCTGCTCGGCCCAGTCGCGGCCCATGCCGGGCGCCTGGGCGCCCTGTCCCGGAAACATGGCGGCGCAGACAGTCATGATCCTTTCTCCCATTCCAAAAGCATCGCCCCCCAGGTGAACCCTCCGCCGAAGACCAGCATCAACACGAGATCGCCGTCGCGGATGCGTCCGTCGCGCGCGGCCTCGTCGAGCGCGATGGCGACGGACGCGCCGGACGTGTTGCCATATCGCTCCACGTTGATGACAAAACGCTCCAAGGGTACCCCGAGGCGTTCAGCCACCGCGCGAATGATTCGCATGTTGGCCTGGTGAGGGATGATCCAGCGCACGTCGCTGATCACCACCCCCGCGCGATGCAGCGCCGTCCGGGCCGACCGCACCATGTGGGTCACGGCATGTTTGAACACCTCGCGCCCGTTCATTCGCAGATAGTGCTCCCGGGCGGCTACCGTCGCCTCTGAAGTGGGCCGGCGACTTCCGCCGGCGGGGATCAGGAGCAGATCGCTTAACGAGCCGTCGGAGCCGAGCGCGGAGGCCACAACGCCCCGTCCCCGTTTCGCGGGCCGCAGCACAGCGGCACCTGCGCCGTCGCCAAAGAGGACACAGGTGGTGCGGTCGGTCCAATCGAGAATCGAGCTCATTTTTTCTGTTCCGACGACGAGCGCGTTTTCCACGGTGCCTGTTGCGATGAAATGGCGCGCCGTTTCGACCGCATAAACAAAGCCGGAACAGGCGGCCTCGAGGCCCATGCAGAAGGCGTGGCGCGCGCCGATTTTGCTCTGGATGATGCAGCCGGTATTGGGAAAGGGATAGTCTGGTGTGATCGTGGCGGCCAGCAACAGTTGCACGTCGGTGGCGGCCATGCCGGCGTCCGCGAGCGCGCGCCGCGCGGCCTCCGCGCCAAGGTCGGACGCGGCCTCGTTCTCAGCGGCAATGCGCCGCTCCCGCATGCCGGTGCGCTCGACGATCCACTGATCCGTCGTGGTGACGATCTTTTCGAGATCGCGATTGGTCAACACGTGGGCGGGGGCATAGGCGCCGGTTCCGGCGATGCGGACGGGCCGAAGAGTGGAACCGGCGGGCGGCGGCGCGTTCATGATTTCTCCACCCGCTCGATCTCGGCGGTGATCAGGGGATTGACGCGGTGTTTCACCGCTTCGCAGGCGAATCGTATGGCATTGTACACGGCCACCTCGTTCGACGCGCCGTGGCCGATGACGCACACGCCGTTAACGCCCAACAGGGGTGCCCCGCCATAGGCGGAAGGATCGGACTTGCGGCGGATATCGTTCAGCGCGGGCTTCAACAGCGCCGCCCCGATCAGCCGCAGCGGATTGCGCGTAAACTCCTGTCGAAGCCACTCTCCGATAAAATGCGCCACGCTTTCACTCGTCTTCAGCACAACATTGCCGACAAAGCCGTCGCACACCACCACGTCCACTCGGCCCTCATAGAGATCGTGGCCTTCCACGTTGCCGTGCACGTTCAGGGGGGAATTGCGCAGCAAGGCCAGGGCCTCCTTGGTGGTCTCGTTGCCCTTGCTTTCCTCGCCGCCGATGCTCAGCAGGCCAATCAAGGGACGGCCAATGCCGAGAATCTCGCGGGCATACACGGTACCCATCACGGCGAATTGGCGCAGCATCGCCGGCGTCGAATCGGTATTGGCGCCCGCATCAATGAGAACGAACGGCGTCTTTCGGGTCGGCATAACTGTGGCGATGGCCGGGCGCAAGACGCCTTCGAGGTTGCGCAGCTTGAGCATACACGCCGCCACTACCGCGCCTGTGTTGCCGGCCGAGAAGATCGCGTCCACCTCGCCGGCGCGCGCCAGGTCCGCCATACGATTGATGGACGCATCACGTTTCCGCCGGACGGCCATCGCGGGTGATTCGTCCATTGCGATCACCTCCGAGGCGGGCACAATTCCCAGCGATGACGGCCAGCGATCCTCCGGCGGCAGTTCGGCGCGAACAGCATCTTCCCGTCCCACCAGCAGCAGACGGGTCACATCCTTCAATTCGCGGGCCGCCCGCAGAGCGCCAGTGACGATCGCGCCCGGAGCCCGATCGCCGCCCATCGCATCAACGGCAATACGCATGGAGACGGCCTAGCGTTATTCGTCCGGCGAGATGGTCAACACCGTGCGCCCCCCATAGGAGCCGCACGAGGGACAGACCCGGTGGGGCTGCCGTATGGCGCCGCACTGGGGACATCGGACCGCCGCGCGCATGGGACGCCGGTGGGCGTCCGATCCGCGCCGATGTCCCTTGCGGCTACGAGAAGTACGCCTTTTCGGAACAGCCATAATGCACTATCCTTTCACGACCTGAACAACACTTGTCCGCCCGCTATAGATTCACGCCGTCCAGCGCCCGCCAGACGTCCGACGGGGGCTCTTCCTCGGGCGGACAGGTACAGGGGCCCTCGTTCAGGTTTTTGCCGCACCGCGGACATAGACCGCGGCACTCCTCCCCGCAAACGGGATGAGGCGGAAGACGCAACAACACGGCCTCGCGCAAGTCCTCCGTGACGTCCAGTTCCTGCTGACCTTCCCTTAGCGGGTAGTCGCGGAGGAAATCAGAATCCGCGAGCAAAGTCGAGAAAAATTCCGCACACCTCCCGCATTGCAGCTCCATGCGGGCTTCGACGTGTCCACGAACAACCACCCCTCCTGAGACAACCCGGGCGACGAGGTCATAATGGAGAGACTCCACTGAGCGAATTCCTTGTTCCTCCTCCAATCCCAGCACACTCGGTGGTTCCTCGCCGACATACCGGGAGCCCTCTCGTAAAATTTTGGAGATCTCGATGATCATAAGCCCACCTCTGTTCCGGTCGTTTCCGCACGAAGCCTGCGACGTGTCCGAAGCGCCTTTTTTGCCGCCCTCGTTCTACTCTACCCGCGGGGCCGGCTCACTGCCGCCGTGCCCAACCGTCGGCGCAGGGCCTCCAGCGAGGCGGGGGGCACGAAGGGCGTGACGTCCCCGCCCAACACGGCGATTTCCCGTACCGTGTGCGAACTGATATAACTGAAATCCTCTTTCGGCATCAGGAAGATCGTCTCGATATCCGGCGCCATCTTCCGGTTCGTCAACGCCATCTGAAACTCGAACTCGAAATCCGAAAAGGCCCGAAGCCCCCGGATGATCACCGCCACGCCCTTCCGGCGGGCATATTCCACGAGCAATCCTTCGAATGCTTCGACCTCGACATTGGGGAACGGCGTTACCGACGCGCGGGCAATTTCCACACGTTCCCCTACCGAAAAATAGGTCTGTTTCGGCGTCGAGGTTGCCACCGCCAGAATCAGCCTCGGGAAAATACGGGCCGCGCGCTCGATCAGGTCCATATGCCCGACGGTGATGGGATCGAACGTGCCCGCATAGATGGCCGCGCGGTTCATGTGATCACTCCTTTCCACCCGAACCGGACCGGAAAACATTGGACTACTATACCTTATTCCGATCCGGTTATTCAATGACTTCCGGATCAAGCTGAGCCGATTGTGCTATTAGGGAATAAGCGGCGAATACAGGCGTCGGCGATTCACGGAGGGCGTGAAAGCCGTCCCTCCAACTCCATCACAGGCCAATGGAGGGTCGAGTTCCACCCCGCCCCTACGGCTCTACAAAGATTTTCGTCCCTTACCGCATTTGGGCCGCTTGTCTCACCCCTCAAAACAATCTACAGCGCAATCGCCTCGATTGAGCTATCGTCTCTCTCTTTAACCCGGATTATTCATGAACGGCCTTGGAAATAGAGCGTTCGGGGGGGGTCGGCGTAGGAATGGGCGCTGCGGAGGACGCGCCGGTGTCGCAGCGCTTCACCGGATGCTTGGGTGAGGCTGTGTTGATCCAATTTCGGCCAGG
>CALLML010000103.1 GCA_938005705.1 uncultured bacterium
CCCGTAGTTGGGCTGGTTTTCGCTCGGGTTCAACTGCTGCTGGATCCAGGAGGTCACGTGCTCAAGCCATGGGCGCTGGAAATAGCGCTCCATCTGCTCCCAATCAGATGGAAGCCGCAGACGGTAAAACGGAGGATAGGCTCCTGCAGGAATCTCCGGCGCCGGAAGCCGGAGCAGGCGATCGCGCCGCAGTTGTTCAGTGGTATAGATTTTCCGAGGGGCCGATTTTACGTAGATCGGGCGAAAGGCGTTTGGCGGCGGCGGAGCGTCCAGCACCGTCAAAATCGCGGCGGTCTTCAGCACGCACTGGCTGCGCTTTTCGCTTCCCCACATGATTAAATGCGGAAAGTTTTCCACCGGTAGCGAACGATGGCTGATCGTGGAGATCAACGACTCTCCCGGTTCCAGCCGCCGCGGGAAAACCACGCTCAGGTTCGGGTCGAAGGCGGCACTGCGAGAATCGTAACCATGACGGCCTCCGGGAACGACGACCACCATAGAGCCGTTGCGCATCCGATGGTCATTGCGCAGGCTGGTATCGCCCCATTGATTGGGCGGTGTGTCAATCCGCTCCTCCGCTGGCGCAGGGCCCGGTGCAGGCGAAACCGCCGCCACGATGACGGGTCCGACCACCCACCAGTCGCCATTCACAAATTGTCCTGTCAACGCCGGTTGTTCGAACGTCCAGGTGATTCCGTATTGTGAAACCTCTTTACGCATTGCCGGTTCATCCGCCAACAAGACACCGGCCATGCCCATCACCCATCCCGCTTTTGCCCACACCTTCTTCAATTTTGCTTTCCCTACGCGCCGATTATCGCCTTGCGCGGAAACGGAGGCAATCCTTAAATCATCGGTTTACGTCGGCGACCGCGCAGGACGGGCATAGGGAGGCGATTGGACAGCTCCCGCATTCCGGCTTTCGCGCATAACAGCAACGGCGTCCGTGAAAGACCATCGCATGCGACCACGCGCTCCAATCCTTTTCCGGCACGAGGCGCGCCAAATCCCGCTCGATCTTTTCGGGGTCCGACTCGGAAGTGAAACCGAGTCGGCGGGACAGGCGGCTGAAATGCGTATCTACGATAAGGCCCGGCTTCCCGAACAGTTCCGCGCGCAGCAGATGGGCGGTCTTGCGTCCGATCCCGGGCAATCGAACAAGGGTCTCGAAATCTTGCGGCACTTGGCCGGCATAATTGCGCGCGAGGGTTTCGGCGAGCCCATGAATGGATCGTGCCTTGTTTCGATAAAAGCCCACCGGCCGTATCTCCTCTTCGAGCTTCGACAGAGGGATCGCCGCCCAGTCGGAGGCGGTCCGATATTTGCGAAACAGGGCGGGAGTCAGCTCGTTGACACGGCGATCAGTACATTGCGCGGAGAGGATGGCGGCCACGGCGAGCTCGATGGGGGTGGACCAATTCAGCTCGCAACGAGCATTGGGATAGGTTTGACGGAGAATCTCGAGAATTCGCGCGGCCCGCTGGCGGGTGCCCTGTTCTGTCTCTCGCGCTGGGCGGCCGGGGCTCATGCGCTGCCGCGTGATCAGTGCCGTCGCCCGCCACCGTGGCGCCGCCCTTCGCGCCCGCCGTCACCGCGGTTCTCACGGCGCTCCTCGCGACGGGGTCGTTGTTCCGGTTCGTTCGCATAGGACTCCGGTGGCCGATCCTGTGCCGCCTCGCCGCGCTCTTCGAGCGCCGCGCGCCGGCTGAGCCGGATTTTACCGCTCTCATCCACGTGGATGCATTTGACCCACATGGGATCGCCGACCTTGCAGATATCCTCGACGGACCGTACGCGAAAATTCGCCAACTCGCTGATGTGCACGAGACCCTCGATACCTGGAATGATCTCCACGAAGACGCCGAAATCTTTGAGGCCGGTGACCTTGCCTTGGTAGATTTTTCCCACTTCCGCCTCGGCTGTGAGCATCTCCACCTCGCGCACCGCCGCTTCCATACTCGCACCATCCACCGAAAAGATGTGCACACTGCCGTCATCTTCGATGTCTATTTCGACTTTGTAGGTGTCCGTGATGCGGCGGACGTTCTTACCACCGGGGCCGATCAGCGCGCCGATTTTGTCCACCGGTATCTTCAACACGCGAATGCGCGGCGCATAGGGCGAAAGATCCGGCCGCGGGGCCGGGATCACCGCGGTCATCGCGTCCAGAATCTGAAGGCGCGCCGCGCGCGCCGCCTCGAACGCGCCGGCCACCAGGTCCCATTCCAGGCCGCGGATTTTCAGGTCCACCTGGAAACCCGTGATGCCGTCGCGGGTGCCGGCGACCTTGAAGTCCATGTCGCCACAATGATCTTCCGCGCCGATAATGTCCGTCACCAGCCACGATTGGCCGGGCGCCGTGAACAAACCGATCGAGATGCCGGCTACCGGCTTGCGGATCGGCACGCCGGCATCCATCAAGGCCAGCGCGCCCGCGCACACGCTCGCCATGGACGACGAGCCGTTTGACCCCATGATTTCCGAGACAACACGCACCGTGTACGGGTAGTCCGGTGGCATCACAGGCCGGATACATCGCTCGGCGAGGGCGCCGTGCCCGATTTCGCGCCGACCAACCCCACCTAGACGCCCGACCTCGCCGACTGAAAAAGGCGGAAAGTTATAATGAAGGAGGAATCGCTTTTCCTCCGGTCCGCCACCGATGGCATCCATTTCCTGCGCATCCTGATGGGTGCCGAGGGTCACGACCGCGAGCGCTTGGGTTTCCCCACGGCTGAAAAGCGCCGACCCGTGGGTACGAGGCAATATGCCCACCTCCACGAAGAGGTGGCGCAATTCGTGTTGGCCCCGTCCGCCGATACGGAATCCCTTTTCGAGGGCGAGCCGCCGGACGGTCTCGATTTCGATGGCGTCGAAAATCGTCTTGAAATCGGTTTCGGTAAGGTCCGGATGAGACACCGCCAATCGTTCTTGCAGATTCTTTCGGCACTCATCCAGCCGCGCTTGCCGTTCCTGTTTACCCGAAATCGTCAGAGCCTCTTCGAGCGTTTTCCCGACGATCGAACGGGCCTCGTCCCTCAACGGAGCAGCCACAAGCGGCGATTCGACGATGGTCTTGTCACCCTTGCCGACACGGCGCCGCAATTCGATCTGAGCATCGCAAATTCGACGGGCCTCGACCTGAGCCATCTGCATCGCTTCGAGGACGATCGCCTCGGGCACTTCGTTTCCCGAGCCCTCGATCATGATCGGCAGGTCCCGCGTGCCAACGTAGATCAGATCGAGATCGCTCCACTCGATTTCCTCATGGGTGGGATTGACGACCAGACGCCCCTCCAGTCGGCCGATCCGCACGGCGCCTACAGGGCCCAGAAACGGAATTTCGGAGAGCACGAGCGCGGCACTGGCCGCATTGATGGCCACGACATCCGCCTCATTTTGCCCGTCGGCGCACAACAGGGAGCTGTTGATCTGCACCTCGTTGCGGAAGTTCTCCGGAAAGAGCGGCCGGATCGGCCGATCTGTCGCGCGCGAGATCAGCACCTCCCGTTCCGTCGGACGCGATTCGCGCTTGAAGTAGCCGCCGGGCATGCGGCCGGCCGCATAGAATTTTTCGCGGTACTCGACTTGCAGCGGGAAAAAATCAATACCGGCGCGCGGGCTTGATGTCGTTACGGCGGAAAACACGCACGTCTGCCCGTAGGTGACGGTAACGGCACCTGCCGCTTGCAGGGCCATGCGGCCGGTTTCGATGATCATCTTGCGGCCGGCGATTTCGAGTTCGACGGAATGAATAGTGCTCATGATGTTCCTTTTGAAGGCAAGATCGCGGCTGGCCCGCACCGGCGGACCTCCACCAAACAAAGATGTGACAACACCCGATAGCCAATCGGGGCCGCCGATGGAAGGGACGCCGACCGGCGTCAATGACGAAGTCCGAGCTTCTCGATGACCGTCTTGTAGCGCTGGACGTCACTCCTGCGAAGATAATCCAGCAATGCACGCCGGTGGCCAACCATCAGGATTAGCCCGCGCCGCGAACCATGGTCTTTCGGATGCTGTTTCAGATGCTCGGTCAACGCGCTGATGCGCCGCGTCAACAACGCCACCTGGACTTCCGATGAACCCGTATCGCCGGCGTGCCGCTGAAATTGCTCGCAGATGCTCGTCTTCGTCGCGCTATCCATGACTCGTCTTGCCTTGCCTCTTACTGTGCTTATGGCTTCCTTCTTTATTTGCCGGCGACACTGTACGCGCCCCCGTGAAGAAAGTAAACAGGGAAATGCGGACCCCGCTTGACGATACGGCACATCCATCTCTACGATGCGGGTCCAATTCGGGCCGAGGAAATACCAGGGCGCGGCCGCGGTCTTCCGGAGGCGAGATGTGATCGTAGAAAGAATCGCACGGGCAACCTTCACGGCGGTCGAGCTGCGCCACGGCGACACACTGAAATTCCAGCTCAGCAGCGGGGCCGTCGTTCCAATTGAATTGCTGAACACCGGCGCGGCGATCATTCAAACCAATCGGCCCCTGCCGTTGACGGAAGCCCCCGATGGGCGCACGACATATCGTTTCTGGGCCGATCTCAAAGTGGATGGGCGCGAAATTCGCTATGAACGCGAAGTCGGCACGCAGCGGAGCTTTTATGAGCCGCTCACCTGGTCCGGCGTGACGATCTGGCTCGACGCGGTGGACGCCATCTTCTCCTTCATTCAGGAAAAACACGGCCCTTGCCGTCCGAACATCACGGGAACATTTCACCCGCCCGATCATTACCAGGCTCGTCTGGCGGTGCAGGACGCCACGCTGCGCATTTGTCCCGAACGGCTTCATCCCTGGTGCCCGCTGCCGGAGGGCGGCCTCCGCATTGAGCAGTGTTACACCGGCGAAGATTGCTGGCTCGGCGCCTATTTCGGCGCTTCCGCGCACGGCGGGCTCGATATCAACCATCCGAAGGGGACGATTCTGTGCGCGCCCATTGATCTCGACGACCAGTTTCTGATTGAATCCGCCCGCAACGGAGCGAACAACAACCGATGGCACGGCCTTCGTCACTGGCCGGACCACAGCGTGTGGATCCTGCGGTCCGCGCATATGGTTCGGCAATTGGCTCCCGAACACACGCCCCTGAAGGCGGGGACCCCGTACGCGGAGGGCGCCGGCGTGAGGGTGGGCAAGGTTCAGCATAGCCACTTCGGGTTCAGCGTGCTCGACCACGGCGTTTTCATCCGGCTCGATCCCTGGATGCTCTTCCGACAAATGTATCTCGACCTTGGTTAAAGCCTGTTGGAGTTGCCGTCGTTCGGAGGATATGTCAGTGTGACGCCATGAAAAACCGAAGCGTCCGATGCCTCTTTTCTCTCGGGGTTCTGTTCTCTCTGATGGCGCGCCCCGCGCCATCGGCCGAGGCGCCCTATATCAACGCCCAGGCCATCCGCGAGCGTTTCGATTCCATCACCGACGAGGAGATCGAGGCGCTGGGACAAAAACGCATTCTTTTCGCCAGCCGCTCCTTCGGACTCAATTTGATGAATGGTTTCCGCAGGCTGGCCGAGGAAAATCCTCGATACAAAAAATTTCCGGTCGGCTACGTCCGCTATGATGTTTTCGGTGCCGGCGGCGACTTGAGCATCATCCCCGCCGACGCGTTCGAGCAGAATCGCTTCGTCCATGTTTTGTGTACGTATTGGCCACACTCCAAACGGGTGGAGGAAGTGGACACGTTGATGCGAAAGCCTCCGCATGAATTCGGCCAGAAAGTCGACGCCGCGATCATTTTTTTCCACACCGCCCGACCGGACGGCGTGGAGCCTTATGCGCGCACGATGGACGCGCTTCAGCGTGATTTTCCCAATGCCCGTATGATTTATGTCACTGCGGGGTTTATGGGACCCTCGCGCGCCGCGGAAAACGAGAGCGCGCACGCGTTCAGCGAAGCGATCCGAAAGCGGTATCAAGGACGAGCACCGCTGTATGATCTCGGGGCGATTCTCAGCGACGATTTTCGCGCGGGCCACGCCTATGTGCCCGAATACAGCAAGGATCCCGCCGAGGTGCATCCCAACCAGCCGGCGGGCGAAATCATGATGGCTAAGGGATTTCTCCTTACACTCGTCGAGACGTTCCGAATGAACACCGCCGGCGCCCCGGCGCCTTCCCCGCCGGCGCTCCGTCGAACGAGATCTCGACGGCCTTAACGACTTTGATTTTCATTCCCCTATTGCTCGACGGAGCTCAGCGAAGACCTTGTCGTAGAGACGTGAGTCGATGGCTTTACCTGTGTCCAGATGCACCAGGACCAACCCCCATTCCGGCACGACGATACAGTGATTATTGCGATTGCCCTGCGCAAAAAACGTTCCGGTGGGGGCATTCTCCCAGAACCGTTTCCCGTCCGCACCAATGCCGTTTGTCCACCACATATACCCGTATCGGCCCGGCAAGACATTGTACCAGATATCCGGGCGCTGGAAGCACCGCGTATGTGGAGCGACCTGCGGCACAGTGCTGAGCTCGACCCAGTTGGTGCTCAAAATCCGCCGGCCGTTCCACATTCCCTTGTTCAGATACAGATGGCCGAAACGCGCCATCTGCCGCGCGCTGATCGCCAGCCCCGTGGCGCCTCGGGTGACCGGTCCGACGTCCGCGTCTTCGGTGGATTCCCATTTCCAGGCCTCGTTCGGAATCCCTATTGGACGCGCAATCCGCCGACGCCACAATTCAGCCATCGTTTCGCCCGCTAGACGCTGGAGCATAAAGGACAGTAGGTCGCCCTGCGCATTGTAGTGGATCGCCGAACCGGGCGGAAAATCGGGCGGACGAATCATGAACGCCGACTCGCGCCAAGGAATGTTGTAGCCGGAAGTCAGGTTGGCGAAATGGCCCAGGGTCGCCAGCGGGTAATGCTCCGCGAGCGCAGGGTGCACTTCGGCCGCCAAGGTTGACGGCTTGCATTTTCCATCATCCACCAGAAGCCCCATCACACTGCTGGTTACGCTCTTGGTGCAGGAGTGCACCGGCTGGACCGCGTCGATGTCGGACCCTTTCCAAATCATTCGACCGTATCGAATCACCACGGTCCGCGTTGTGCCGGTATGGGGCACGCCGTCAGGACCGTCTTCACATATCTCCGCCAAGGCCCGCATCGCCCGTTCCAATCCCTCCGAGGATACGCCTTGCGACTCCGGCGTGGCCTCCACCCAATCCTCGTCGGGAAAGATCATCTCCGCTCCACCGCTCACCATTGCCGCCAGACCGAAAACAAGGACCAAAAAGAAGTCGATCATCGCATTCCTCGCTTTTTTGGTTATCATTCATACGGCCACATACGTCCCATCGTCAAGTTGCAGCGGTTTCGCTACACTGCGAGCTGTCATGTTGCGCAAACGTTTCCAAGGCCGCGGTTTCTAATATCAAGTGCAACAGGCCGCACGTTATCCACAGGCGGTGCGGGCGGCTGCGACGAGCTGGGGGGGCCATTCTCGCCGCGCGCGCCTATGGATAACTTGCTTGAAAAGGACCTGTCGCGGGTGACGGATGAAGAAGTGGAAGCCGCCGTCCGCTTATGGAACCCACGCCCCCGAAAGTGCCTGGACGATCGAACGCCGGAAGAAGCCCTCAGGGATGAACTGGTTGCACTTGGAGATTGAATTCATGGG
>CALLML010000104.1 GCA_938005705.1 uncultured bacterium
TTTCCGAGCCCGCAATATTCCGGCGTATCTCGCGGTGTCGGCCGCATGGCTGGCGATCGCCGCGGCAATCGCGGGTGTCGCCGCTCGGTTGTTTCCGGCCAAGCCGACATTCGCGGAGCTCTGGATTCTTGCGCTCTTTTCTGTGATGGCCGGCATGGCGATCATGTTCACCGCGTCGCTCCTCAATCTCGCGAAGATGCGCGCGGGGTTGTCGCGATTGGCCGAGGGAAACCCCGATCCGAACATCCCTCCGGTGTGGTGCCCGGTGCTGACCGCGGCGACAAACGCGGTCACGGCCTGCGCGCGACGCCTGGGCGACGCGGGGAAAAACAAATCCGGCGACGGCGTGGATCGCGCCGCTTCGTCGCGACGGGCGCCGCCCATCGCCCGGAGCGGCGAAGAAGGGGCGACCGTCGGCCGCAACGGACGCGGGCGAATGCGGGAAGCGGATTCCATATCCGGTAATGGACGAGGTTGCAAAGTGGGAAAGCTTGAATTATAATTCGATTGTTGGCGAAATATAGAAGCGCTGGGGCCGATCAATCAGGAGTGGTGAAACCGAATGCCGACGTATGAATACGTTTGTCTGAAGTGCGGCCGCCCGTTCGAGATACGGGCGTCCCTGTCCGAATACTCGAAGGGAATCCGCCCGAAATGCCCGCAGTGCGGGTCCGAAAAAACGATTCGCGCGTTCCGGTCCGTCAATGTATGGACCGCCTCGCGCGCGACCGCGCGCGGGGGGCGCAGTCCCGGCGGCGGCTGCGGGCCCGGGTGCGCGTGCGGCTGAGCCCGAGTCGCTTCGGGAGCGAACGGGGAGCGCCGCGAGACCGGCGGGCGGGAATCGTGCCGCGAACGGCCCGCCCGAAAGGCGGGGTGGAACGAGGCGGCGAAACACGACAGAGCGGAGATTCACAATGGATCGAAAAACCCTGCGAGAGGAAATTCAAAAACTGACGCCCGAGGATCGGGCGGAACTGGTCATGGAATTTCTGCCGGATGTCTGTGAAGCCCTGAAGGCGAATCCGGAACGAATGGCGCCGATGATGGCGCGGTGCCGGGAGAGGATGGCGGATTTCGCCGCCCGAGGCTCGTGGCCGGCGGCCATGGCGGAAATGATGCGAGGCGCGATGGGAGGCGGAAAATAACCATGCAGGAAACGAACCGCCCGACCTCCGCGGCGTCGCCCACCCGCGCCGGTTTTCGCCCGACCCCTAAAATGTGGATGTATCTGGCGTTGGTGGCTGTGATGTACGCCAGCGGACTACTGTATGTGGCGTTGAACGGGCTCTCGTTCAAGGCCCTGTTTCTGTACGGCCTGCTTCAACCGCGGGGCGTCGCGGAAGCGGAGGCCCGCTTGGCCGAGATCCCCACGCCGCTGTCCTGGAATATCCCGCAGGTGCTGTGGTTCATTTACATCAAGGGATCGGCGGTACTCGTGGAGCTGTTCCAATACTGGTTCATCGGGATGCTGATCGCCGGTGCGCTGATCGTGTTTGTCTCGTGGGAAAAAGTGAAGGCGAAGATGGGGTATGGGGGCTTCAAGGCGAACTTGATGGCGACAATCGCGGGCGCCGTCATCCCGATCTGCTCTTGCGGCATCGTGCCGGTGCTGGCCGGCATGGTCGAGGCGGGCATCCCGCTGGGGCCGACGGTCGCCTTTCTGATTGCCGCGCCGATGCTCAACGTGCCGACCGTCTTCATGACCGCCGGCGTGCTGGGCTGGCCGATGGCGATCGGGCGAACCGTAGCGACCTTCGGCATCGCGCTTTCTGTGGGCCACGTGCTTTCCCGCTGGCAGCGTCGGCATCGCAATCCGCGCAAGTTTCTGAAGATTTTCGTTCCGCCGAAATTATCGCCCGAACACCAGCGGTTCGCATTTCGCTTCGGGATGGCGGCCGCCCAAGTGCCCGAAGGCGTGCGCGCGGAGGCGCTGGGGCCGGGGGCCGAGGAAAATCTGAGGGTTCTCGAGGAAGCCGGGCTGGCCGAGCGGGTCAATGACCGCTGGAAGCTGACCGCAGACGACTCCGCGGGGGCCAACGGCATGAAGAACGTCGGCGCGTGCGCCGTGTTGCCCACGGGCGCGGCTGCCGATCTGCCGTTTTTGGGGAAACTCATCGAGACCGGACGCGTGGGCCTGCGGATGTTCGTTCAACTGAACGGTTATCTCCTGCTGGCGGTCCTCATCGCCGGGGCGATCAAGGTGGTGCTGCCGACCGGCGTGATCACGCAGTGGGTCGGCGGCACAGCGCTCAACAGCGTGCTGGTCGCCTCGGCGATCGCGCTGCTGGCCTATGTGTGCACGTATGTCGAAGTGCCGACGGCGATGGCGCTGATGAGCAAGGGCATGGGGCCCGGCGCCACGCTGGCCTATCTGCTCGGCGGCCCCGGATTGTCCTTGCCTTCGATCGCGATGCTCGCCGGCGTTTTCCGCCCGCGCGTGCTGGCGTTGTACGTGGGCGTGTCGTTTGTCGGTTGCGTGCTCGCCGGCTGGATTTACAATCTGTTCGTATGAAGGAGAAAAACGAAAGGACGCGCCTATGACCGAACCTCTTGCGCCGAACCATGTCCCGACCGTTCTGCTCTACTACGTGCCGCAGACGTTTCCCTGCGGCCAAAACTCCGCCTGCTGCGGGCCGATCGGACAGTCCGACGACGAGCTGCGGGAGTATCAGTCGGCCATCGAGCGGAACCTGCCGGACGTCCGCGTCGAGCGGGTCAACGTCTCGAAAGAAGCCGGCGGCAAGTTGAAGATGGGCCGCGACATGGCCGTGATCAAATTGTTGAACAGTTTCGGCTACCAGGCCTGTCCCATCTTCGCCCTCGACGGCGAAGTGGTTTCGATGGGGCCGCCGGCGATGGAGGAACTCGTGGCCTTGCTGCGCGAAAAATTGAACGCGAAACCCCACGCGGGACCGATCTCGACGACGTGAAAGGGTAATCGGACGATGAAGTTCCGGCGGAACGAAGCCGGAGAAAGGAGCAGATCATGACGGATACGGACAAAAAGAAAGCGGTGCTCTTCTGCGCCTGCAGCGGGGCGTGTCCGAGCATGCAGAAGATTGATTTCTGGAAACTGGCCGAGCGGGTGCGGCTGGAACTCGGCGACCGGATCGAATTCATGGCCCTGCATCCGCGGCTTTGCGAGGAGGACGGCGAGCGCTTCATGGCGAACATCCTCAAAGAGGGCCTTCTATTCATCACGCCGGCCTGTAAGGAAATCAAGCAGCAGAAGCTGCTGCGCGATGGCTTCGAGAAGGTCGGCGTGCCGATGGACGAAGCGCATTGGCGACCGGTGTGCATGGCGCAGCTCGACACCGACACGGTCTTCGAGAAGATTAAAGAAGCGATCGAGGGCGGGTCCCCGGCGGCCGCCCCCACGGCCTGACGCCATGAACGAGCGCACTTATCTCGGAATCCCGCGCGACGAGATCGCGTGGAACCCTGCGATTGACGAGGAAAAGTGCATCGGTTGCGGCCAATGCCTCGAGGTCTGTCCGAACAACGTGTTCGCGATGGACGAGGCCTCCGGCAAGATGAAAGTGGTCAATCCGCAAAACTGCGTTGTGCTATGCGACAAGTGCAAAGCCTTCTGCGACCAGGAAGCGATCTCGTTCCCCGATAAAGAGGAGTTGAAACGCTGGCTCGCAGCCCGATTGCGAGCCAGCGCCGCCGCTCGAACGAAAGGCGCCGACTCGTGACGGAAACCTTCGAGCTGCGCTTGCCCGGCGCTGTGCCGCTCCGGCTGATCGCCGTGCCGGCCGGCGCGTTCGTCATGGGGAGCCCCGAGAACGAGCCCGGACACGAGCCGGAGGAAGTGGCCCATCGCGTCATCCTCTCGAGGGAGTTTTATTTGGGCCGCGCGCCGGTTACGCGTCGGCAGTGGGCGGCGCTTATGGGCGGCAGCCCGCCCGATAGCTCCGCAGCGGACGAGCCCATGACCGCTGTCAGTTGGCATGACGCCCAACGCTTTATCGCGCGGTTGGCGGAGCGGCATCCATCCGGTGTCTTTCGGCTCCCGACCGAGGCGGAGTGGGAATATGCCTGCCGCGCCGGAACAAGCACGCCGTTTGCGGGGGGCGATTCCGAGGCGGATTTGGCGCGCCTGGCCTGGTACGCGGGTAACAGCGGCGGCGCGCCCCATCCGGTCGCGACAAAGGCGCCCAACGCCTGGGGACTGCACGACATGCACGGCAA
>CALLML010000105.1 GCA_938005705.1 uncultured bacterium
AAGCCGGACCACCCTTGGGATTCCTTTTCAAGCCAGTTATCCATAGGCGCGCGGGCGGAGAGAATGGGCCCCTCAGCTCGTCGCAGACGCCTACGCCGCCTGTAGGTAACGTGCGGCCTGTTGCACGTGATATTAGAAACCTCGAGATTGTCGTTCGGCGGCGGAGAGATTAAAATCAGGCCATGGCCAGTACGACTGCTCATTCGGACGACCGGCGCGAGCGGGAGATTTCTCTCGATTTTGCCGGCCTGGTCGCCCACCAGCTCAAATCGCCGGTGGCAGCCGCGGCCTCCATCATCAAAACATTGCTCGGCGAGTACGCCGGACATTTGAACCCCCGCCAGAAAGACCTCCTTGCCAAGGCGGACCGGCGCATTGAGGAGGCGATCGAAAGCGTCCGGCGGATGCTGATGATCATCAGACCGCGCATTGAAGATGAGGAACAGGCTGCGGACGCCGCGGCGACGGCGCGGCGGGCAACCGCCACCTGGACTGAGGAATGTATTCGGCGGGGCATCACCCTCGAAACGGTGGTTCGCCTCGATCCGGCTTGGGTTCGTATCAGTCTCGAAGGCCTGGCTGAAGTCCTGCAGGCGTTGCTCTCCAATGCCCTCAAATACACTCCCGATCAGGGACGCATTCGGGTGATCATCGAGCCCGGCGAAGAGGGGATGACGGTCTTGGCCGTCGAGGATTCGGGTATCGGCGTGCCGCAAGATCAGCGGGATAAGATTTTCGAGCCTTTTTATCGCAGTACTGAGGCGCGGCGCTCGGCGCGTCCGGGTGTCGGACTGGGCCTGGCGTTTGTCAAGGCAGTCGTGGAGGCCTACGGCGGCCGCATCATCGCGACGTCTTCAGAGCTCGGCGGGGCGGCGTTCCGCATGCTCTTGCCGACAGGGAACCTCGAGACCGCGAGTGCCGGCAACACAGGGCGCCCACGTGTCGTGATTATCGGCGGCGTCGCCGCAGGCCCCAAGGTGGCGGCGAAGGTGATCCGGCTACGCCCGGAGACAGAGGTTACCATCATCGAGCGCGGGGACCTGCTCTCGTACGCGGGGTGTGGTCTCCCATACTATGTTTCCGGCGTCGTCAGCGAGCAGAAGCAGCTTCTGGCCACGCCGCTGGGGGTCGTGCGCGATTCGGTTTTCTTCCAGAACGTGAAGAATGTGCGGACGCTCAACCGCACCGAAGCGCTGGAAATTGACCGTTCCGGCCGACGCGTACGGGTGCGCCGGCTCGACAATGGCAGCGAACAATGGATTTTCTACGACAAGCTCGTACTGGCCACCGGCGCGCGCCCGATCGTGCCGGATCTGCCGGGGGTGAGGCTCCGCAACATCTTCACCCTGCACGGCGTCCGGGATGCGGAAGGCATCCGCAACGCCCTCGCAGAAGGGCGCGCGCGGGATGTCGTCCTCGTCGGCGGCGGGCTCATCGCGGTAGAAATGACCAAGGCCCTGACGCAGCGCGGATGCCGCGTGACGATCGTCGAGCGACTCGGCCAGATTTTGCGCATGTTTGATCCGGATATGGCGCGGTTGGTCGAGCTGCATCTCGAGGCCAATGGGGTTCGTGTGCGCACCGGCACGGAGGTCCTCGGATTCGCGGGCGGGGAAACCGTGGAGGCCGTGCGGACCAACCATGGTGATCTTCCAGCCGACTTGGTGATCCTCTCGGCGGGCGTGCGGCCGGAGACGACGCTGGCGGCGGCGGCCGGGCTGGAGATCGGCGTGACAGGCGCGATTCGCGTGGATGCGCGAATGTGCACATCCGATCCGGACATTTACGCGGTCGGCGATTGCGTCGAATGCATCCACCGGCTGACCGGCCGTCCCTGCTACGTACCCTTGGGATCCACGGCGAACAAACAGGGCCGCACGGCGGCCATCAACCTATGTGGCGGCAACGACATATTTCCGGGCATTCTCGGCACGACAATCTGCAACGTCTTCGAATACTGCGCGGCACGGACAGGACTGACGGAAGCCGAAGCCCGCGAAGCGGGATACGACCCGGTGTCGGTGCTGGTGCCGGCGCCGGATCGCGAGCATTTTTTACCGGAGGCGCGTCTGTTGATGATGAAACTCATTGTGGATCGTCGAACGCGCCAGCTGCTTGGCGCACAGGCAGTCGGCCCCGGTCAGGGCGACAAGCGCGTGGACGTGGCCTCGACCGCGATCGCGGCGGGCATGACGGTGGACCAGGTTGCTTCCCTGGATCTGGGCTATGCGCCACCCTATGCGCCGGCGATGGACAATTTGATCACGGCGGCGAATGTGGCGCGGAACAAACTGGATGGTCAGATGGACGGTATTACGCCGGAGGAGGTCTGGCAAAAACTTCAGCGGCGGGAGGACTTTATTTTCCTCGACGTCAGCACGCCGCTGGAATACGAACGCGCGCGTCTGCCCGGATCGCGATCTATCCCGCTGGGCGCGCTGCGCGGGCGGCTCGGCGAGCTGCCCCGCGACCGGGAGATTATCACATTCTGCACACTTTCGATTCGGGGTTATGAAGCGGCGCTGATTCTTCGTGCAGCCGGCTTCACGCGAGTTCGGGTCATGGAGGGCGGCACCGCCATGTGGCCCTATGAAAAAATCCGCGGAGTGTGAGAGGAGGGATCAGCGCCTGCTTACCCGCGGAACGAGCGACCAGGGGAAATTGTGCCATGAATGAAACGTCGACCAACCTTCGGCGAGTTCCAAGTGCGACAGAGCTGGCGGAGCTACGCGAGCTGCAAAAGATCGTTCAGGAGAGCGCGGCCATCGTTTTTCGCTGGGACGCGGCGCCGGGTTGGCCGATTCGGTACGTATCGGACAACATCCGGCGCTGGGGACTCGATCCGGGGGAATTGACGTCGAGGGCGCGGCCCTACGAGGAGCTGATAGCGCCGGAAGACCGTGCGCAGGTCGAAGAGGCCATGACACGTTTCGTCGCATCGGGCGCGACGGAGTACGCCATCGAGTACCGCGTGCGTCCGCCGGACGGCCTTGTGCGGTGGGTGGAAGAAGACGGGCGCATCCTCCGCGACGAACGCGGGCAACTGCTCGGCTTTCAGGGCATCGTGCTGGATGTGAGCACTCGGCATGAGATCGAAGCCCGATTGGCCCGTCAACGCGCCGAGCTGGAGTGGCAGATGGCTGAGCGCGCGGAGGAAATCCGAGCCGCCAACGAACGATTGGAAGCCGAGGTGAAACGGCGTCAGACGTATGAGGCGCGCTGGCGCGAGACCGCCGCTCGTTATCAGGCAATTGTCGAGGCGTACGACGGACTGATCTACATCTGTTCGGTGGACAAGCGCATTGAATTCATGAATTCCCGAATGATCTCGCGAACCGGCCACGACGCCACCGGCGAGATGTGTTATCAAGCCTTGCACGATTTGGACACGCCTTGCCCCTGGTGCGTCAACGACCGCGTATTTCAGGGCGAAACGGTCCGCTGGGAAGTGAAGAGCCCCAAGGATGGGCGATGGTATTACATCGTCAATTCCCTTATTCGCCACTCGGATGGGCGTTTGTCCAAGATGGCGATGATTCAGGACGTCACCGAGCGGAAGGAAGCCGAGCTCGCGCTGCAGGAGAGCGAAAGACGATACCGACGATTGCTGGAATCCGTCACCGACTACGTGTATACAGTCGAAATCCGGGAGGGGCGGCCGGTCTCCACGCACCACGGCCCAGGGTGCGAGGCGATCACCGGTTATCGACCGGAGGAATATGCGGCCAACCCCTTTCTCTGGCTGAACATGGTGTATGCTGAAGATCGTCCAGCCGTGCTAGCGCACGCCGAAGCTGTGCTGAAAGGCGCCGAGACCCGATCGTTGGAGCATCGGATTGTCCGCAAAGACGGCGCCATCCGCTGGGTTCGAAATACCCCTTCGCCGCACCGGGACGCGCAGGGAACGCTCATAGGTTACGATGGTCTCGTCAAGGATATCACCGAGCAGCGTCTCGCTCAGGAGGAACGATTGCGGCTGGAGCGAGAGACCGCCGAGGCCCGCCAGCGGGAAGCCCTGGAGCGGGCCAACCGTCTCGCGTCGCTCGGCCTTCTGGCGGCGGGCGTGGCTCACGAGGTCAACAACCCCCTGCAAGGCATGCTAAGTCATTTGGCCGCGGTTGAGCGCGACCTGCCGCCGGATTTTCCCCGGCGTCAAAGCCTGGCCATGGTCGAACGGGGTATTGAAACGATTCGCGGTCTGGTGCAGCGGTTGCTTTGGCTGGGGTCGGGACACGACGAATCGCCTTCCGCCACATGTTTCAGTGAGGCCGCGGCGTTCGTACGCGAACTGCTTCACGCGCCATTGCGAAAAACCGGTATTCGTCTGGAGATCGAATTGCGCACGCCGGATGTCCGTCTGCCCATTTCGCACAGCGAGCTCGTACAGATTTTGATCAATCTGGTCACCAACGCGCGCGATGCCATGCCGGCCGGTGGACGGATTGTCATTGCTTGTGAACGGCGTGAGAATCGTGCGGTGCTCATCGTTTCCGACACAGGAATGGGTATTCCGCCGCATATTCAGCCGCGGCTTTTTACGCCGTTCTTCACCACTAAAGGCGCCCGGGGCGCCGGACTGGGGCTGAGTATCGTGCATTCGATCGTCCGAGCTCATGGCGGAGAGATATCCTTTCAAAGTGAGGCGGGACGAGGCACGACCTTTTCGATCGAGTTTCCGCTGCTGGAGGCGCAATCATGACCGATCGTATTCTTATCGTGGACGATGATGAGCTGGTGCTGACGGGACTGGCCGAGAACCTCATGCGAGAGGGATACGATGTGACGACGGCCTCTTCCGGGCGAGAGGCCCTGGACGTGCTGGGGCGCACCCCCGTGGATCTAGTGTTGACCGACCTCGTCATGGAGCAACCGGACGGTATGGCGCTATTGCGGCACGTGGCCGCTGAGGCGCCGGATTTGCCAGTGATCGTGCTGACGGGCCACGGCTCGGTGGCCAGCGCGATCGATACGGTTCGCCACGGTGCGGCGGACTACCTACTGAAGCCAGCGCGGCCCGATGAAATCGCTCATCGCATTCGCAGCGTACTTAACACGCGAGAGCTGAAGAAGCGCATGCTCAGAGAACGAGCTCGTGCGCAGGAACAACGGCAGACCTATGACGCGCGTGAGGCCCACCGTGCACGCACCGTCGCGGTCGAACGGTTCGCAGCAGGCTTGTCGGTCGAGATCTCTGCAGAAATACAGCGTGCGCAAGAGGTCCTCAAACCCGCCATCGTCGAGGCACGTCTGGCAGAAGCCATCGCCGGCCTTCAGGCGCTGGCCCAACGTCTGGCACGGTTCGGATCCAGCGAGCGGTCAGCTGTCCGGCCGTTCGATCTCGTCGCCTTGATGCGCTCGCACGTCGAGTCGGACGGCTTTTTGGCATTACTGGACGCCCATCCGCAGGTCATATTTGAATTTCCTCCCTCGCAGCCTCCTCCACCTCCGGTCGCCATCTCCGAGGAGGTCGCCCAGGCGTTACGTGGCGTTGTAGATGTGGCGGTGCGCCTGACGACCGGCGAACGGCGTGTGCGAGTCGGAACCCGACTGGAGCACGTCAGCCGAGCCGCCGGTTCCAGCGATCATTTTGTAGTGTTCTGCGTGCGATTCGCCGCGACTGTGCGATCCCAGGATGCGGACCATCTCTGCGAACCGTATTTTGCCGAACGTGAGCTGGGATGGAAAGGCGCGGGCCCCTTCGTCTTCGCGGAAGCCTGTGCCGCGGTTCGGCGCAGCGGCGGATTCGTGGATGTCCGCACAACGCCAGACGGACGCGCCGTGGAACTAGCGTTTTATCTGCCCATCGCCAGCCCTATGCCGGAAGAGTCCTCTGCGCCGCGCCTTCGGGCCCGCGGCGGCGAACGGATTCTTGTGGTGGACGACAGCGAAGTGCATCGCAACGAGGCACGCCGTCTGCTGGAAGAACTCGGCTACGATGTCATACTGGCCGAAAATGGCGCGGCGGCTGTCGCCTGGGTTGAGCGGCGCATTCGCGCGGGTGAACCCCTCGCCGACTTGATGCTGATTGACTTGTTTCTTGGTGATGCATCCGACGGAGTGGATGTATTTCGACGCATTCGAGATCTGCATCCCCATCAAAAGGCGATTCTTGTCGGCGGGTTTGTCGAGATCGAGCGCGTCAACGAGGCGCGAGATGAGGGGTTATCCGGCTATCTTCGAAAACCGTTCACGCTTGAAGCACTGGGGAGGACTATCCGCGAGGTGTTGGACGAGCCATAAGCTTGCCGGCGGCGGGACAAATTCCCGACACGGCGCGGTACGGCAAATGCGGTAAAGGGCGCGTGATGATTTTGTAAAAGCCGGCCCTTTTCAATAACACCGAAACGCGTGACGTCTCGAATACACCGGCGGCGGGGTTGAACAGTTTCATGTTCAGCGAGAACAAGGCCGCAAAGACCGGCTGCACGCCATCGGAGTCCAGCATCAGGTCTATGACGGTTAGCACGCCGTCCGGACGCATCGCCGCCCGGGCTCGGCGGAACAAGTCGGCGGCTGAAGCCTCCGTTTCCTGGTGGAGAGCGCCGCAGAAAAGGATCGCGTCAACATCGCTCGGCAGAGAATCTCGCCGATAATCGCCCGCATAGTACTCGATGCGATCCGCCGCCGGCGATCTGCGGGCCAACTCGCGCGCCACTTCCAGCACGGGCGGCAGATCGAACTGAATAACTCGCAGCCCTTTGCGCTGTTCGGCGAGAAGCCGAGTGAACGTGCCAGGGCCGCTGCCGAGATCCAGCAGCGTTCCTTTCGGCGGAACGCGTACCGCCGGCAGGATCGCTTCCGCCAGTCCCATCGCACGGCTGTGCATGCCGAGTATGAACCGCCGCGTGCGTTCCGGATCTCCTCCCAGATGCGCCCCAGGTGGAATCACCGACTCGCCGCGGCGAAGTGCATCGGAAAGACGGCCCCAAACGGCATACAGGTCCCGATTGAAACGCAGGGCATCGAGAAGGCAGCGTTCACCATCCGAACGCAGAAACGGCGCAAACACACGCGCGATCGAATAGCGATCCCCCTTTTTCGTCAAAAGCCCGAGGCCGGCCAATGCGCGCAGCAAATCCGCCAACATGCGAGGCGAGGCCCCCATGTCCGTCGCCAGTTCCTCGGCTGTCCGAGAACGGCTCGCCAGGCGTTCAAACACGCCCAAATCGACCGCCGCAATCAGCGCCGCCGCAGGCCAGTATCCGGTGGCCAGATCCATAAGACGTGCGAATGTGCGAGACATAAGCCTCCCCCTTCCCGTCTCTACCCCGATGGCGAACCGCGGGCGACATACAGACGCATCAGCATCAGATTGACGACGGGTTGCGGTAGGAGCAACCGCGAGCGATAGAGCGATCGGCCGATGCCGTCCGGCCTCGCCGGGTCCGCTTCGGCCAGCTCGCTATCCACTTGCACCACGCCCTGAAGAACACGAACGCGATGGGCGACGCGGTGCCCCTCGTTTTGCCGAAATCGTGGCGTGAGGAAATCATAGGTCGTCCAGCGGTCGGAGAACAAAGCGGGAGGCAGAACCGGACGGTCGGCCAGGCGTTCATCGAAAAGATGAATCGCGACAATGGCCTCGTCGAGGTCGGTCAGAACGGTGGCAAACGGATACTCCGGATGCAGAGGCTTGGACAACGGGTAGGCCTTGAAGCTCTGGGCCGGAAAGGCCGCGCCTTGAAGAAAACGTCCGGCCGACAGCGCCCCCCCCCTCGCAGATGCCAGTGTTTTCAATGGCATTAAATAGGGAACGCCTTCCATAACAAACAAGTCCGTGTGGGGCAAAAGGTCCATCCCCGGCGTCCCGCGCCCTACCAGCAGACGATCGAGATCGCGCGCCACCGGATCGGCTCCCGATACGCGAACGTTCCAGCCCGCGGCGAGCCGCAACGCCCGCGCAGGAGACGGTGACAAACGATTCTCGGAAGGTTCGTGCCTGGAAGGTTCTTTGTTCACGATCCCTTCCATAAGCATCGCCTGCCGGGCGTATCGGATCATACCATAGGCCTGATCCGCGTAGCGCCGGCCCATCGGGTCCTGCGGAGCGGCCTTCTCATAGGCCTCGAAAGCGTCCGCCGCCTCACGAGCCAATCGTTCCACGCGAGGCAGGACATTGGCATTTCGATCCCGTTCGTACCTTTTGAACAACGCCAAGGCTTCATTGAAGGCGCGCGCCCCCCTGACCAAATCCGTATAGCCGGGCGAGCGCCCGCTGTTTTCTTCATTCGCATCCGCCTCGCCGTTGTCATGACCCGGCTGGATCGGCAAGGGGGCCAATGGCAACGGCTGGGTCATCGTCCGGATCCTCCCTCTGTTTTCTTGTTCAGGGGATGCGCGGAAGTCGTTGTCACGAATCATCGTTCCATCGGGCAAAAGGCGGCCGACGCGCCGAACCCCATTGCCGTTCTTTTCCGTCGAAGGCGGCGCCGCTATGGTGGTAACGGCCGGCGGTGGAAAAAAAGCCGAATGAAAGAAGCGCCAATAGACGCCTGCCGCCAACGCCAACGCGATCACCAACCCCAACGACAACCGTTGTTCGCGCGTCTCCATTCGCCCGTTCCGCTTGCGGCCCGGTCGCCGGGGTAAAGATGGAGATATGGCCATGCGTGGACGCGCAGGCGCCGTGGCATCCCTCAGGGGTTCAAACGTTCCCAAGGCCACGGGAGCTGGCTTGCGGCGAAGCCGCCGCCCATTGGAGGGGGTGCTAGACAGCACCGGGCGGCGTTCCCGTCGCTCATTGCGCCGCACCGTCGCCGCACCGGGTGGAGGGCGATCCCCCGCTGGCGTACCGCCCGCGCGCACCGCCTCCATGTCGGCACGAACATCAGCCCACGTAGCCGGACGCTCGGCGGGATCTTTAACAGTCAGTCGTTCAATCAACCATACACATGCATCGGAAATTTGCGGGCGGCGATCGCGGGGATCCGGCAGAAAGCCTGTGGCATGACGGTGCATTGCCTCGATATCGGAGCTTTCCGAAAAAGGCGGTTCCCCGGTCAACAAGGTATGAAGCATGGAGCCCAGCGAGTACATATCTGCCTGACAGCTCCACGCTGAGGCGTACAGAATCTGCTCGGGTGCGGTATAACGCGAGGCAGGCCGAATCCAGGAGGCCGCGCGGCCGGCGATGGCACGTTCCAAGAGCCGGAGAAGCCCCAGATCTGTCACGAATATTCTATCCTGGCGGTCCAGATATACACGTTCTGGACCCAAATAACCGTGAAGAATGCTCCCTTGCCGCCAGGCGTACTCCAAAGCGGCGGCGATATCTTCCACCAGCGCCAGCGCGTCTTTCTCACCCCATGTCCTGCCTTCGCGGATCCAATCCATCAGCGACACACCATCCACGAACTCGGCCAAATGAAACGGATAGCTGCCCTTGATCCCGATGTCCAAAACAGATTCGAGGATGGGGTGCCGCAATTCCAACAATCGCTGTGACTCCGTCAAAAAGGATTCAGCGACGGACGAATCTTCCCCGATCACAGGAGGCAGTACCTTGATCGTCACCCATCGATTCGTTTGTACCGAACGTGCTTTCCATCGCTCCACCAACAGACCGTTCGCCGGCAATGGCTCCACATACTCATAGCCGGTGACGACCAACGTAGGCACGGATGAAACTGCGACGGTCAAAAGATTTTGATTGTCTTCAACCATAGAACGTATAATATGAAAAAGCGCTTTTAACGCAATGCGCGATTCATCTTTTTCACCGGCCCAATGCCGGACCTTTTGCGGGACAACGCCGCCTCCGGCTTCCTGTGCACCTCTTTCAGAGTCCGCGGTCAACGGTGCACGCCGCCGGCGCAGGCTGATTTGAGTTAGCAGACTCCCAGATCCGTCAGGTCTCGGCGGGAGGACGTTTCAATATCCGCTCCCGGTACGCTTGAATGCAGATTCCTGGTTGAGCTTATCACGGGGTCCGACAAGCCTTGTCGGACCGGCGCTGCCCATCTTCGGGGCAGGCGCCCGGATCAGGCGTGGTGGGGAATCGGCCAACAACTCACTTCGCCGAATTGAAGTTGGTGGCCATAGTCGTCGCTGCCGATGTAGTTTCAAAGATCCGGCTTTCCGCCGGAAGATTCCATTCTTCATCGTATATTCGTTATTTTCCTCCACTTCCTTCGTCATCGGACCGCACGAGAAAACTCCGTAATTCCGCCCCACCGCCATGAGCGCCGTGCGTTTCACCTTGTCCGTCCGCCTTCGGACGGGCATTCTTTTGATCCGCGCGGGACGAAATGCCATGACGTGGATCGGATTAAATATGGACGTGGAGGGCGAGTCCAATCGTGCGCTTCGTCACCGAATCAATCATTCCTATATTCACGCTGTGCGCGAAACTGGCGCCGCGCCATTGTTGATACCGGCAGGGGCTTTGGAATCCGAGCTTCGGAAATATCTGGTGCTCGTCGGCGCCGTGATATTCATCGGCGGAGCGGATTATCCGCCCGACTTTTACAACGTCGAGCCGCATCCGGAGACCCGGACCTTGCATCCTCGCCGCGCTGGATCGGATCTGCAGTTGGCGCGGCGCGTGTTATTCGAGACGTCACTGCCTGTGTTGGCGATCTGTGGAGGGATGCAATTGGTGGTTATCACTCACGGCGGCGGTTTGATCCAGCACGTGGCAAATGCGGGCGATCACCGGCCTTCAAAGGCGGGCGAAATCCGACGCCACAATGTGCTCATCGAGCCGGGTACCTCCCTGCGAACGCTGCTGGGCTGTAAGCGAGTCGAGGTCAATTCCTTCCACCACCAGGCCGCCGATCCTGCACGGTTGCCATCTTCGCTCCGCGTCGCCGCGCGTGCCGAGGATGGCACCATTGAGGCCGTTGAGGGGACCGATCCGGAACGTTTTCTCGTGGCGGTACAGTGGCACCCGGAAAACATGGATGAAGATCATCGTCGCCGGCTCTTTGGCGGGCTGCTGGCGGCGGCTCAGCCGTCAATCCGGTGATGCCGCACAGTAATCCGGCCGCCGTCCCATGCTTCCAAAAACAGCACCCCGCCCGAAAAGTGATGACCGGCGCCGAAGGTCGAGGGACAGACGACGGGGCGAAAGACCGACCAGCGGTGGGCGCCGCGCGTGCCGTGGGCGATGATGCGGGCCACGGGGTAGCGCGGATTGAGGGCGGGCAGACGGGAAAAGAGGCGGGTGAGTCGAAGCAGGGCGGGCGCGTGCAGGTGGCCGAGAATCGTCCGTTCGATCTGTGGCAGACGTGCGCGCGCCTCCGGAATGTTCTCGAGCGCGCTCAGCGCGCTGGGATCATGCAAAAACAGCAGCACGCGTGTCTCCGCCGAGAGCGCGGCGAAAGCCTCGTGGATTTGTTCGATATGCCGACGCCGAAGCTCATCCCAGGCGGGTATTTCCGCCGGCAGCGCTTCCGGCAGGAACAAATCCAGCCGCAGCAGGGTGGACGACATCCCCATCAAATCAAACGGACCGGCGCGCTCGTGCCAAAACAGTGGCATATTCAGGTCGCTTTGTCCCCGCCGGACGCTCTCCAGCCGAATCCCCCCACGGCGCAACTCGGTGCTGTGTTTCCCGATTTCATGGTCACCATATACGAATCGGCATCGATCCGGAAACGTGCAGCGGAGGAGGTCCACGACACGGCGGACACTCTCAAAGGCCTCGTCCGCGCTAATGCCCACGCCGGCGGCATCGCCGCCAAAATCGCCGTTGGCGACAACCCAGTCAGGTTCGAATCGAGCGATTTCATCAAGTGCGCGCACAAAGCAGGCATATCGGTTCTCCGGGTGCCAGTTCCACAATCGGCGACGCACGCGCATGAGCGCACGATCCCATTTGCGGCGCCAAAAGGAATGATGGAGGCCGATATTCCGATAGATGCGATGACTGCGCCGGGCCTCATCAGGTCCGAGCACATGAACATCAGAAATGACCGCCACACGCACGGCGGACCCGATCCTTTCGTTCTCAGAACGTTCCGCCCAATCCGATGGTCAGAAACGGCACTCCTTCCACTTGGCGGTCGCCACCACGCTTGAAACCGATCTCGCGGCCCGCCAAAACGCCGCCACGGATTTCCCAATGCCACACGCGATCCATGGCCACGCGCACCGCGCCGTAAAGGCGTGTTTCCCGATAGCGCAAGCGCTCCCGCGTATCATCGATAGCGAATTCATAGAGGCGATTCCATTGTGTGCCGGCGAGCATTGTGACGGTAGAAGTGATGCGCAGCAGCATGCGCATATCCGGATAGCCGATATCGAAGACCAGGGCGTCCGTGGGCGAAAGCCGCAGCCCCGTCGCCGGCTCGATCAAACGCCGCTCGCCGGGACGGACCTTCAGACCGAAGAATCCTGAAAACCGGTCGCCGAATGACTGTATGCCGTACGCGGCGAACGGCAGATTGAATCCATCCGACAGTGTTTCAGCAGCGGCATAAAATCCGGGATCGATCTCGAGCCGCAGAGTGAAACCATTGTAGCTGCGGATATCCCACCGTAGGCGCAACCAGGCGTGCAGCCACGTATCCGGCAGGTCGAGCCCGCCACTGCGGGTGGAAAGCCAGATATGTGCCTCTGACGAGACGGCAAGGTCACCGCGACGGGTGCGAAAATAGCCGAATTCCGTCCAAACGCTCGTCTCAATCAAGCCGATTCGTTCGGCGTCGTCCACCGAGCCGGACAGGGCACCGGTCAGATTTGCGCCGTGCAGCGGATCAGGATATCGATCCACGATCTGGCAATAGGGAAAAACCGGTCGTCCGAAACCCGCCCGGGAAGGTCCGACATCGGCGCGGGCGACTTGCACAGACAATGCCCCAACCATGATCATTACCCACAAACGACCATATGCATGATTTCGATTCATCTTCTCGTCCTCCATCCTCCCCGTTGGCGCCCGCCCGTCGGACGCTTGGGGGCCTCAACGACGTGCCGGCACGTCCCCAGCCGTCGGCACAACGTCCAACAGCGTGGGCTTCAGCGTCATGTTCAGGGAACGGCGCTCACCACGACGGTCCATGCCAATCAGAAAGTGTGAATAGAACTCATTCTTCTGTGTCAGGCCGGCCAACGAAATAGTTTCTCCCGCGCGCGCGATGATCTCTGTGGACGCCTGGGCAAAACGTATGCGATGTGGCCGACCCTGTACCCGCCCGCTCAGCTCCGGTGTCAGGCGAATGCGAATCATCGGGCCTTCGCCGATAACCGTGGCCTCGACGGCGAGAAAAGCCCCGACCTCGTCCCATTGCACTCTTGAGGCGTAGACGCCGGAGCGCCAACCCCAATCTTCGATCCACTCCAGCCACGGCACCCGTTCGCCCACCCGCAACAGTGCTTCGCGTCCACTGGCGACCACAAGCGTCTGACTCGTTCGTCCGCTTGAATGCGTTTCCTGATCCCGCCCAGTCAGGGTGATGGTCGTGTGCCCATCCCGCATAATTCCACCGGCGCCAATTCCCCGATCGCGAATCGTCGCCGCTTCATTCCATTCCACATCAATCCGGATGTTTTGTGGCGGACGGTTCATCGCGGCCAGCGCCTCCGCCAGCCGCCGATGCTCCGATTCAGTCGCGTGCACCAGCAATCGCTGCTGGCCGCGGTCGGGAATGATGGCGCCTCCCTCCTCCACCAGTGATCGGGCCACGGCTTCCGCCTGTTCGAGACTCGCAAATCCGAGCGGATAGACTCGAAAATAGCGACCTTCCCCATCCTCAGCGGCGCCCCCCGTCGCAATCGGCAAGATCGTCGAGACAAGACATGACATCAGGATCAGCCTGAATGAAAGCTGCTGCATATCGTTATTTTACCTCAGCGCCGCACGACCGGCAAGTTGTTCCTTTGTTGAGAGAGCCGATTGCGCTGTGGATTGTTTAAAGGGGTGAGACGAGGGGTCTGGATGCAGAAAGGGGCGGAAATCTCCGTAATTCGACCGAAAAACCTCGGCTCCCGCCTTCCCAACCGTCGCTTTAGCCTCCGAATAGCTCCCTCGGGGTAGCCCTCATCCCTCCTCGTCGGTTTTTCTTCGAGTTCCGAACTCCACCTTACCGGGTGAGAGCTCGCGTCACCTGCGATAATCGAGGGGGTGTAGAAACATCGTGGGCACGAACCGGAGAAGACGCCATGAAAAGCGAAGAACATGAGCCAACATCAGAACAGGAGAAGGACGGCCCGAATCCTGGCTGGAGAAGCCGGCCCCTTCAAAATCAGTACGAACCCGAACTCGCCTCACACCTATATACACAAAATTTTTGACAACAACCGAAGCTTCTACGGCGATCGTGACCAAGGACGGCGCAGACGCGATTATCGCGGAAGACACAATCCCCCAGGGGTAGAGGAAAGACCAAACGACATTCGATTATGAGAGGCAAGGAAGCAGCATATGAAGCCTCCCTAATATCCGCCGATCATATCGACCCGCCTTGTTGTGGAAGTGTTCCGTCCCCTCGGCATTGGAGCACTTCAGGAAAGAAGGGCATGCCTAACCCGATGTTCGGTTTACAAGCATCACCGGCCAGCCTTTTGCAGCGCCGGCCAGCTCGCACCTTGCGGTCGGGAAGAAAGAGAGTCTCCGCTTGACTGAGCCCATGCCCGTTAATGCGAACAGATCAAAAACCATATTGGAAAAACGAACAAAATGAGCGGATGGCCCGATCGATGATGAAGGACGCTGGAGAAGATCGCCGAAATTTGAGGCGAGCCGCAGGATTACGACTTTGTCGCGTGAAACAGCCGGGTCATTCACACGGGGCGAACACGAATCGCCATCTGTCCGGCGGCCCCGGACGATATTCGTTCTTGGTTGCGCCGGACGAGCTGCGGTACATTGAAACGCAGTGACCGACCCGTTGCATTCGGTCTACTTGATGGACGCCGAGCGAGAGGCATTTGCCGCTGCGCTCGGAAGGGGTGGTTTTCTTTGCCTTGAGGCACCGCCTCCTCCCGCCCAGGCGTTTCTGGCGTGGAATCTTCTGGTTGCTTTTCCCCGTCCCTGGCTCTGGATTCTGCACGGCGCACGCACACTCGATGAATTTCGGGATAACCTAGCTGCGCTCGCCGCCGGGCGCGACGAAATGTGGGCCATTTTCCCCGCCTTCGAAACGGGCACGGGTCACGGTCGCCGTCAGCCCGAAATCGCCGGTGAGCGCTTCGATGCGTTACGGCGTCTGCAGTCGGGGGGTCCGCTCATCGTGGCCGCATCCATTCAGGCGCTTTTGCAGCCCACACCGCATCCGCCGACACTCCACCGGACGTATCTTATCCTCGCCCGAGGCGCCGAATGGGATTTTGAACAACTGCGGAGGCGACTGGAAATTGCGGGGTATCGGTTCCGTCCCGAAATCGGAGAACGCGGTGAGGCGGCCGTGCGCGGCGGCATCTTGGACGTGTGGTCGCCACACGAGGAATACCCTGTCCGTGCGGAATTTTTCGGGTCCGTTATCGAATCGTTGCGTGTTTTTAATCCTTTCGACCAGCGCTCGATTCGCTCCATCGAACAAGCAGTGCTGTTGCCCGCCGAGACCCCGGAGACCGAAGGCAATCTGGCCGAATACTTGCCGCCGGATTCCGTCGGCGTATGGGTGGACCCGGAAAGCATCGCAGAACAAGCGGAGCTGCACCGTAAGGCCGATGCCTCCGCCCCCCCCCTGGATCGGTGGCGCGAAATCCTGAGCGTGACCCACCCCAAGATTGAACTGCGTCCGCCTGAGGAAAGCCCTGCGGGCGCGTTGCCGCTACCGTGGCGCGCGATCGAGCCGGTGCCGTCGCTCTCGATCGCTGGCGGAGAGGCGGATACCGTGCAACGATTACGCGCCGAGTTCATAGCACGCCTCGCGGTGCGCGCCAGACGCGGAACGCGAGTGCTGTTCTTTTTCCGCACTTCCGGCGCCCGCGACCGGTTTCTGGAAATTTTTGGATCGCCGTTGCCGTCGGGCATGGAATGCCGTCTCGGACCGTTGTCGGGCGGATTCGAGGCCACCGACGGACAAATTGTGGCCGTCGCGGAGAGCGATCTCTATGGCCTGCGGCGCCATCCCATGGCGCGGGAGCGAGGCGCGCGCCGCCGCGCGGAACTGGCGGCGGCGGAGGATCGACTGGCGGAGATTGGCGCCCTGCAGCCCGGTGAATATGTGGTTCATCTGGAGCACGGCATCGGCCGCTATCTTGGTCTGTATGAAATCGAGGTCGCCAGTGTGCGCCAGGAGGTCCTCACTGTCGAGTACGCGGGGGGGGCGCGCTTGCATGTTCCGGCCGATCAGTCCCATTTGCTCTCCCGCTATCGCGGCGTCGGCGGGCGCCTCCCGGAACTTCATCGCCTCGGCAGCGCACGCTGGACGCGCGAAAAGAACGGCGCCGAACTCGCCGTACGCGACCTGGCCGCGAGCCTGCTACGGACCCAGGCCGTTCGCGAAACACAGCAGGGCTTTGCGTTCGCTCACAATCATCCCTGGATGACGGAATTCGAGGCGTCCTTCCCCTTTGATGAAACCGAGGATCAGCGCCAAGCCATCGCCGAAACGCTACACGATATGCGCGATCCCCGTCCCATGGACCGATTGATCTGTGGGGACGCCGGCTATGGCAAAACCGAGGTGGCCTTGCGCGCCGCCTTCCTCGCCGCACTCCACGGCAAACAGACCGCCGTGCTCGTGCCCACCACCGTTCTCGCCCAGCAGCATTTCGAGACCTTCCGCGAGCGGATGGCCGCCTGGCCGGTCGTCGTCGAGATGATCAGCCGCTTCCGCACGCCAGCCGAACAAGCCGACGTCCTACGGCGCCTGCGCGAGGGCGCGGTAGATATCGTCATTGGTACGCATCGCCTGATCCAGCCTGACGTGGAATTCCGCGATCTCGGATTGATCATCATTGATGAGGAACAGCGCTTCGGAGTGGCGCACAAGGAGTATCTGAAAGAACGATATCCGACCGTCGACGTCCTGGCGCTGACGGCAACGCCGATTCCGCGGACGCTCTATCTGAGTCTCGTCGGCGCGCGTGACATGAGCGTCATTCAGACCGCGCCACGCGAGCGACTTCCGATCGAGACGATCGTCTGTCCCTACAGCGACGAAGTCGTGCGCGAAGCTATCCTTCGCGAGCTAGACCGCGGGGGCCAGGTGTTCTACCTGCACAACCGCGTACAGACAATCGCGCACGTGCGAGAACGTTTGGAGCGGCTGGCGCCGGAAGCGCGCATTGCGGTGGGACATGGCCAGATGAGCGAGCGCCATCTTGCGGCGGTCATGCGCGACTTCGCGCGTGGGCGCACGGATATACTGCTCTGCACCACCATCATTGAGAGCGGCGTGGACCTCCCCAACGTCAACACCATCCTCATTGAACGGGCCGATCGCTTCGGCATCGCCGATCTTTATCAGTTGCGGGGACGTGTCGGCCGGTTCAAGCATCGTGCGCATGCCTATTTACTTTTGCCACGGCATGGACGGCTATTTGATTCCTCCCGCCGCCGCATCGAAGCCATTCGCCGCCACTCCGGTCTCGGCGCCGGATTTCAATTGGCGCTGCGGGATCTCGAAACGCGCGGTGCGGGCAACTTGCTTGGCGCCGAACAGAGCGGCCATATCGCCGCGGTGGGGTTCGAGTTGTACTGCCAGCTCTTGCGCCGCGCCATCGCAGCGCTGCAAGGTCAACCGCTGCCTCCGCTGATCCGGACGCGCGTGGCGATGGACTTTATAGCCCCGGGCCTTCCCATCGGAGAAACTGATGCCGCCACCGCCACGGCGGGGCTGCCGATCGAATATATCGAGGACGAAAACCTGCGGCTCCAGACCTATCGCCGTATCGCTTCCATCGTCACCGAAGACGAAGCCGCTGCTGTGCACGAAGATCTGCGCGACCGTTTTGGCCCCCTGCCGCCGGAAGTCCTGCGCCTTCTTCAGATCGCTCGCATCCGCGTGCGCGCCGCCACACTCGGCGCTGAGTCGGTTGAAACGGAAGAGGATAAGCTTATTGTGATGAGGAACGGCGAGCCGTTGATGATCGGCCACCGTTATCCTCGACTACAACAGACCGATCCCGATGCCCGACTCGATGAAATCCTCCGACTGCTCCGGCGTTACACGGAGGAAAAGAGAGCCGGGCTTCATCCCGCGTGATTTATCGTCGATGACTGCTTCATCGTCGATGAACGAATCTTCGAAATTGGATATTCCGCCCGCTCCACGTGATGCCGTGCGTCTGGCAACGTCCCTCTGCGGGCCTACGACACTTTGATTGGAAAAAATCGACGATCCTCTCTTCTCTTCATCGGGGGCGAGCGCCCCCGATGAGACAAACCCTTAAACGGAGAAACTCGTCATGAGCAAAACGTGGGGCGGAGCGATGCTGGCAGGGCTGCTGGGCGTCGTCGGATTGCGAGATGTGGTGCGCGAACCGGACGCGCAGATCGGGCGCGAATCCATCGTAGCCATGCCGTGTGGCGTCTTTCGCGCTACGGCCTATCGGCTTGACGCGCAAACGCTAATTCTCGAATTTCACAACGGCTACGCTTATCGTTACCACGACGTGCCGCCATCCGTCTATGCGGACTTCTTGCAGTCGGCTAATCCGGGTACGTTTTACAATGAACGTATTCGGCGTCGTTATGCCATGGAGCGCGCACCGGACCGCTGTTTGACGCGCCCTGCGAAAAAATGAGGCGCATCTTCTGAAATCAGAAGTGAAAAGGGCCTACGCCGGCTTTTCCCTGATCCTCACGTACGCTCGCCCAAACGCCGAGACAGTTCTACAGGACACCCGGCCGCGGGAGATCGTAAAACAACCTTCGACACTTTCACGACTGACCGGAGCCCGTGCCGTTCACACACCGATCCGAGCGTCCGGTCTCGACTTTTTCCTCCAGCAGCGTTCCGAGTCTGGAAAAGTGCAAGCGAGCGGCCGGCTTACAAGTCCGCGACCGATGCCGTGGTTCTTGACGAGTCCGGCAGGGCCAAGGTGGTTTTTATCCGCAAAAGAACCTGCATCCTACCGAAGGTCTCGTAGAAACCGTACGATTTACTGTCGCGCCGAACTTTCCTCCCCCGACCTGCAATCGACCGGCTATCCTATGCATGCTTTTTAGCCGATGACTTGCTTTTTATAAAAAAGCGCTAATTTCATGCAACCGCCGACAATATTTCCTATACAATGGAACTCATGACCGGCAGACAAAGCTGGATCGGCAGTTTCATGCTGCAATATATTCACAATCAATAACTCACAATTGCGAATTTCCACGCCATGCTACCCCCGTGAAAAGGCAGTTGCCTTTTGTCTTCTCACCCCATGAAGATTTTTGCGAAAATGATATTGACATCTTTTTTCTTCGTTTCAGAATAATTTTGTTTAGAAAGTGGGCTTGTTCTCGCGAGAAAGAAGCCATCGACGATAGCGTGTGATTGAAAAAAAGGGGGGGGGGGGAGGCGCAAGGCAAAAAGTATTGTTGGATGTTTTCAGATCGAATGTTCATCGATAGCAAAAAACAGGGAGAACAATCATGAAATATTTTCTGCGCTATTGGGCATTCAGCCTGTTGAGCCTGAGGGCCTTCGCTGGGGATCCGACTCCGTTGGATCTCTCCGGCGGATTCAATTACGATGGATTCATCAGCAACGCGGAGGCAACTCATGCCATGCTCTATAATCCTCCGGCCGACTGGGGGTTGGCGCGCCGGATGGTCAACCATGTGTTCGGCGAACATTCCAGTTCGTTCCTCAGTGCGGGCAACAACTATGCCTGGCAACATCAGGTGCCTTCGGGTGGTCTAGGGCTGCCCGACGACGGCATTGTGACGACGAATTATGGGGTCTTTCAATTGAGTACGTTGCTCGACAACGTGCCGTCGGGCGGCTACACGCAAGTGCCCCCTCCTACAAATCCTGCCGGTCTCCTGCCTGTGGCGGCCAACATGATTCGGGTTTTTCGTCCGCATTCGAATGTGAAAGGATGGTCGAGCGCCACGGCTTCGGTGACGCTTCCTTCCGCGCAACAGACTTATTATGAAGGCGTCAATTTTCTGGTATCAGGCAGCAACGGGAAGGTGCGAATTTTTGCTGACTACGATAACGGACAGGGCGGGATCAATCGCGTCCTGATCTACGAATCGCCTGGGGTTCCCAAGACCTCTTCGGAAACCGGCTTTCCCGATATGACGGCCACGACGTCCGCCAATCCGGACATAGTGGCCGTACCCGGTCTGGCCATGACACACCGTTGGGGGCAGACGAGCGATTATTCCGCCGTGCGAAACAGCGCGGCACGACTCTGGACATTTGCACAACCGCTGCCACTCGATCCCCAGCAGAAACTGCGGGGGTTTACTCTGGCGGTCCATGATGACGATTTGTACAAGAGTCGATCGGCCATTATCTATGCCGCCAGCGCTGTATCGGCCATTGTGCAGCCCGTTGCCAATGCGGGTGGAAATCAGACCGTCGTGGATGTTGATCGCAACGGGAGTGAACCCGTGCAGCTCGACGGCAGCGCCTCTACCGGCAGCATTCAATCTTATGTGTGGACGCGGGCAGGGGAGGTCATCGCCACCGGTCCCACCCCGCAGGTGGTTTTGAGCCAGGGCATACACGATATCCAGCTTACGGTTTCCGGCTATGGCCTTTCGGATTCCGCCTTTATCCGTATCGTGGTGATGCCCAAGGCGGATTTCTTCGTGGATATCAACCATCCGCAAGCGTCCGACTCCAATCCCGGCACGGAAGCATTGCCCTGGCGGACCATTCAGCGGGCGGTCAACGGCCGTCAACCGGGTGATGTGATCGTGGTCAAAGAGGGCATCTATCGCGAGCGTGTGACGCTGAAAACGAGCGGTGCCCCCAGCAATCCGATCACGTTGATGGCGCAGCCGTTCCATCGCGTGATTGTCACAGGGGCGGATGAAATCACGGATTGGTGGCCGGCGACTTCAGAAATCGTCAAAGGCAACCCGAACTGGGCGAATATCTATTACACCGATCTGGACTGGCGCCCGATACGGCTCGTGCAGGACGGCGTGACGTTAGAGCAGGCCCGACACCCCAATGTGGGCTGGTACCTGGCGACCGGCGGGTCGGCGACGACATTGATCGACACGGTGAACCTGACGCAGCCGGACGACTACTGGGTGGGTGCGGAGGTCTTCTACTGGCGCTTGAGCGGCACGTCTCAGTTCACGCGGAAGGTGACCGCGTTCAACGCCGCGACCTCCACGCTGACGGTGAACAGTTCTTGGACGGCACCCAGCGCGAACGATCGTTACATTTTGCGCAACAAAATAGAAATCCTGGACCGCGAAGGCGAGTGGGCTGTCGAAAACTTTAGCGGGGGTAACGGCACGATCTATCGCGTGTTCGTTTGGCCGCGAGGCGGAACCGATCCTAACACGGTCCTCATGGAAGGGGCCCGGCGCGACCGCTTTGTCATCGAGTGGGGCAACTACGGCCATTGGGTATTCGACGGCCTGGAAATCCGGCACGGTGCCTCCCACGGCATCGGTGGCTGGTCGAGCGGCAATCCCGGTGGCATCATCGTTCGAAATTGTTCCGTCCACAGCAATGAGGGCGGAGGCATTTATGGACGGTTCAACGAAAAAGGGATCTATCGACGGAATTTCGTCGGCTATAATAGTGGCGTGGGCATCACCGTCAGCGACCGCGGCAACGTGCTGGTAGAGGAGAATGAGGTGATGAAAAACGGGACCGATGGCATTGTGGCCAATGGCAATGGCACCGTTGTGCGCCGCAACTATGTTCATCATCATGTCCTGTGGGCGCACCCCGATAACATGCAAACCTTCGGCAATATCACCAACCTGACCATTGAAGGCAATCTGCTGTTGGCCGGCGGGCAGGGATACATGATGGAGCAGCTCGACGGCATCGTGTTTCGCAATAACACGATTCTGGGGTCCGCTGCGTACATGCTAATCTTCGGCCACAGCAATACGTACAATGCCACGCTTGAAAACAACACACTGTGTTGGTCGGGATACGGCATCACCTCGATGACCGCCACGGGCTATACCTACCGGAACAACATTTGTGTCAAAGGCCAGAGCGGAATCCTCTGGGGCGCGAATGCCACCATGGGCTACCAGAGCGATTACAACCTATTCTGGCATACCGACGGAATGACCAGCTATCCGGTTGGCTGGAACGGGAATCAGAGTATGACGCTGGCGCAGTATTCGGCGGCCAGCGGGCAGGATACGCACAGCCTGTACGCCGGCCCGCAGTTTGTGAATACGCCGCGGTCGTTCTATCGCTTGGCGTTCGGCAAGTATCACACCTTCCCGACGAACCGAATCTATATCGGCAGCAACGAGGCCGCCAATATGGCCGAGTTGCAGGTGGGCGATATTGTCGAGGTGGATTTCGACGGCATTCCCCGAATCGTCATTGCCAAAGGCAGCGACTGGGTGGACGTGGATCCAGGGGACGAACGCCTCGCATGGAAGTATTCGATTATGGCCAACTGGAAAAATAATTCGAACTTCCAGCTCGACCTCTCCTTGAAACCGACCAGCCCTGCGATCGGTGCTGCGCAAGGAGGGGGAAATCTCGGCTCGACTATCAACGTGCCCCAGTTCATGGCGGGCGACTTCGACGGCGACGGAGTGCGCGATATCCCAACGCCGCCGTTTGATCGCTGAGGACAAACGATCGCAATTACAGCGGGCGCGGCCGTCGGC
>CALLML010000106.1 GCA_938005705.1 uncultured bacterium
GCCTAGAACGTTTGATAGAGCAAATCCGCGGGGCCGCCACCGAAAGTGCCGAAGGCCTCCTCAACCATGTGCGTACCGGCTTGATGACATTCGTGGGCGACACAGCCCCTTACGACGACATGACCATGGTCGTGATGAGAATGAAACCTTCTCCGATTTTCCCGTCTACGTTTCCTCCATCGTGTTAGCCGGTGCCTCCCTGGAGCTTTTGTTGAAAATACTCAACGGCCAGCCCATGTCACGAATGGCAACAGGAGAAACTCGCCGCCCTGGCTAAAAGGACCACAGGTATGTCGCATTTTATGCGCGATCGAGGGGGCCTCGTGTGTTGTAAAGCCCTTTAAGGAGGATTGTTTTTACTTGAATTCTCGTCTATTCACATCCAAGGTGGCCCAAAATATAGCAAGGTTGAGCACACAGCTTTGTTCCTTTGTCGCGAGGATTCGACACGATGAAAAGACCTCAATTCTCCGACTCTCTTCTGCCCCGCCGCGGTGGACGCCATCCTGCTGAAATCACCGTCGGCCACCGCGACGCGGATGTCGTCGGCGACACGAATCGGCCCATACAAATTGCGGTGGACGCCCTAGCCGCGCGCGGCGGCGGCACCGTTCTATTGCGGGCGGGAGACTACACTTGTTTCAATGCGGTTCGACTGCGACCCAATGTCCGGCTGATTGGAGAAGTGGGGAAAACACGGCTGCGCCGCGCGCCGTCTGCGTGGTGCCGACTCGCTTCCGACGCCGCCACCAGTCAGCGGGAGATTGATCCCACCGATCCCGCTCTTTTCAAACCGGGCATGGGCGTCTGCCTCTACGACGATCTGAACGGATGGGTGCACACTTGGAACCCCCTTACCGTGACGGATATTACCGATGGCCGATTGCATTTGGACGGATATATCGACGCCGACCGCCGCGCGGAAGACGGGGGCAATGGCGTCGTTGTCAATTTCTTTCCGATCGTGCTCGGCATTCTCGCCGACGGCGCCGGGGTGGAGGGCCTCGACATTGACGCCGAGATGCGGAATGCTCCGCCCGGCGTAAAGCCCCCGCGCACCGCGGCGGTCTATTTCTGGCGTTCGCGCGACGTAGTGATCCGACGCCTGCGCATCCGCGGCAATCCCGGTGATGGCATCTGCGTGGCGAAATCCAGCGAACGGGCAACCATCGAGGACTGCGAAGTCTCGCACTGTGGTGTTCAAGGCATCCATCCAGGCAGCTACAGCGAAAGGGCCGTCGTTCGGCGCTGCCGCATTCACGACAACGCCTTTGATGGCCTCTATATCTGTTGGGGCATTCGTGGAGGGGAATTTACCGACAACGAGATTTACCGCAATGGTTGGATTGGGTTTCGCGGCGGCGTCTCGATCGGCCACCAGGACACGGACTGCCTCATAGCTCGCAATCACATCTACGAAAATGCGCGCTACGGCATAGTATTCCGGCAAAAAACGGAGGCTAATGGGGCGCACCGCGCTGTTGTCCGCGAGAACGTGATCGAGAACAACGGTGGACGGATTCGTGATTTCCGCAAGGCTGGCTGCTCACTGCCGGATGAGGAACTGGTGGGAGCTGGCCTGTACGTGAATGGGGTGACTCGGGACCTGGTCATCGAGCGGAACATCATTCGCGAGACCCGGCGCGGCGTCGGACGCCTGCAGCGCCATGCTATCGTGCTGCGTCCGGGCGTGGAAAACGAAATGATCCGCGAAAACGAGATGTCCGGTCATCCCGACAAAGCCGTTCTTGATTTGAGAACTCGTTGAGGATGAGTTCAGCGGCGGTCGAGGGCCGCTCGGATCATGGCGAAATAGTGTTCGTCCGGCACATAGGCCGGCACACTGTTTCCGGTCCCAAGGGCGTAGCCGCCGCGCCTATCCGCCCGGTCCAGCATGGCTGCGGCTCGCTTATAGACAGCTTGTGGCGATGAGCGGATGAGGAAGTCCACATCCAATCCGCCGAGCACGGCGATCCGTGCCCCGTACTGCTCATAGGCTTCCTCAACCGGCTGAATGGCGTCTTCGTAGGAATGTTTCGCGTCGTATTTCAAATCCTCGATGATGCCTTCCATGATTTCCGCCGCATTGCCGCAGGAATGGAGGATGGCGGGGCGACCGGCCGCATGAGCGGCGGAAACCATCTTGCGGTGCCAGGGGAACACATGGCGACGCAGGTCGGCGGGCGAAAGCATCGGCTGCGTTTTGAAGCCCCAGTCGTCGTTGCCGATAATGGCGCCGATCGCGGGATATTCGAGACAACGCTCATAAAAACGCAGCCAGCGAGCACCGATGGCCTCAAACACGTCGGTCGCCAGTTCCGGATTATCCGCGAGCATACAACACAGATTTTCAAAGCCGACGATCGCGACGGCATTTTCCAGAACCCCTCCGGGGCCATAGGCGATGATCTTCATGCCTGTGGGGAGTGCGCGCCCTAAGGCCTCGATCATGTCGTAATCGGCGGCGTCCGGATCGGGCCAGGGATAGGCCTCGAAGGAAGCCCGATCCGTAATCATAGTGCCGTCATTGAGGGAATGGCTGGCTAGACTCGCATGGGGACGTTGTGGAAACCTCATGCCAGGAACAAGAAACGTGACGTAATCATACCCCGCCCGCCGAAACGCTTCGGCTACCAGGAAGGGGTTGATCGGCGTGGAATCGGGGTGGCCCGTCAGGCGACGATAGAGCCGCTCATTGAGAAAAAATTCGAACAGCGTCGGACGAGAGGGATTCTCGCAGCGCAACACCGCAAGAAGATTCTCGAAATTCGGACGACCTCGCGCACGGGGAATTTCCTGGAAGTTATTGTCGGCCGCGTTCACGTATTCAAGCCTGCGCTAAAGCCTCGGCCAGTGCAAGGCGCGATGCCGCGGCTTCTGCTTCCAAGTTATTGAACTTGGCCTCGATCGATATTCTGCCGTCGTATCCGGCCTTTTTCAACGCCCGGAAGAATGGGCCGAAATCATGCGGCTCCAGGCCGGGGGCCATTCGCCCGGCGGTGCCGACATGCACATGGCACAGCAAGTCGCCTGCTTCAACAATCGCCTCCGGTGAGTCATTGTCACGGCTCCAGTGATAGGAATCCACCAACAGACACACCGCGGGATGATTCACCTCGCGCACGTAGCGGGCCGTCTCCGCCACAGTGGTGAAGACATTGGTCTCCCTGCGATTCAACGGCTCGACGGCGAGCGTCACCCCATGAAGATGGGCTAGTGGTCCGATGAGCCGTCCGAATCCGATCAACTGATGCCATCCTTCGCGCGGATCGAATCCCTCAGGAATGGTTCGGGCCGCCCCCGAACCGAATACAATGACACGAACCCCGGCGCGCTCCGCCCGCGCAAAAACTTTTTCCATATACCGGACAATCCGGTCTTGCTCCACCTGTGGACCGGTGATCTTGAGATTCCCCGGCAGCAGACAATTCGCCGTCTCCGTCGGCACAGGGGATTTTTTCAAATCCGCCAGAATCCTCTCAAAGGCGGCATCCTCGGATTCGGGCGCGAGATGCTTTTGAACGTGCACCTCGATATAATCATAACCGTTCGCCGATGCCAGAGGTCCGATTTCAGGCCCGCCACAAAGTCCGTATTTCATTTTTCCGCTCCTTCTCGAAACAATAATGAGCCATGTTAATTTCGTAACTCAACACCAAATACGCCGTCTTTCCTCTACGATGACAAGATGCCGCAAGAGATGCTATTCTCGCCGCCACATGATTGGAGACAAAGATGGATAATGTCTTTGTGAATGAGCCCTCCAACCGTATTCCCGTTGCGGGCGAATATGACGTGATCATCTGTGGCGCGGGGCCTGCCGGCATCGCCGCCGCCCTTTTCGCCGCTCGCGCCGGCGCACACACACTGCTGATCGAGACCCATGGCTGTCTCGGCGGTATCTGGACCGCGGGGCTGCTGAGCTGGATCATTCATCCGCCGGAAGGCATCGGTGTCATGCGCGATCTCATTCAACGGCTTGACGCCCATGATGGCCGATCATTCCGACAGCCGGGCGACCGTAATTTCGCCTATGACCCGGAAGTGATGAAATGGGCGCTGGAACGATTGTGCATCGAAACGGGCGCCGAGGTGCGCCTGCATACACGGGTCGTTCGCGGCGTGCGGGAAGGCGGCGGGCTTGCCGCGGTCGTCACGGAATCCAAGAGCGGGCGCCAGGCTTGGCGGGCGCGCTGTTTTGTGGACGCCACCGGCGACGGCGACCTCGCCGCGTTTTCCGGTTGTCGCTTCGAAATCGGCCCCCCGGACAACGGCCGATGCCAGCCCATGAGCTTAATGGCTTTGCTCACAGGCATTCGTTTTGAAGAGATCGAGCCGATGGTCGGCGGCAATCTGCGCGAACCGAAGCAGCGACTCCTCGCGGAATTCCGGCGCGCCGGCGTAGAGCCGACCTATGGGGAGCCGACGCTGTTCAAAATCCATGACGATCTCTTCGCACTGATGTCGAATCACGAATACGGCGTCTCCGCCCTGGACGCCCGCGCCGTTACCGAAGCGACGATGCATGCACGGGACGAACTGCATCGATCCGTGAAAGCGCTTCGCGCGCTGGGCGGGCCCTGGAGCGGTGTCCGCATCGTCGCTACAGCGGAACAGATCGGCGTGCGTGAGGCACGCCGACCGCTCGGTCTGTATCGTGTCAGCGTACAAGACCTCACGACGGGCGCGCGACACCCCGATGCCGTATGTCGAGTGGCCTTCGGCGTAGACGTGCATGGAACCGATCCAACGACCTGTCGCGGAATCGAAAAAAATGTGCCTCGCGTTCAGTCCTACGACATTCCCCTGCGCGCGTTGATCGCTGCGGACGTGGACAACCTGCTATTCACAGGCCGCTGTATCAGCGGCGATTTCTTCGCCCACGCTTCCTACCGCGTGACGGGATACTCGGTCGCGCTCGGCGAGGCCGCCGGCGTGGCGGCGGCCGCCGCCGCGCGCTCTCAAACTCCGCCGCGATTTCTCGAGGCCACTGCCGTGCTGCAAGAACTGACCGAACGGCGCAGTGTGTAAAGGCTGCACGTCATGCACATCTTCGTTCATGACGGTTCGCCCCACGGCCTGCTCACCGCCGTGGCACACGCGCTGGACACGGACGCCGAGGCTGACGTCGGACCGATGGAGGCAGCGGAACCGACATTGTTCGGCCCGCCGATGTGTATTGCCGCCGACTTTGCGGTGGCCGGCGCGCTGCTGCGCCGGGTGCGAGAAAAAATCTCGACGACCGCGGCTCGCCGGCTGTACTACGCCTCTCTGGCCGGAGACCCAAAGACCGGCCATGCGATGTTGGCCTACCTTCGCCTCGGACTCCGTCTGGGCCCCCTGGTGGAAGCCTATGAAGCCCATGAGGACGTGCGCCGGTTTCATCAGCTCGTCGGACGCGTCGCCGCCGAGATTCATCGCATGAAGGGTTTGACACGTTTTCGCCGCCTGGCCGACGGCGCTTGGTATGCCCCTATGTCTCCCGACCACCGTGTGCTCATGCCGCTGGCTTTTCATTTCCGGCGCCGAATGCCCATGGAACGATGGTTGCTTCACGATGTCCAGCGCCATGAGGCGGTGGCGTGGGATGGTCACTCGTTCCAGGAGCGGCGGCTTTCGTTCCCGGCGGCGCCCGGCGCACCGATTCACGGCGCAATGGCTCTGAAAGGGAGCGCCGACGAAGCCGATTATCAAGCCCTCTGGCAAACCTTCTTCGAACACATTGCCGTTCCCGGTCGGGAAAACCCCCAATGCCAGATGCGCCACATGCCACGGCGATACTGGCGGCAACTGGTGGAGCTATGCGAATCACCTCCGGCCACTTGAAGGGGCGGACGCTCCGCGTACCCTCCGCCGGCGTGCGGCCTTCTCAGGACCGGCTTCGGCAGAGCTTGTTTTCCTCACTCGGCGGGCGCCTCGATGGCTGGCGCGTGCTGGACCTCTTCGCGGGGTCCGGCGCGCTCGGGCTTGAAGCCTGGAGCCGCGGCGCCGAAGAGGTCGTGTGGATCGAGCACGAGCCGCGCGTCTTCTCCGTCTTGCACGAAAACGTGCGCACGCTATGTGGCGCGCACATAGACAGCCGTGCCCGCTGCATCCGCGGCGATGCGCTGCAACTCGCCCGATGGGGCCGGACGTTAGCCACTTTCGATCTCGTGCTCGCAGATCCCCCTTATGACGTTGTTCTCGATGAGGATGTTTTGCAAAAACTGTTGGAGGGACTGCCCGCCGCGGGGCTGATCCGGCCGAACGGCTATTTCGCCTGCGAAATGCGCGCGGGTGAAACGCCACCGATCGCCCCCGGCTGGGAATTGCGTCGTACTCGGAAGGTCGGCGGCAGCCAATGGGCGTTGTATCGGCGCTTATCGGAAATCGAATCCGAAATGCGGGATCCGAAAAGACATGATGATTGAAAGGGGCTGCATACGCTCTCTCCCCACGTTTCCATTCCTGGCGAGCCATCAGATGCGCTCCCATGGGTCGGGTTAGACGTAATCCGCCTTGCCCCCTTTCCGGGGAAGACTATAGTCATTCGCCGATGATGATCAACCAGGCGAACCATCGAACGATCAGGCGAATGTTTTTCCAAGGGTTGGAAGCCGGTTGTCCCCTTTTTTCCAAGGCTTGGAAAACCGTGGCGATCGCGCTGTTGGCGACAGTTGTGGTCCGTGCTGTAGCCTCTGAGGCAGAGCCCTTGACGCTCGAATCCGCCTTACGCCGCGCCCTGCTCTACAATCGCGATCTGATCCTTCTTGCGGCGGCCATTGAATCCGCCTGGCTCGACAGCGTTGAGGCTCAGGCGGAATTTGCCTGGCGTCTCCAGCCGAACATGGGAGTGGAATCCGCCGACCGTATCACCACACGCCGCGCGGGTCTGGACCTGTTGCGCAAGGTCGAATGGGGCACCGAAATTCTGATCGGCGCCGACGCCACATGGATGAACATGGCCGGCGATCCTTCGGCCCGCCATACGGTTCGCTTTTCCATTGCGCAGCCTCTTTTCCGTTACGCCGGCCGCGAAATCAATCGGGAAATCGTCATACGCGCGGAGAGCCGGACGCGGTCGGCTCTGCGCGACATCGAGATCGCAAAATCGGAGATTGCCTTACGCGTGGTTCAGACCTACCACGACCTGTATCGCGCCAAGCAACAAGCGACGATGGAGGAGACGGCGCACAGCCGACTCGAACGTCTTCTTCGGCTGACACGGACGCATACCATCCAGGGACGAGCGACACAGGTGGATATCCTGCGGATCGAATCCCAGTTCGCCGAGGCTGCGGCCCGCGCGCGGGCTGCGCGCGAACTTACGGAATCCCTCCGGCTCGACTTTGCCGACCTGTTGGGCCTGGTCCCCGAAACGCTGCCATCGATCATTCCTCCGGCTCTGCCTCCACCGATCGTAGAGACGCTGGAGGATGCCTTGGCAACGGCGCGCGCCCGTCGACTCGAGCTCGCCCAGGCGGAGCAGGACATCGAGGACATGCGCCGGGGGGTCCGCATGGCGCGCCGTCGCACACGCCCCGATCTCCGCCTGACAGCTTCGATTGAGCGCCGTTCGGGGGAGCGCGACGTTATCGCAGGCAGCGACGGGGATGAGACCCATTGGAGCATAGGGCTTCGAACCGGCGGGGATATTGGCGGTGCGCGGGAACGCGCTGCGTATATGCGCGCCGTCCTGGATGAGCAGCTCGCAATCGAGTATCGCGAAACGACGCAACGCCTCATCGAACGGCAAGTTCGACGGGCTTTTTTGGAAGTCTCGCGTGCGCAAGCCGATCTTGAACCGGCACGCCGGAATCTTGACGTGGCCGAAGCGCGACTGCGGTTGGCACGTCGAATGTTCGAAATGGGCCGGGCCGATGGCTTCACCGTTTCGGACGCGGAAACTCAGTTTCAGCGGGCAGAAGGCGCCTGGCTGAACGCACGGATCGAGGCCGCGTTGGCCGCCTATCGGCTGCGACAGGCAACGGGCACGCTGCTGGATTCGCCACCCGAACTGCGCCCGCGCCCTACCGCGACGGGAGATGTCACGCGATGAGATCCCGATTCCGATGGCCGTTGGCATGCCGATATCTACGTGTTGGCCCAGGACTCGCCATGTTATTGCTCACCGGATCCGTGATCGGCGGATGCGCCCGAAAAGAACGCAACGAGGCCGCCACGGTGGCCATCGAACGCGGGCCGCTTGCCACGTGGACCGCATTCAGCGGACGGATCGAGGCGCGGCGGGTGCACACGATTCTCTCACAGGTCGGCGGGCAGGCGACATTGGTGGAGATCGCTCCGGACGGGGCGCTCGTCCACACGGGTGACGTCATCGCTCGCTTCGACAGCTCTCGGATCGAGCGAGAACTCGTTCGCCTGGAAGGCGCTTATCTCTCCACTCTGTTGGACTATGAAACGCTCGCCAACGCCGAGTGGCCGTTGAAAATCGAGGAACTGGAACGGCAGTTGGAAGAAGCCCGTGCGCGCGCCGCGGAGGAGGAACAGGTCTGGGGCGATTGTCGAGAACTCCTAACGGAGGGATTGATGAGCGCCCAGGAGGTTCGTCAACAGGAGAACCGTTATCGTCAGGCCGAGGCGCGCGTCCGACAGCTCGAAAAACAGCTTCACCTTTCACTCGATGTCCTACAACCGCATGCCCTGGCGCAAGCACGTGCGCGGCTCGACGCGGCGAAAAGGGAACTGAACCTGGCGCGGGAGGAGCTGGAAGCCTGCACCGTCCGCGCGCCGGCAGACGGCCGACTCGGCCACCTGCCCCTGCATATCGGCGGGGAATTCCGTCCCGCCCGTGTCGGCGACACACTGTTCAGAAATCAACCGTTTCTCGTCATCCCCGAACAAGACCGCCTGGTTGCCCACTGCACTGTCCCCGAAACCGATTTCGGACGGGTGAAAATCGGCGTACCGGCGCGTATTGTACCAGCGGCGTTCCCGGATATCTCTCTTGAGGGCGCCGTCGAATCGGCAAGCGCGACGGCCCAGATCATCGCCGGGAAGCCCGCCTGGCAACGTTATTTCCAGATCACCATTGCTCTACACGCAAGCGATGAGCGTCTGCGACCAGGTCTTTCAGCGACGGTCTTCGTGCTTAGTTATCGAAATGATGCGACATTGCGGGTGCCACGAACCGCGGTACATTGGCGAGACGGCATGCCGCGTGTCCGAGTGCGCCGCGAGGATGGAAGCGTCGAGGAACGACGCGTGGTTCTCGGCTGGGCCGACTCCGCGTTTTTCGAGGTGCTCGAAGGATTGCGCGAAGGGGAAAAGGTCGAGATCGAATGACGCGCGATATCGTACTCTCCATGTGTCAGGTCAGCAAGCGGTACCCAACGCCCGCCGGCGAAGTCAAGGCGCTGTGTGACATATCCTTCGATCTGGCGGCGGGCGAGTTCGGTGCGGTTGTTGGGCCCTCTGGATCCGGCAAGACGACGTTGTTGCATATCGCCGCGCTGATCGAACCACCTTCTCGCGGATGTGTTCGTTTCGAGGGCGAGCTGCTCTCAGACCTATCTGAGCGCGATCGGGCGCGACGCCGCGCGGAGTGGATCGGACTGATCTTCCAGCGTTTTCATCTCATGCCGCACTGGAGCGTGTTGGAAAACGTGCGGCTCCGATTTCGCTATACGCAGCGCAGCGCCACTGAGGCTGAGGCGCTTTCGCGCGCGGCGCTGGAGCACGTGGGGCTATCCACGCGAACGCATCACCCCGCGCGGCTACTTTCGGGCGGCGAGATGCAGCGGGTGGCCATCGCCCGCGCAATTGCCCTGCCACCTCGCCTCCTCGCCGCCGACGAACCCACGGGCAATCTGGACCGCGCATCGGCGGCGCAGGTCATCGAATGCCTCCGCGCCCTGTGCGATCGCGGCGTCGCCGTGCTCCTAGCCACCCACAACGAGACCCTGCTCCGCACCGGCGACATCGTGCTCCAACTCCGAGACGGACGCGCCGTGGCGGTCGGGCGTTGGTAGAGATCGCTCTCCACGATTCGCCTTTCCCGGCCAACGGCATGGGCGGACCGACGATGGCGTTTTTCCGGAATTGCGCGAAACCATACAGCGGTTATTATCCGCCGCGTCCATGACCACCGAATTGTCCAAGCGCTCCGTGCGGCGTCGGGGCAAGCGATCCTGGCGAGATGTGCTGCGCTATATCGTGCATCAGCGGGCCGCGCCGGAATCCATCGCGCGCGGCCTGGCGATCGGACTGATCGTCACCTTCACGCCCACCGTAGGTATTCAAATTCCGCTTGCCTTACTGCTGGCCACACTGTTCAACGCCAATCGCTGGACCGCGATCCTGCCCGTCTGGCTCACCAATGTGCTCACGGTCCCGCCGACTTACGCCTTTACCTACTGGCTGGGGTCGCATTTTGTCCGTACGTCCACCAAGAGCCCGTGGACGGTGATGAAGACGCTGGCCAAACGCATGAATCGGCACGAGTTCTATTATCTCCACCGACATTTCAGGGAATTCTTCGAGCTGAGCCGCGATCTGTTCATTCCGATGACGATCGGGGGTCTGATCGTGGGTGGAACGGCGGCGGCGATCGCCTACCCCTTGACCCTACACTGGATCCGTCGGCATCGCGCCCAGCGCCGTCAGCGCGTACAACGTCGCGCCATAGAATTCTCGCTCCTTCATCGATTCCGTCTCGCGGCGCCCCAGACCGACACGCCACGCCCCCTCCCCGAATCCAACGACGGGAAAACTCGTGTTTCCGACACTGCTTCCCTCGCCGCCTCTGGCATAGAGGGGAGTGAACAATCTAAGGAACCCCCTCCCTCAAAAAACGAATAACCGCGTCGTGCCGATCTCTTCCGGACGTAACGTAGAGAAAAATGCGAAACGCCGGTCTACTTTGTGGGAGACGCCGAGGCAAAGCGTTTGACGGTTTTCTTCGGACGGCGCAGCAGAGCGCGGAGTTCATCCGCCTGCATCTTCTCCAACGCTTCCGCCGGAACGCCGAGCGCGGCTAGACGCGCCCGATGGACTTTCATCCGGCGCCGGCGCTCGGCGGCGCTTTTAGTCGGACGCATTCGATTCTTGTTTCGATGAAGACTGAGCGACATATTCCTCTTACCTTTCTCCGGGACTTTCAACCCGCCCCCAGCCCCAGGAGGCGTTGTCTGCCGACCTTACCGACCAACGCCCCCCGATGCTCTCACGAAAGGGGGGCACGAGTTTTTGGACTGTTGACGATGGATCAATTATGTCGATTCATGCGGCAGGGTCAAGGTGTTTGACGCCCGTGCGAGCCAATTGCGCGGGGTAGTTATGGATTAGGCGTGCAAGAAGCACCAAACAAACATGTTTACCCCGCCATTCAGACCGCCTCATACCCTCGGCACAAGGGGAATCACCGACCCCGGGCGAAGAGAGGGCTAGGGGTTGGGTGTGCCTCCGGCGAATCGAAAAACGGTGATGATGCACGCCGCGCAGGCTTCTGCCGCACCGACTCGCTCCCCGTCCATCCGGCCGTTCACGTGCTGCGCAGATAACGGGTTCGATCCATAATGAACAGGAGCGGTTCTCCCGCGAGATAGCGGCGGATGTTTTCAATACACACTTTTTGAAAGCTCGCCAGTTCGGCGGGCGGCTGGCCGTCCGTCGGCCATCGTAGAACCGGATTACTCACCTGGTGCGCAGTGAAGATCACGTTGTCCCATCGGCGCGCCGGATGGTCAGCGGGTAGAAAATCCGGTTCCAACACGTCCAACCCGGCACGCAGCCGCCCCGACTCCAGTTCTCGAAAGAGCGCCGCTTGATCAAAAATCGCCCCGCGCGCCGTATTAATGATCACCGCATCATTGGGCAACCGCGCCAGCAGATCCGCGGTAATCGAGCCACGAGTCTCATCGGTCAACCCCGCATGAACCACGATGATTTGCGAACCCTCGAAGAGTTCCTCCAGCGAACGAGCGCGGGCGCAGCCCTCGGGCAAGGGATCCACATACGGATCAAACACCGTCAACCGGGGCCCGAACGGCCGTATCATCTCGATGAAGCGACGCGCAATCACTCCACAGCCGTAAATGCCCACCGGCGTTCCTTCGAGCGAGCCGCCATACGAAGTCTCGTCCCGCTTCCATCCGCCCTCGGCGATAAACCGGATGTGATGGCGCAGATCTTTGAGAACCGCCAATAGCAGCGTCATCGCGCCCTCAGCCACGCTGAGAGCGATTGCATCGCCCCAGTTCGTGACCGGAATGCCGGCCTCGATAACCGCAAGCGGGATGAATTCCCGCACGGTTCCCGTCATGTGACAGATGTATTCGAGATGGCCACGGTCCTGAGCGATCTCATCAGGCACCCGCGCCGATCCCCAGCTCGTCACCAGCACCCGGCAGCCCCGAATGCGCGCCGCGATTCCCGCCGGCATCAAATCGCCGCCGTTCTCAACAATTTCCAGTTCCCCGAGTTTCCGGAGCGCCTCGATCATGACCGGCGACCACGCTCGCGGGTCGACCCGTTTTCTTGCAATGTGCAGAATAATAGGTTTCATATTATGCGTTGGTCGGCTCCAATTAACCACGTTGTTGTCTGATGCGTCAATTTCACCGTTAACGAACCGCACGCAGATAAACGACCGGCAATAGCGGATGAAATAATCCGGAGACGCAGAATTTCGGCCAGATAATAAAAACGCGCAGGGCGGACCCATATTGCAGAACCACCCATGACGCCGCCGAACTTTTTCGGTGCCGGCCTCGGTTGATGAAAAGAGTGAGGCTCTCTTTCACGTATCAGTCGTTCCTTGTTGTCCTGGTATGCGTATGCAGGGTGTCGCGGCTTCAGTAAGCTGAGGTCCTGCGGGCTTCGGACGTG
>CALLML010000107.1 GCA_938005705.1 uncultured bacterium
AAAAGCAGACAGTCTGTAGGAGTATTAGTCATTGGAAAACCTCGCATGCCGTTTTGTGTAACGGACTAAACGATCGCATGTTACAGAGGTTTTCCAATACTATTTTCCAACTATTTCATGCCCCTTCGTGAATATTCCGGGTTAGCGGGTTACCCTCTCGAAAACTCCGGTGTGAGATATTTGGGCGGAATCGGTCTTATCCGGCGGGCTTATTCGTGGCCTCAGCGCCGTGGGCGGGTGGTCTGGTCGGTGCACGCCGTTGACGCGTCCGGCTCGCCGCGGCATAGTGGCCTCCATGGCGAAAAAGAAATCTGTCCGAACCCGCGATGAAGCGCCGGCGAACGTCTCGCGCGAAGCCGTGGCGCGCGCGATTGTCCGTGTTGCCGCCGACGTACATGCAGAAATCGTTCGTCGCGGGCGCAAGCCCGTGCTGCGATTCCCGATTCGCTCGCTCTCCAACATCCGCTACGATCCGAAACGCGGCTGGTTCGAACTGCGCGGCAGGATGGCCACGCGAACCCTCTCGTTCCACACCGTCAAGACCTTCGCGCAGTCTATGCGGCTGCTGGCGACCACAAAGAACGACCTGCTCGATCGCGGCGACATAGCCGGCAAACGCGAGATTTATTACAATAGCAAAAGCTGGGGCGAATGCCGCTTCGAGGAGCAGCCGGAGAGCGACACGCTGTTGGACGACATCGAGGCCATGCTCGGCGTCAACCGCGAACAGCTTGGCTATATTCCGGAGGAGCGCGGCGGCGAGGTGTGCGGTCCGCTGATTGTTATTGACCGCGATCCATCTGACGGCCAGCCCATTCGGATTGACTGCGCGCGGCTCGGCACCGGTGCTTGGAGCATTCCCTCACGCGTCGAGCACCTGGCCTTCGAGACGAAGGCCCAATTCATTCTGGTGGTCGAGACCGCATCGCTGTTCCAGCGCCTTGTGCACCACCGCTACTATGACAAGACCCGGTGCATTTTGATCTCCATGAGCGGCGTGCCCACCCGCGCCTGCCGGCGCTTCGTCCGACGGCTCTCCGACGACGCGAAGCTGCCCGTGCTCGCCTTTACCGACGGTGATCCTTATGGGTATTGCAACATTTATCGCACACTGAAGGTCGGCTCCGGTCGGGCCGCGCACATCAACCGGTACTTCTGCGTTCCCCAGGCGCGGTATCTGGGCGTCACTCCCTGGGATATCGCCGACTATGGCTTGGAAGATGCCACCCATCCCCTGGAGGAAGCCGACATCAAGCGGGCGAAGGATGCGCTGAAAAACGATCCCTTTGTTCGCCACCACAAAGAATGGCAGGAAGCGCTCGAATTGATGTTGAAACTCAGCGTGCGCGTGGAACAACAGGCCTTTGCCAAGCACGGATTGAATTTTGTCATGGAAGCCTACCTGCCCGACAAGCTCAAGAAAGGAAAATTCCTGCCGTGAATGAAGAGAAAGGCGCAGCTATGGATGCGTTGTGGGCCCCCTGGCGCATGGAATATATTCTGGGGCCCAAGGAGGGCGAATGCTTTCTCTGTGCGGCGGCGCGGACAGCAGACGATCGCGCCGGTCTTGTAGTGCGGCGCGGCGAAACCTGTTTTGGCATTCTCAACCGTTATCCCTATAACAACGGCCATCTCATGGTGGCGCCCTACCGGCATATCCGCGGACTGGATGAGATGTCCGATGCGGAACGGCTTGAGATGATGACACTGGCGGATGCGCTCGTGCAGCGGCTGAAAGAAACGATTCATCCCGACGGGTTCAATCTGGGCCTGAACCTCGGCAAGGTCGCCGGCGCGGGGCTCGAAACGCACCTTCATCTCCATATCGTTCCCCGCTGGAACGGCGACACCAACTTCATGCCTATTCTTGCCGACACGAAGGTGATCCCCCAGGCACTGGACGATCTGTGGATGGCCTTGACCAGCGTGTGAAGGTCGAACAGGGCTCTTCGTTGCACGGTCTCCTTCGGACTTCGGTGAAGCGGGCCTTTGCTCTTCATCATGTACGACGAGCGTGGAACAGGATGCATGGCCGCATATGAAATTTGAAAACAGGCGCGAAGTGATGTTGACGCTCTCCCCCAAGCCCCAGGGGAAGCTGGGAGAAGCGTGAGCGAAGACTCCTCCATGCGAAGGCGGCGGCGTGGCATGATTCGATGGCGCTGTGAAGAATATCGATGTGCGCAAGGGGGGCAAAACCTGTTTATTCTAGCCGCCTTGCCTCTTTTTGTAGGCGTGGGATGCGCCGCTCGAAACGCGCGATTTTTCCGGTTTCTTCGCCCTTGTACCGCCGCGTGGCTTCACAGAAGATTTTGGCTGGAGAGACATTACAGTCAGTAGATGACATCGTCCGATTTTTGCTCCCTCGTATTCTTGCAGACCGCACGCCATTGGATGCCAACCGCCACCGAAACATCTGGCGATGCCCTACGATTACCCTATTTATTGCCGCTTTTCCGCCCCCATCGGTGTCAGCCGATTCCAAGGCAAGACATTGGACTCGGCTCCTTCAAACGCATCGTGAATCGGCTTCGCGCCGTCGGCTCGATTTGACAATCCTGTAAAATCGGAACATAGTGCTAGCGGGTTTCCGCTATCAATAAAAGCGGGAGCTCAATATGAGCGGGGAAAAAACAAGAACCTCAGAATGGAATTGCTCGAACGTGCGATATGCTCCTGCCGGTCGCAAGTCGTACAAAGACCGTCCGAACAGTGTTTTTCATTGATGCCTGGGGCATCGGCCGAGCGATCCTGTATTATCCGCTCTTGAACGGGCGAAACCCGGACGAAATCGTGTACTTGTTGGCGTTTATGCAGACATTTGACAAATATGGGACGGGACGCCGGCTCACTGGCAGCCCAACGATGACGGATTTTTTCTGCGACTGGCTCTTGCGGACTAGGCAGAGCGGGGGCAAGCCGTACTCCGATGGGATAGGTCTCGATCGGTTCATGTGACCGATAAAAAAAAGAGCCGAATGCCTGGCGGATTCATGCCAATTCCGGGCGCGGCAGAAACTGGGAAAGGAAGATAGGACCATGCCAACAAAAATCGTACGTGTTCAAGTGAAGCAAACGAACGGCTACCGAACAGAGTGTGTCGCCGGCAAGCACCACTTGGTGATTGACCAGCCGGCGACGGCGGGGGGAACAGATGCGGGTCCATCCCCGCTGGAATACCAACTCATGGCGCTTGGCGGTTGCATCGCCGCGATCGGTCGCCTCATCGCCAACCAACGCCGACTGGCCGTACGCGGTTTTGAGATGGAAATCAGCGGACCCATCAACACCGACGCCCTGCTGGGCAAGTCGTCGCCGGATCGGGTGGGGTATCAGTCGCTCGAAGTGCGGGTGAAAGTGGACGCCGACATGAGTCATGAGGAAAAGGAACGTTATCTGTACGAGATAGAGGCCCGTTGCCCGATTTCTGAAAACCTCCAAAATCCCACGCCGGTGAGGATCGTCGTGGTCGAGTGAGCCGCTGGAGTTGCGATTGTCAGGTGCGGTGGTGAGGTCAGCCCGCTTCTGTTTGCGCGGCTCCTTCCGTCGTGTGTGCAGGTCGGCGGTGGAAGGGTTGGATCACGTCCGCATACTGATGTTACGGCCGACGGTTTGAAGAAGTGGGCATCGCGCAAATCAGTCCTCCACACCTCCCGCTCGCGGTTCTTGGCGCGTCCCGGTGGTCGCGTTGCGCTAGGCCGGGAACGTGACAAATTCGGATGAGGGGCGTGCGTCAAACCACGAGACAGTCTTGTGTTCCGGCTCGATCGTCGGACCTTGAAAAATTGCGGGTTATTTTCCAGGTCTTGGAAGATCAGAGCGACGGGTTGTCCACGTCTTGGAAACGTGGCCTGTTTGATTTTTGTATTTCGAATTTGACGGCGCGGGAGATAACGTTTTAGAGTCTGGCGCTTTGGAAAGGGAACGCGCAACGGCTTCCCCGGGACGCCCGGAGGAATGGGCCGCGCCTTTTTCTGCCCGATGGTGTAATGGCAGCACACGGCCCTTTGGAGGCCTGGGTTCAGGTTCGAGTCCTGGTCGGGCAACGGGGCCTCCGGGCTGCTGAAACGCCAAAAAATGGATAATGATGTGAAACTGTTTTCCGGATCCGCTCACGCGGAATTGTCGAAAAACATTGCCGCCTATTTGGGCGAACCACTCGGCGAGGTGGTGATCCGTCGTTTTCCCGATGGCGAGACGTTTGTCAAATTCGTGGACAACATCCGCGGGCGTGATGTGTTCATTATCCAGTCTGTCTGCCGCCCGCCGAATGAGCATTTGATGGAGCTGCTGATCATGATCGACGCGGCGCGGCGCGCGTCGGCGGCACGCATTACGGCGGTAATGCCGTATTTCGCTTATGCACGCCAGGATCGCAAGGATCAGCCGCGCGTGCCCATTACCGCTAAACTTGTCGCCAACCTCCTGGTGGCCGCTGGTGCGAATCGCGTGCTGACGATGGACCTCCATTGTCAGCAAATTCAGGGCTTTTTCGATATTCCGGTAGATCATCTCTCGGCGGCGCCGGTGATCGTCAACGCTCTGCGGGCCAAAGGATTGAACGACATGGTCATCGCCGCTCCGGATACCGGCGGTGTGAAAATGGCCTACAGTTATGCGGCGATGCTTTCCTGCGGGCTGGCGATCGCTGCCAAGCAGCGGAAAAATGCGCGCGAGGTCGAATCCATCAACGTGGTCGGGGAAGTCCGCGATCGCGATATTGTGCTGGTGGATGACATGACAACGACGGCTGGCACGTTGTGCGGCGCTGCACAGCTGATCAAGGAACAGGGTGCACGCTCGATTCGTGCTGCCGTAACGCACGCGCTGGTGACCGACGAGGGCGTCGAGGCCCTTCGCCAGTCGCCAATCGAGGAGATTATCACGACCGATAGCGTGCCTCGACGCGACTGGCGGGGGTATCGGGTGCAGATCTTGTCCGTCGCCGAGCTGCTGGGCGAGGCCATTTTGCGCATTCATAACAATCAATCTGTCAGTTGCCTGTTCAAGGTCTGACACAAAGAGGACGACACACGCATGAAGGAAACGCTGGTGATCGAGGCAAAGCCGCGGACCGCGCGGGGAAAAGGCGCCGCTGGAAGGCTGCGTCGTGCCGGTCGGGTGCCGGCGGTCGTTTACGGCGAGGGCCGTGAAGCGATGGCGCTGGAACTTTCCGCGCATGATTTTGAACGGATGCTCCATCGCCACCGTGGCGAGCATATGATCGTGGATCTGGCCATCGCCGGCGGCGGGACGCGAAAAGCGCTGCTGCAGGAGGTGCAACGGGATGCCTTGACGGGTCGCGTATTGCACGTGGATTTCCATGAGATTTCGATGTCGAAAAAACTCCGGCTGGAAGTGCCGCTGGTGCTGGTCGGCACACCGATAGGTGTGTCGCAACAGGGCGGCGTGCTCGACCATCTGGTGAGGCAGATCGAGATCGAATGCTTGCCCACCGATATTCCCGAACAGATAGTGGTTGATGTGAGTGCCTTGGAGGTTGGCCGCCATCTGTCGGTGAAAGACATTCAATTGGATCCCGCCCGCTATACCGTAATTACAGCTCCGGATATTGCGATCGCCGCGGTCTTCATGCCGAAGTCCGAGGAAGAAGTGCCGGCGGCGGCTGCGGCGGAGGGCGCTGCGGCGGCGGAACCGGAGGTTCTGACGGAGAAGAAGGCCGAGGAACGTGCGGCAGCTCAGGAAGGTCAGGAGGAGAAGGCATCGAAGGAGAAAGGCGGAAAAGAAAAAGAGAAGGCGGAAAAGTAATGTTGACGGGTGCGGCAGTCGGGGAGTGAAGAACATTGAAGCTGGTGGTGGGCCTCGGCAATCCCGGTCGGGCGTATGCGCGGACCCGGCACAACGTTGGGTTTCTTGTCGTCGAGGAAATCGCGCTCCGGTCGGGTGCGCGCTGGCGACGGAGTTGGCGGTTTCCTGCGCGTCTTGCAGAGGTGAAAATGGCGAATGGGCGGCGGATCGGTCTGGTGGAGCCGCTGACGTTCATGAATCGCAGTGGCGATGCAGTGGGGCCGTTGGCGCGCCGGCGCAATATCGCACCGGAAGATCTGTTGGTCGTATACGACGACGCCGATCTGCCCTTGGGGGCGTTGCGTATCAGGCCGTCCGGCAGTGCCGGGGGGCATAATGGCATGCGGTCGGTGATTGCCGCGCTGGGCACGGAGAAGTTTGCCCGCATGCGGATCGGTATTGGCCGCAGCGGGGCCGAGTTGGTCGAGCATGTGCTTGCGCCCATCTCGGCGGAGGAATGGGTAACATTGGATGAGACAATTCGAAACGCCGCCGATGCGGCCCTTTGTTGGGCCGCCGACGGCGTGGAATCGGCGATGAACCGATTCAATCGAGCCGCGAAGGCAGGAGTCAACGGTGAACACATACGAGGGTATGATAATCTTTCCCGAAACATTGAAGGATGAGGCATGGGAAGAGGCAATCGGGCGGGTCCGCGCCGAAATCGAAAAGCTGGGCGGCGCTGTGGACAGCGTGACGCGGTTGGGAAAGCGGACATTCGCACGCCCTCTCGCCGAGCGATACACGGCCGGTCATTACGCCGTGCTCAACTTCCGTCTTGACGGCAGCCGAGTGGCCACGCTGCACGAACGGTTAAAACTCGGTCAGGAAGTCTTTCGCGCACAATTTGTGCGAGTGGAGACGCGTCCCCCCATGAAGGGAGCCAGCGATGGCGTCGCTCAATAAAGTCTTTTTGATCGGTAATTTGACGCGCGATCCGGAACGGCGAACGCTGCCCAGCGGGATGGCGGTGACAGAAATCGGTCTGGCAGTGAACCGACGATTCCGAACGCAGAGTGGCGAGGACCGAGACGAGACCACGTATGTCAACATTTCGCTGTTTGGCAAGCAGGCGGAAACCGCCGTGCGCTATCTGCGCAAAGGACGTCAAGTGTTCATTGAAGGCCGGTTAAAATTTGATTCGTGGGAAGGCAAGGACGGTCAGAAACGCAGCCGTCTCACGGTGATCGGCGAACGGTTCCAATTTATCGGCGGAGAACGGTCCGACAGCCCCAGTTCCGTCGAGCTGGGCGATACGCCGGATCGTCTCGACACGCCACCGGTAACCGACTCCGCCTCTGAAAGCGGAATGGATATCGATCCGGGTGAAATGGAAGCGAAAAACAGCGATAACCTGCCCTTTTAGGCCGGTTATAGGGTCGGGACGTTGATATAGGAGAGAGTATGGCGAAGGAAAAAGAAATGGATGCGGGGGCGCCCCGACGGGGGGCCCGTTATTTGGACGGGACGACGGTCATTGACTACAAAGATTGTGAGCTGCTCCGAAAGTTCATGACGGAGCGTGGCAAGATCATGCCGCGACGTCTGACCGGAACGACAGCTCGGCAACAGCGACAGATTCGTCGAGCTATCGGCCGTGCGCGGGTAATGGGGCTGCTGCCCTGAATCCGCCGAAGAGGACCTGCTATGGCCATTGAAGTGATTCTGATGAAGGATGTGCCCGGACTGGGCAGAGAAAGCGACGTGGTGCGCGTGGCCGAAGGCTATGCGCGAAACTACCTATATCCACAAAAACTCGCCGCACCGGTGACAGAGGCCGCACGCCGACGCATTGAGAAGGCGCGGCTGGAGCGGGCTGAGGCTGAAGCCGCGGCGCTCGCCGAAGCCCGGGCCCTGGCGGCGAAGATTGAAGCGATGTCTTTCAATATCCCGGTCAAAGCCGGCCCGGACGGCAAGTTGTTCGGCGCCGTCACGGTGGGAGACATCACGGAGGCGCTGCGAGCGCAAGGAGTGATGCTGGACCGCCACCAGGTCGAAATCGCTGGCCCCATCAAGGAACTGGGCGTTGTTCCGGTAACCATCCGTCTGCATCCGGAGGTGACCGCGTCCCTCAAGGTTTGGGTCGTCGAGGGATAATGCTATGGCCGGATCCCGGGCCGTGTTGCCGGATTCGACGCTGACCGATCGCGTCCCTCCTCACAGCGTGGAGGCGGAACGGGGTGTGCTCGGCTCGATACTGTTGGACGCGCCGAGAGTCGTTGACCTGTGCATCGAGCGGCGCATTCGCCCGGAGGCGTTCTTTGAGCCCGCCCACGCGGCGCTGTTCGAGATCATCCTCGACATGCACAATCGAGGTCTCGGCATCGATCTGAACACCGTCGCGGCCCGACTGCGCGACATCGGTCGGTTCGAAGAGGTCGGCGGCCATGCTCGGCTCGTGGAGCTCGTCGAAAGCACGGTGACGCCCGCGCACGCCGAGTATTACGCCGACATCGTTCACGAAAAATATCTGCTGCGCAGTCTGATCGACCGGTGCCGGGAAAGCATCGAAAAATGTTATCGCGCCGAACAGAGTGCTGACGAAATTCTGAATCAGGCCGAACAGGCGGTGCTGGAGGTGGACGAGCTGCGAGCCGGTGCGATCTCGGATTGGCCCAGTCTTGTCGGTCAGGTCTTCGGCGAAATCGAGCAGGTGATTGAGCGCAGGGGAGGGCGCACGGGCATTTCCACAGGCTATCGCCAGCTCGACCAGATTCTGCTCGGTCTGCAGCCTTCGGATCTGATCATCCTGGCCGCCCGCCCCTCAATGGGCAAGACGTCGCTGGCGATGAACATCGTCGAACATGTCGCTACGGGCGCAAACTGCGACTCGGCCTACGGCGATTTTCGGCCGAGGCCAGTGTTGGTATTCAGTTGCGAAATGTCGAAAGAGGCGCTCGTGCGGCGGATGATTTGCTCGCGGGCGCGCGTCGAGTGGGCGAAAATCCCTCGCGGATTTCTCTCCAAGGCGGAACATGGGCGAATTGTCGCGGCGGTGGACGCGTTGACTAAGGCGCGTATCCTCGTGGACGATACCGCCGGCCTCGAGGTGGGCGAGCTGCGTTCGCGCGCGCGCCGCGTGGCCCGCAACTGTCCAGATCTGGCGTTGATCGTCGTGGACTATTTGCAGATGCTCCACTGCCGGGGGCGCGAGCGCGAAGGTCGGCAGCAGGAAACCGCTGCGATATCTGGCGCGCTGAAGGCGATGGCCAAGGAGCTGCGTGTGCCCGTGCTGGTGCTCAGTCAGCTCTCCCGCAACCCGGAAAACCGCGACAAGAATCAGACTCCCCGCCTGTCCGATCTGCGCGACTCCGGCTCCATCGAGCAGGATGCGGATGTCGTGCTCCTTCTCCAACGTCCCTGCCGCATCAAGAATCATGACGAGTCAAGCGATCAGCGGCTGGCAATCATTGACGTTGCCAAACACCGCAATGGAGCCACGGGAATCATCCGCATGAATTTTGAAGATTATTGCATGCGCTTTGAAGACCGTGAAACGCGTGGGGCGGAGGAGGAGCCCGTGGCGCCCTCTCAGGGAGCGGTGGACGAATGAACCGCCTCGTGTTCATGCGAGGGGTCGGGCCGGCGGTGTTGCTAGCGGCAGGGGGACTCGCCGTGGCGGCGTTCGCTTTGCCCGTTCGCGAGGTTCGCGTGGTCGTGGAAGGTCCGATCCCCGTGGATGTGGAGTCTGTTCGCGCGTTCATCGCCACGCGCGAAGGGGCCGAATTCGATCGCGCCCAGGTGGCACGCGATGTGCGGGGGCTGGAAGAAACCCGTCGATTCGAGCATATTTTCGTGGATGCCCGGCCGGATGGCGACGGTCTCGTTGTGGTTTATACGGTGCGCCCTCGGAGGCTCATTGGGCGTATTGAGATCCAGGGGGCCGACGCCCTTGGTCCCCGACGCGTCCAGGAGTTGATGGAGATCGCCCTCGGCGATCCGGCCGATGAGGGGAAACTCGCCGTCGGCGCTCGGCGCGTTCGGGATGAGTACCGGAAACACCGCTACCCGTATGCGCGGGTGGAATGGACCGTAGAGCCGGCTGCTGAGGATGTACCCGGGCGCGCGATCGTCCGAATTCGTGTGACGGAAGGGCCCAGGGCGCGAGTCGCGGACATCCGGTTCGAAGGCAACCGAATAGTTTCCTTCCGTGAGCTGGCAAGTGGTCTGCGGCAGCGTCGCTATATCTGGTACCATCCGTGGCATTGGATCACCGGCGCAGGACGGCTTGAAGAGGACGACGTGGAAGCCGACCGTTTCGCGGTTCGGCGCGCCTATCTTGACCGCGGTTATCTGGATGCCCGCGTGGAGCCGCCTGAAATCACGTTTGTCGGCAACCGCCGCTTACGTGTGACCTACCGGATTGAAGAGGGGGAACTCTATCGTATCGCTTCGGTTTCGATCCGAGGCGCCACGCTGTTTTCAGAGGAAGAGCTTCTGCGTAATGCCGCTCTGACGCCCGGCGCGCCCGCTTCGGTCCGGGCGATCGAGACGGCGGCGCAGGCCATCAGCGATTATTACGGCGATCGCGGCTATGCCCATACCATCGTCCGCCCCTCCACGCGGGCCAATTCCGAGGATCGAACGGTAGAGATTGTGTTGGATATTCGTGAAGGGCCGCTGACCCGCCTGCGAAATGTTCGCATCCGCGGCAACAGCGTGACGAAAGAACACGTCATTCGCCGTGAACTGGCCGTAGCGCCCGGCGAGACTTATAACCGAACGCGCATCCGGACCAGCGAACGTCGCCTGTTGAACCTCGGTTATTTTTCAAATGTCGAATCGGTTCTCGAACCGACGCCCAACTCTGCCGAGACAGACCTGGCCTTCGAGGTCGAAGAGCAGCGCATGGGCCAGGCCATGTTGAGCGTCGGATTCAGCAGCATTGACCAGCTCACGGGTGCGTTCGAAATTTCACACGGTAATTTTGATATCCGCGACTGGCCCCCGTTGGGCGGCGGCCAGAAGATTCGCGCGCGGGCCCTGGTCGGAACTCGCCGATCCGATCTGGAATTCTCTTTCACAGAGCCCTGGCTGTTCCAACGCCGTCTGGCGCTCGGCCTCGATCTGTTTCGTAGCGAGAAACGGTTCCTCAGCTCCGACTACGATCAGCGCAATACCGGCGGTGCCGTCAGCCTCACCCAGCCGGCTGGCCGCTTTGGTCGGTTCCGCCTGGCTTATTCGCTGGAGGAAATTTCCATTTTCAACGTTTCTTCGTCGGCCAGCGACCGCATTCGGGAAGAGGCGGGCGATCGGCTCAAAAGCGCCCTGAACCTCACGCTCTCACGCGACACCCGCGACCGCGTGTTCGTGCCCACCCGCGGGAACCGCGCCGAGCTCTCTCTCAGTTATGCCGGCGGCGCGCTCGGCGGCGATACCGACCTTTATTCGATTGAAAGTTCTTTCGTCCAGTACGTCCCGGTATGGAGTAATCACGTGCTGTCGCTGCGCACCCGTGTCGGGGTGGTGGATGCGCATAGTGGGGCGGATCGCGTCCCGATCTTCGACCGCTATTTCCTCGGCGGCGCCACAACCATCCGTGGTTTCAAATTTCGCGATGTGGGCCCGCGGGACGACCGCGGCGATACGATCGGCGGGCGATCTCTCGCTTTTGCCTCGGCGGAATATACGATTCCTATTGGCGGGCCATTCCGTGCCGCTGTCTTTTATGATGTCGGTCTGGTGGATGCCGAGGCGTATTCGTTCCGTGCCGACCCCCATTCGAGTTGGGGAATTGGATTGCGGGTGGACGTACCCATGCTGCCGTTGCGCTTCGATTATTCCTGGCCGCTGCAAGCGGACGAATTCAATGATCGTGCTTCCGGTCGGTTTAGTTTTCTCATAGGATATGGCTTTTAATAAATAGTGCGGGCGCGAGGAACTTGGCGCAACCGCGAAGGAGAATCGCATGATCATCAAGGGTTGGCTGTTGGGACTGGTGCTGGCCATCATGGGAGCGTGGAGTTCATTCGCGCAAGAACGCGGGACGCGGATCGTGTTCGTGCGCCTCGACAAGGTGTTCAGTGAGTATCACAAAACGCGGCTGGCAGACGCCCAATTGAAGGCGCAGGCTGAAGAGTTTAATCAGGAGCGCCAGCGCCTCGTGGCTGATATCCAAACCCTGCAGAACGAATACAACGCGTTGCGCGAAGAGGCCTTAAATACGGCCCTGAGCGAGGAAGTGCGGGCGCAGAAACGATCGCTCGCCGAGGAGAAACTTTTGGCCATCCGCGAGCAGGAGGCCCGCATCAAGCGATTCGACGAGCTACGGAGCAAACAGTTGGAGGATCAAACCCGTCGTATGCGCCGCAATCTCGTGGAGGAAATACGCGAAGGGGTCCGCGATTACGCCCGCGCCCAAGGGTTCGACGCCGTGATTGACGCCTCCGGACAGACTCTGAACGGTGTCGAGAGCGTCGTTTACTTCAACGAGAAACTCGATATCACTCCGCAAGTGATTGAGGCCCTGAACCGGGGGGCGACCAAGGAATCCCCCTCCACCCCCTGAGACGCATGAAACTGCGGGCGATTGCCGAACACATTGGTGCCGTACTGGAAGGCGACGGCGCCATCGAGATCGTTGGTGTCTCCGGCGTGCGGGATGCCCGGGTGGGGGAGTTGTCGTTTGTGGCCAATCCTCGATATGCCGCCGCCGCCGCCGAGACGCGCGCCTCCGCCGTCATTGTCCCGAAAGATTGGAACCGTCCGCTGCCGTGCGCTCTTCTGCGCGCGGAACAGCCTGATGCGGCCTTTGCCCGCGCCGCCGCGCTTTTCACCCCGCCGCCCTGTCGGCCGCCGCCCGGTGTGCATCCGACCGCTCTCGTCGCGTCTGACGCACGCCTCGGCGCCGATATCTGCATCGGGCCGTTCTGCGTGATCGAATCCGGTGCGGAGATCGGTGAGCGCACCATGCTTTATGCCCAGTGCTATATCGGCCGGGAAACGCGAATCGGTCCGGACAGCCTGATCTATCCGCACGTGACCATTCGCGAGCGTTGTCGTGTCGGCGCGCGTGCAATCATCCATAGCGGTGTCGTAATCGGGGCCGATGGTTTCGGCTACACCGAAGGCCCCGACGGCGTGCGCGAGAAGATTCCCCAGATTGGAATTGTCGAGATTGGCGACGATGTCGAAATCGGCGCAAATACGACGATTGACCGCGCGCGTGTTGGGCGTACCGTCATCGGCAACGGTGTGAAGATCGATAACCTCGTCATGATTGCCCACAACGTCATTATCGGCGACCACGCCGTCATCATCGCTCAAGCCGGCATTGCCGGGAGTTCGACGATCGGTTCGCGCGCCGTGCTGGCGGGCCAGGCAGGTATCTCCGGCCATCTGACGATCGGTGAAGGCGCTATCGTCGGCGCGCAGGCGGGTGTCTCGAAGAACGTCCCACCGGGCGCTTTCGTCTTCGGTTATCCTGCCATGCCGATGGAGAAATACACGCGTCTCCACGCCTACTATCAGCGTCTTGAGGAATGGCATCGCCGCATGGGCGAGATCGAAAAACGCCTGGATCGTCTCGAAGCTCAACGTGGCTGAGACGAACGCGCGCGTGATGCCCAGCGTGAACAAATGCTGACCCGCCCGGTGAAAACGATTCCCCCATCGAGAGCGGAGCCTCGCGTCATCCGCTTATATCGTCTTCATGGAACTGTTGTCGCATACGGCGCAGGTTATAAGGACGCCGGACATTTCGGTTGGTGAGGAGAAAGCCCACCCCCCACCCGGTGACTTTGAAGCGGAGAGGGGGCCTCGTTCAGCACTTAAAATTCAAGAGGCAATCCCGCCGTACGAAGAGGGGAAAAGGCATCCCCGTTTTATTAATTTTTCGGACGATACATATCGGGGCGAATCTTCCACGCCATCGCGCCTTCTTCGATAGCTTCGGTCCGTCCAGACCCGCCACATATCACTCGGTTTTGGCAAGCGGTTCCACCAACTCCATCACCCAAATATCCCATTTCAACCCCCGATTGGATCGGAAAAAGATCGTCCTTCCATTGCTCGAAATGATAGGCCGATCATCTACGGAGCCGTTGGTGGTCAATTGCTTAGGGTTGGATCCGTCCGCATTCATGATCCAGATATCATAATTCCGTTGTCCTCCCGCCTGTCCGCGATTACTGGCAAATACAATGTAAGACCCATCAGGCGACCAGTAGGGATCAATATCGCTATATTCGATACCTTGAGTAATCTGGGTGGGGTCAGAGCCATCGGGTTTCATCGTCCATATCTTTGTCTGGCCGGACGTGCGATCAACCATCGTATACACCAAAACACGGCCATCGGGGGACCAGCGCGCCCCTTCACCTTCGCGAAGCTGCATGGGCAACCCGTTTCCGAGTGGACGGCTCCATATTTGAGGAATCTCAGACCCCGTCATTTTTGCCGTATAAACGATGGAGTTACCACCCGGCGCCACATCGGGCCGGGTATCATGAGTTCCACCGGAAGTAATCAGTGCCAGACCTCTCGCTTCTCGAACGTCCATTCGAAAGATACTCTGTCGTCCGGAACGATTAGATGAGAAATATATGCTCGTCCCGTCAGGGGAAAAACAGCCATCGCTATCAAAATACTTGCCTTCCGTTCTTCGCTGCATTGCTCCGCCGGTGCGAACGTCCAGGTCCCAAAGGTTGGAAAAGAAAACCTCTTTACCGCCCTCTAGCGCCTCGCGGTCGACAATATCCATCAGCATTCGGCTCCCATCCGGGAACAGACGGAATCTTTGAATCCAACGATTTTCAGGCAGATCCGTCAACTTACGGACAGCCTTAACATTGGGTGATCGTTCAATGACGTTCTCCTCGGCATGAACAGTCTGTCGATTAACCACGAGCCCTTTTTCCGTGTAGATGAGATCAAGCATTATTTGCCCGGATGAGAGCTTCGGAGGTGGCGGTATCGGTTCCAGAGTCACATGGATCCGTGATGGCGAATTGACATTCAGCGTCACCTTTTTCGGATAGTA
>CALLML010000108.1 GCA_938005705.1 uncultured bacterium
CCGAAATTGGATCAACACACCCTCACCCAAGCATCCGGTGAAGCGCTGCGACACCGGCGCGTCCTCCGCAGCGCCCATTCCTACGCCGACCACCCCCCGAACGCTCTATTTCCAAGGCCGTTCATGAATAATCCGGGCTAAACAATCCACAATGCAATCGCCTCCGAATCGCATGGGAAGAGGATGACATCAAAAATGTCCGTGTAGCAGCGTGGCATGATGGTCTGTGACGGGGCGTCCATCCCATCGCAGAATAACGCGAAGAAACAGCGGGTCTTTCCAATGGCGATAGGCCAACTCAAAGGACGCGAGGCCGTGATCTCGCAGCGTCTCTTTCTTCAGCGGTTCCAGCATCGGAAACGGCCAAGAACTCATATCAAGCATGTAGCGGGCCGCATAAGACAACGCGAGACGAAGGCCGCGCCCGTTGATGGCGTGGTCGTACAGATCGACGCCGAATCCGGCGGACATCTCGGCGACAAGGGTCATGGAATCGAGAGCGAAAAGCGTATAATGCATGGAGCGCGTGCGCATGGTTTCGCGTGGCAATTCGCCTTCATCGGTCATCTTCAGCGGAAGGATGGATCGCCACCGCTCAAATACCTCGAGCAGCAGGTCCAGGTCGTCCAGCGCGCACGCGCCGAAACACAGATATAATAGCCGCGCATCCTCCCAATTGTTGGTCATTTCCCGGCCTTCGTAAAACATTCGGCGGCGCTGTGGTTCCACCATGTGTCGAATCCAGCGTAGCACAGCCGATTGAGCGGCCAAGTCCCAGGCCGGATCATTACGCAGGAGAGCGATGGCCAGAAAGGCATCGGCCAATCCAGCAAACAACACGATATCACCGCCATACGGCTGGCCGGGAGTCGCCGAATCGAACACATACCCATCGGGCCACATCATGGTGTTCTCGTTGATGCACCAGGCGTGAACCCGGTCCAGAGCGCCGTGCAAATATCGTAGATGACCGCTGATCCGATAAGCCAGTGCCAGATCCAAGACGTGTCGGGAGAAACGTTTGACCAAGTCGCCGGACCGGCGATCCGCCTTTTCATTCACGACGCCGTCGCGATCCGGAACATACACGCCATCCTGCCTAAAATGCGGACTGCCGTCCAGGTCTCTGAGGCTTTCGATCGGCGCTTGGAGGGCCTTGTTCGCCCGATCGCGCAGCACGGTGTATGCGGCCACGGCGAGTCTCCGACCGGCTGCGATGCGCCGACGCGCGCGCTCGAAAAGGGCCTCCGAAAGCCATCCGCGCGGGTTGTGAAAATTGCGCGGAGAATCCATAATGGCGCTCGCAACACGTAGAGGCCGGTGAGACAGCGAATGTCCGACAGGCGTGTTCTTCATGGGGCCCGGACCTCCCGGATAAGACTTTCGAGCCGATGGCGTGTGGAGGGTTCGTGGAGAAACAGCCATTCCACCCAACGCGGCGCCGGCGGTGGATCGTCCAGCATCTTGCGCAGGGCGCGGATGAGCGGATCCGCGCCGGCTATTCGGGCGGCGAACGCGTCTGCATCGTAAACCAGCGCGCGATGAACGGCCCGATAGACCGGCTGCGCGATGGCGCTGGCGGCGAGAACGAGGAGCGCCAACAGAGGAAACGCGGAGATCGCGCGCACGCCTTCAACAGGAGATGGGGCGCCCCGCCGCAGCAATTCCGCAACGCCCCAGTGAACGGCACCAAAGCCGCCTACGGCACAGGCCGCCCCTGCAAGCGCCTGGAGGAGGCGATGGCGGTGTAGGGTGCCACCGATCTCCCGGGCGGCGATGGCGGCCAATTCGTCGGGGGTCAGCTTTTCAATCAAGTCACGATGGAAATAAATGGCGCGGGCCCGTTTCGACAGGGTTACAGCTGAATTCTCTGGGATGTCCTCATCCGTCCATTGTCCGACAAACTGCAGGTGTATTTTGGCGGCGGCGCCGGCATTTCGAACCTGTGTCGTGATCTCGTCATCTGTCAGCGCCACCGGGGTATAAAGGTGCGGGAGTACCCAATACACCATCACCATGGGGAGAAGGACGGCAAAGACGATGTATACCGTCGCGGCCACCATCCACCAACGGTGGGGCGACCATCGCAGCAGCGCATACACGACATAAAAGAACGCGAAGGAGAATCCGGCGTCCATGGCGACAGCCCGAGCGTAGATGCCGAGCCAGGCTGTCGTCGCCGTTTCATCCTCTTCGGCAGGGGGCAAGGCGGCGGCCAGTTTTCGCGCGCGCCTCGCATGAAGGGGAAACAACACGGCCGCCGCGCCCAATAATACGACTCCGAGATAGGCCGCATGCGCGAGCCACCACCGAGCTCCGAATACCCGAAAGACACCCTCCGCAAGTAAAGCCGACCCGTTACTGTAATAGAAGGCCAGCAACAGTGCGGCGGTCATCACGTACTCGACCAGAACGCCGAAATAGTAAGTCCCGTCGAATGGCCTGCCGTCTTCGGGCATTGAATCCTCAGAAAAGGGGGGGGCCTTATAGTCCTTCATCGGATAGGCCCAGAATAACCATCAGACGATCCAAATCGTCCGGCGTGTAAAACTCGATGATCAATTCGCCAGGCGCACGTCGGCCGTTGGCCTGGATGCGTGGAGGGGTCAACCGGACCGCCGTTCCAAATTTGCGTTGCAGACGTTCGGTCATATCCCGCAGATGGGCCTCCGGAATATTGGAGGAGGCGGAGCGGCGTGAGCGCCTGGGCGAAACGGTTCGTGCCGCCAAGCGTTCGGTTTCCCGGACCGATAACCCTTCCCGCACAATTCGCCGGGCCAACGCGATTTGCTCCTCCGCGAGGGGCAGAGAAAGAAGAGCCTTGGCATGGCCGGTTGAAAGAGTCCCTTCCTTAATCCATTCTAAGACTGGTGCCGGAAGACTCAACAATCGAAGCGCGTTGGCAACCGTCGCTCGGGCGCGACCGACACGGCGGGCGACGTCTTCCTGGGTCAAGCCATGACGCTCGATCAACTGGCGATATCCCTCCGCTTCCTCGATCGGATTGAGATCTTCGCGTTGCAGGTTTTCGATGAGCGCCAATTCCATCGCCCCGCGATCGTCCACGTCGACAACACGGATCGGCACTTCGGTCAATCCGGCCTCGATGGCAGCGCGCAAGCGGCGTTCGCCGGCAATCAACTCATAGCCATCGGATACCGTGCGTACGAGTAAAGGTTGCAAAATGCCCTGGGACCGGATGGACTCGGCGAGCTCTGCCAGCGATTCGGCGCGAAAGGTTCGTCGAGGTTGCCAAGACGCTGATCGGATACGATCCACCGAAGCACGTTGGGGATTCTCGATCGACACGCCAGTCGTTGTGTTGTCTCGGATCAATGCCGCCAGTCCCCGTCCCAATCCGCCCGTTTTGGACGCCATGAAGACGACTCCTTTCGTGTGCGCGCCGCGCGCATGAACAGCAATAGACTGGTCTAATCTGTTTGACCCGTCAAGAATACGCTGAATTTCTGAGTCGGATGGCGAGGCTTTAACCCGGAATATTCACGAAGGGGCATGAAATAGTTGGAAAATAGTATTGGAAAACCTCTGTAACATGCGATCGTTTAGTCCGTTACACAAAACGGCATGCGAGGTTTTCCAATGACTGATCCTCCCACAGACTGTCTGC
>CALLML010000109.1 GCA_938005705.1 uncultured bacterium
AGCAGACAGTCTGTAGGAGCATCAGTCATTGGAAAACCTCGCATGCCGTTTTGTGTAACGGACTAAACGATCGCATGTTACAGAGGTTTTCCAATACTATTTTCCAACTATTTCATGCCCCTTCGTGAATATTCCGGGTTAAAGGGGCAGTATCGGCAAAAGGATGCCGCGCCTTAAGTTGATAGGCCGGCGGCAATTCCACAGGCTGACGAGAGCGGTGGACCCAGTTTTTGAACCACGGTTGAGCTTCATTGTATTATTTTTTATTTCTCACAATTGATTGCAAAACAAGATATAGATTCGACTAGACAGGAGCTGAAATAAAAATCTGTAATTTTCGTTTGCTTTGGCATACCAACGCGTAGACTAATAGATGCGCAATCGCACAGCGCCTTCCGGGACGAAAATACACAGCCAGTCTCCGTCCCACTCGCCGCGCGCGGTACCTTCCGGATGGCAGATGATGACCGGGTTTTCCTGTCGGGTACGTCGCACCGCGAGGCGGTGCACGGTCGTCAACAGGGTGATATTCCAAATTTCTCCCTCTGTCGTTTTCTCGATGTGGGCAGTGAAGGCGCCGTCGGCGGCCCAGTCGCGCAAGGTCGCCCATCGGCCCCTCGGATCGAAAAAGATTTCATCGCCGCTCATCACGATATCCGCGCGCGCGCCATCGTCCGTGAGTCCGGAAAAGGCGAAGAAGCCGTCCGCGCGCGCGGCGAAGCCGTTGGGAGGAAGCGTCCAATCCCGATCGCCGATAGCGACACGCCACGGTTCCACGCGGTCGCGGTTGATCCAGATTTCCAAGCCGGGTTCATAGCGCAGATAGAGTCTCGAAGCCGATGAGGGAGGTGAAAGATACAAGGCGTCTGTCGCGCTGACCGGCGTGCGATCGGCGTAAAAAGCGATACGTTCCGGCACCCGACCACGGGTACGTCGCCGGATTTCCTCCGTCAGGCGTTGCGCGCGGTCGGCGTGAGGGCCGAGTTTGTTCAAATCGGCGCCTGGCGACAGTCCATACCATAGGAGCGTTGCCGTCCACCGATCCCAGACGGCGTCCGAAAATCCCGCCGCTTCGTCCGCCGGAGGAGGCAGCAGGCCTTCGCCGAGCGGATTCAGTCGCAGGAGGGAAAAGATGGGGTTGGCGGGCTCTGCCAGAAGACCGTCCGCCCGTTCGTGGGCGATTCGCCAGGCGTCAAGGGCCGGCGCATTCATCCAGACCCAGTCGTCACGACCGACAACGGGTTTTCCATGCTGTCGAGCGACTTCGCGCATCCATTGCCGCCAGGCCATCCAGGGCGGGCGAAAACGCGCCGGATGGGGAACGCGCGCATCGTAATCGACACCCGACCACGGCGGGCGCTCCGAAAGCAGGGTGGCGAAAACCGTATCGGGTTTATCCCATTCTTCCCGCCGCATCTCAATCGTGGGGCCGAGAATCAGAGGCAGCATCGGCCATTTGACCGCATAGCGACCCTCCGCGGGAGACTCGATCCACTGGGCCTCGGTATCGCGCCGCAAAAAATCCCGGGACCAAACCGGACTGAGAGGATGGAGCGCGTCGTCATCCACCGGGAATTCGTGAAATCCTGAAGTCGGCAGGGGAATTCGTTTTTTGGCGGCACGCTCCCCGTATGCGGGCAGCACATCCTCGACACGGGCCGCGACGGTGAATACGAGGCGTTCATGCAGGGGGGGGCGGCGTACCCGCAACGCCGGCTCATAGAGGGCACGGCAGGCCCGATGCATTTCGCCTTCCCGCGTTCTCCATTCCCACCGCGTTGCACCGGTCCATTCCGGATCGAGCCACGCCGCGGCGACGCCCCGAAATTGGCCGTCGGGCGTCGCCGCCCGCCAAATCGCAGGTCCGATCCAGTTTGGCGCATTAAGAAAAGGTATCGCGACGGGGTCCCCTTGCTTCCAGACGGGCGTTTCGAACATGGCCACTTCACGGTCATCCGCCGTCGCATCGAACACCAGCGAACGGCCATGCAAAGCGAGACCAACACGGCGGCCGGTGGAAAACTCCATCTCAATCGCCCCCGAAGCCGCGCGTCCGAAGGCGATACATCGTTCATCCGAGGGCGGGCCGTCCGGCGCCCACTTCAACCCATCAAACGCTCCGACCGGCGCGCCATTCACTCGAACCTCCACGCGACGAATCCCTTCACGGAAAGAGATCACATAGGCGATGCGGCGTTGGTCTTCGCTGTAAGCAAACTCGGCGATGTGTCTTTCCACATCCAGCGCGATTTCAATGGGGAGGTCGGGCACGGGGGGCAGGAACGAATGAGGCCCGTCGCCTTCCGAGGAATCACTGAGAAACGCCATGGGGCGCGACTCCGTGGGATCGGCGCGCCACGCGGGCACGATGGGGGCGCGGCTTTCGAGGTAGAAGGTCAGACCGTCGAGAAAAAGCGGACATTCCGCGGGTCGGTCCCAGCGGCGGATTTCGATCGCTGAAAAAAAAGCGCCCTTGAGGGGATGTTCGTCTGGGATCCGATAATGAGCCAGTCGCCAGCCGCGGGCGGGGAAGGCGCCGAGGGAGATTTCGCGTGTTTTTGACCCTTCCGCGGTTTCGGTGGTGAGGTGGACGATCAGTTCAGGGCGCGTCTCCATCAGCGGGGTGGCGTCATCTCCGCCGAGTCTGATTTCCACCGAATCGAACGGTTCGGGAATGGGAAAGGGAGCTGATGGACGGAGAAAGACGCGCTCGATTGCATGAGCGCCGGCGGTGGAAAGCCGCATCGCGCGCCGATTGGCCGTAGTGCGGCCCGTGGCGCGTTCGAGTTGAACGGCGGCCGGTGGTTCGGCGGAAACCGTCCATTCGCGCGCAGAGAAATAAGAAATCAACGGTTCGCGGGCATCGTCCCAGCCCGTCCAGGGCTCGCCGGGCGTCAGTCGCGCCGAGGGAATTCCCCCGGCGTTGCCGCTGACAGGAGGCGGCAGCGGACGGACCGGGGTGCAGCCGCCGAGCACGACCACAAGTCCCGCCGTCAATACGCCACGGGCATAAAGATTAACCCTTGAAAACGATATACTTCCTGCAGGCATAATTGATGAACACCGAGGCCGCAATATTGCCTCCGTATGAGAAGGTGGTGCTTAAGCCGCCAAGTCGTATGAGACTCCAACCGATCGCCGTGCCGGCGGCGAGGCTGAAACCGGATACGATGAAAAAGAGCGTGATTTCCACATGGCGACGGTACCGGCCGGGTTCAAAAACCCACAGGATATTGGTCACGTAGGCCGCGAGATTCGAAAAGACAAAGGCCAGTACGCGGTTGATGACGAAGTGGCGGGACCTCAGTGCTTCTTCTACAAAGGGACCGGAAAGGCGTAGCCAACGAGCGACGGGGTCTTCGGGCGACAGGGCGGGCAGGATCGTCAATGAAGCCAGATAGAAGACGGCCATATCCACGGCGGTGGCAAAACCTCCACAGAGGCTGTAGCGCGTGAACTGAATGAAGCGGCCGCGCAAGGCAGCTGGTGGAGTGTCGGCATTCACGTCGAGCCGGCTTCGGAATCGGCGCCGCGGGCCCACAGGAGCACCGATTCCGGGAGCGGAAGGATGCGTTCGATCACGGCGGGGCCGGCGCCGTCATCCGGCAACGCCACGGTCTCGCCGACGGCCCGGCCCATTATCGCCCGGGCGAGCTGGGATTCGGAGGAAATGATGTTCAGCGTTTCGTCGCGATCCCAGGCGCCGAGAATGTGATAGCGTTCGACACGTCCGTCCGCGCGACGCAGTTCAACCCCGACGCCGGGCACAACGCGATCAGAAATAATGTTGTTGAAGTCCGTTGGCTGCGTTTCGCGCAATTGTCGTTCCAATTCACCGCGCCGCCGCATCAAGATTGCCTGCATGTCTTTGGCGGCCTTGTACTCGAAGTTCTCGCTCAGGTCGCCGTAGCCGCGCGCATGTCCGATTTCCCGGCTGTTTTTTGGAATTTCGACCTCGATCAACCGCCGCAACTGGGCTTGGCGTTCCGCATACGAGCGTGTAGAGGTCAGCGCACAGGTGACAAAAGCCGGCGTTTTGGAACTGGGGGCGGTCGTATCCGAGGCCACGAGGGCCTCGTATTCGGGGCATAGCCGAACGAGAAGCCCGAGCATGGCCTGGCGGTCAAGCGGCGTCCATCCTGGAGAGCGGCGCAGGCGCGCGATGAAGTCGCGGCGCTGGCTTTCACTCATGTCCGCAAGTATCCGCCGGAGGGTTTCCGGCTTGCCGAATCGTTCTTTCAATTGTTTTTGAGCCTTTAATAGCTCGCCGCTGAACGACTCCTCCGCCAGGTCAAGCGCACGGCGCCCCAGATCGGCGGGAGAACCGATATTCCATTCGACGGCAAGGTCGAGATTGCGGTAAAGCCACGCCATTGCCACGACGCCAATTTCCTGGCGCGCCATCCAACCGCGTAGGCATTCGATGCAATCGTTTTCATGGCCATGGGCGCGCAGGAATTCCATGGCTGCCGAGAAGGGGCCAAGATCAAGTTGAGGCAGCATATCTAAAAGCAGCGTGCGCGTCCGCGCGGCGTCCTGGGCGTCGAGAAATGCCAGATATCGTTCCAGCTTGCGGGCCGGCAACCGTCGCAAGGCTTGCACCAGATGGGGCAGCGACCATGGGTTATCGGCCGGCGAGGGCTCGAGGCTGGCGGGCCGAAGGCCGAGATCAGCGGCGCACATGCGCGCCCGAGCCAGGAGATCGGGGCGTCGCCCGCCGGAGGCGCCGCGCGCGACAAACTCGAGTCGTTCGGTCACGAGGGCGAGCTTCGATTCCGGCAGGGGGGCGCCTTCAGCCGCCCTCTCTTCCAGCATTTCCATCAATCGGTCGAGGTCGCGCAGCGTGGTCAATTGAGCGAACCATTCGTCGCTATAGCGCTCGCCTTCGGCGTGCAGCGTAAACGGCTCGCTTCGACGCGAGGGGGCGCGCACCCGCGGATGGTTTTTCAACGCCTTGCGAGCCGCATCCCAGAAGGTTTTCCAATCCGATTCGGCCACAAGGCGTGGCGAAAGGCGTTCCCGAATCTGGTCGGCTGTCAAAGGGCCAAAATCGCGCAACGCCCACTCCACTATCTCCCCGGGGTTTTCGCGGGCCGTCCGTCGGAGCGCATCCGTGTCGGTGAGAAACCGGGCAAGTAGATGCTCCGGCGGAAGAATTGTGAGGGTCTCCGCCGCATAGGCGTAAGACATCTGGTGCCCGGGCCGATTCTCGAAATCGATCCCGATACGGCCATATAAGGGGTCCATACGGCGTATGATGCCGGCACCCCACGTGCGGTCATGACACAACAGCCCCTCGCGCAACTGAAGCAATATTCGCAGACGACGGATGGCTTCCGGGAGGGGGATGGGCTTGTCGAAACCGGCGTGATCCACGAGTGACCGCCGCGCCCGATCTCCGCCGAGGAGAGTGAGCGCTCGTTCCCGAAAGTGTTCGCGTGCGGTAACGGGAACGGATTCCCGCCACGAGGCGCGCGCCTGTAGCGCGGCGAGGGCGTCGTCCGTTCGACCGCGTTCGGCGCAAGCGTCCTCCAGTAGTTGGGCAAAAGATTCAGCCTGGGTGATGGCGCCGGCGCGGGCCAGACCTTCCAGTTCTCGGATCAATCCACTGGCGTCCGGATCAGCGGCGGTCAATTTCTCCAGAAACGCATCCTCGGTGAAGAAAACGCCCATGCCGTCACTCCCTTGGTTTTGTCGTTTGTTCCAGAGACCGTTCCCTCACCAGGGCGTCCACCTTGTTGCGTTCGCCCCGTCCGATCTGGAACAGGCCAACTCGGTTTGGTTTCGTGCCGAGTTCCGGCGCCTCGGGAAAGTGATGGCCGCGGCGCACCTTCTCCACGAATTTATCAAACGACATCGTGACATCATTGTATTGAGGGAGGGATTCACGCGTGTTGGTCTGGGCTTCGTAGGAAAAACTCGGAACACTGGAACGAACGGCCATGATCTGGATTTTCTGACCGACAACGGACTTGGCACCGAAACGCATCGCCACCGCGTAACGCCGCTTCCCAGCCTGGAGGATGGCGCGCCGCCCGCTGGCCAGCCCGAGCACCTCGCCCTCGATTCGGATGGCTCCGACGCTCGAGGCCCGTTCGAGCTGATCGCCGGGGGCCATCAGCACATAGCGATTCCAAATTTTTTGGTAGGCCTGTTGCACGACGTCGCGAGGCAGTGTTTTCAATCCGAGTGCGATTTGATCGGCCTCCGAAGGCCGATCCTCGGCCAGTGACCAGACGGCGACGGCGAACCAAAGACCCGCCGCCAAGCATTTGCATATATGTGGACCGTGGCTAATCTGAGCGCGTTCAATCATGACGTTCGATGCGACTCCCGCGAGCGGTGCCTTTGCGGTAGAGAGGCAGCGCCGCCACGCGGGCTTTCAACCTGGTGACGCCGGCATCAACTTCTACCATTTGTCCAGGGTTCGCCCCCTCCGCTGAGATATACGCCAACGCGGCCGCGCAATCCAAGCTCGGTGCGAACGAGCCGCTCGTCACGACGCCAACACGCCCTTCCTTTGCGTACACCTCGGCGCCCGCGCGAGCGGCTCGTCGACCATCCAACAAAAGGCCCACGAGCTTTTCACGGGGTCCTCGCTCCAATTCCTCCTTCACGGGGTCTCTGCCGACAAATGGCTTGGCCAGATCGATAAAACGCCCCTGCGCAACGCCCGCGGGGGTGCGTTCCGGTCCGAGCTCGTGGCCGTAGAGCGGATAGCCCATTTCGAGACGAAGAGTGTCTCGCGCGCCCAGGCCGGCGGGCCGAATCCCGGGCGCCGCTATGAGCTTTTCCCAGAAGCCTGCCGCGCGTTCGGCGGGAAAATACAGCTCATAGCCCCACTCGCCCGTATAGCCGGTCCGGCTAATCACACAATCCGTGCCATCCAGCCGCGCCGTAGCGAAGCGGAAATAACCCAAGTCCGGCAGCGGAACGTCGAACGCGCGCTCGAGGTTGGCGCGCGAGGTTGGTCCCTGCACATCGAGCTTCGCGAGGGCGTCGGAGCGGTCCTCCAACGTGGTGGAAGGCGAGAGATGGTCGCGAATCCACTCGAAATCACTTTGGCGAGTTGATGCGTTGACCACGAGCCAGAAGCGATCGAAGGCGAACCGGTAACAGGTCAGGTCGTCGAGCACCCCTCCCTTTTCATGGAGAAGATACCCATAGCGACATTGACCGACGGCGAGATCAGCGACGCGGCAGGTGATGAGACGGTCAAGGTCCTCCGCCGCGTGAGGGCCCCGCACCTCCAACTCGCCCATGTGGCATGTGTCGAAGACCCCGCAGTGGGAACGGACATGGAGATGCTCTCGCAGGATACCCTCGTATTGGACTGGCATGTGCCACCCGCCAAACAGAATCATGCGGGCGCCGAGTGCAACATGCGCCGAATACAGCGGTGTTTTCATCTCCTACCACTGTAGCGATGCTGGTACCAACGCGCAAGCGTTCGGTCACCGACGCGCGGATGACGTTGTGAAGATACAGCGGCTCGCCAAAATGAATCGTTCGGACAGGGATAAGATTCGCGGAAGTCCCGGCCGTGAGCAAGCCGTCGAGGGTATGCATAGGGGGCGGACTGCAAAGCGTCACGGCGACTCGACATCAGGCGCGTCAAGGCAAGAACGAAAATGCGAGAGAGAAGACAAGCCGCCACACCAAAGTTGTCTCGCCCGGCCTCTTTCTGGGCTATTCGAGCAGGCCAAGACCCGCGAAGTGACGCCGGTAAGAGGCCCCGTGATTGTCGGATTTTCCAAGGCTTGGAAAAGAAGCGAAAATTTTTTCCAAGGCTTGGAAAAAGTGGTACCACACGCTCGCCCTTTTCATCCCGTCCCGCCCCTCCCATTCGTGTCAACCTCTGAGAGGACGGGACAGTGTGAGGGCTAGCGGCGGGCGAAGGACCCATCACGCGCTCGTCGGCAGGAAGAAACAGATTGCTACGAGGCAAAGAGAAAGTTAGCATGGAGTTTTAATAACAAAGCTTAAAACCATGAGGCTAGGTGGACCTATATTCACGAAGCCCACCAAACCGGAGGAATGGGTGGCGGCCGTCGCCGCGGCAGGCTACCGCGCGGCGTATTGTCCGGTTTCTCCCACCGCGGATGATGACACTGTTCGGGCTTTTGCGACGGCGGCAGGCCGGGCTGACATCATCATCGCCGAAGTAGGCGCCTGGAGCAACCCGCTCAGCCCCGATCCGAATACGGCCAAAGCGGCCCTTGAAAAGTGCAAGGCTTCGTTGTCGCTGGCGGACCGTATCGGTGCGCGCTGCTGCGTGAACATTGCCGGATCGCGCGGAAAAAAATGGGACGGACCGGATGCTGCCGACCTGACCGAGGAAACCTTCGACCGCATCGTAGCGACAGTCCGCGAGATCATTGACGCGATCCATCCGACGCGCACCTTTTATACCCTTGAGACCATGCCTTGGATGTATCCCGACTCTCCGGATACGTATCTCCGGCTGATCAAGGCCATTGATCGCAAAGCGTTCGCCGTGCATCTCGATCCCGTCAACCTGGTGTGCAGTCCTCAACGCTATTTTACAAACCGCGCGCTGATCGAAGATTGTTTCGACAAATTGGGCCCCCACATCAAGTCCTGTCATGCGAAAGATATTCTCCTTCGCGACAAGCTCACCGTGCATCTTGACGAAGTCCGGCCGGGACTGGGCTGCCTCGACTACGCCGCGTATTTGAAGGCTTTGAACCGACTAGATGCGGACGTGCCGCTGATGCTCGAACACCTGCCCTCGGAAGAGGAATATCGCGTGGCGGCCGCCCACATTCGAAGCGTGGCGGATCGGGAGGGGATCGCACTATGAAACCGATGGCTGTCTCCATCGTCGCTCGGGAGCGCGCGGAACTGGTGGAGATCGCGCCTCCCGGCTCGCTGCGCGCGAATGACGTTCGGGGTCCCACCGTGTGTACTCTCATCAGCCCCGGCACCGAGCTCGCGTGGAATTACACGGGGGCGTCGTTCCCCAATTTCCCTGGTTATGCGGCCGTCTTCGCCGCGGATGAAATCGGAACCGAAGTGCAAGGGGTAGCCAAGGGCGAGCTGTTGTTTTGCATGGGGCCCCATCGCAGTTTTCAGCAGGTCGAGGCACGGGCGGCGCATCGCGTGCCGGAGGGGTTGGCGCCCGAATCGGCCGTGCTGGCGAGACTGATGGGCGTTTCCATGACCACCCTGATGACCACCACCGCGCGCCCCGGCGACCGGGTTATGGTCACCGGGGCGGGACCGGTGGGCTATCTCGCCGCCCAGATGTTCGCCCTCAGCGGGTATGACGTCTTCGTCGTCGAACCCGGCGAGGAACGCCGACGATGGGTGGAGCGATCCGGCCTTTGCCGCGTGTACGACCGCATTCCATGCGAAGACAAGGCTGTCGCCGGAACCATCGCCCTGGTGGTGGAATGTTCCGGGCATGAACAGGCGGTGCTCGATGCCTGCAGAGTCGTGCGCAAACGGGGCGAGGTCGTCCTCGTCGGCGTTCCCTGGCGCCGCCAGACCGAAGTGTTTGCGCATGAATTGTTGTCGCTGGTTTTCCACCGGTATGTCATCCTGCGGAGCGGTTGGGAATGGGAATTGCCTCTGCATGCCGCCGATTTCCAGCCCCACAGCATTCACACCGGCTACGACACCTCCCTTCGCTGGCTGGCGGAGGGCCGCATCCCGATCGAGGGCCTCGTGGCGCGTGCCGATCCACGCACGGCACAAGACGCGTATCAGGCGCTGTTCCACCGCCGCGCCCCAGCCCTTTTCACGGTTTTCGATTGGCGTCTGGTTAACTGGCCGAACAGCTGCGCCCGATGATGGCGGCGAATGGAATCGCATCGGGCGGCGGGGCTCTTTGGGGCGACGTGCCCAAAGAGAATGTATTTGGATTCCGCCGCTTCTGTTGCTATAATGGAAACCGTGAGGTGGACACTATGCCGAGTTCTCGATCGGGCTTGTGGTGGCTGGCCGTATTGATTCTTGCTGCCGGTGGATTGTTGGCCTATAGCCTCATGATAGACCGTGTCGCGCCGAACGCCTGGGGATGGGGTCTGTTGGTGATGTCTGTGAGCATCGCGCTCGCGGGCATCTGTGTCATCAGTGCCACGGCGCACTGGTGGCTGAAGCGATGACGTGTTCGAGGTCGCAACGGGCGCCTCTCGAAAGCCTCACGGGATCATCGCGATGAGCGCACCAAGGCTTTCTCCAGCCGAAACAGCCGAGCAAATCCGGCAAGCCGCTCGATCGCTGGGTTATGTCGCCTGCGGTTTTACCGACACCTCTCCGTTTGTCGAATATGAGGCGGCGATTGCGCGGCTCATACGCGAGTTTCCCGACGCGGCCGCGCTGTACGAGCGGTTTCGATTTCGCGTGAATCCCTGTGCCGACGCCCCGTGGGCGAAGACCCTTGTCGTCGCCGTACGCCGCTATGGCGATCACCGTCTGCCGCGGCGCATCGTCGGATATATCGGGCGAAATTATCTTTTCGATCGTCGCCTCGCCGCCCACCCGGATCATATCATGCCCCGGCGCATGACAGAGGCACTGCGCGCCATGGGGCTGCGGGTGAAACGGGGTTCGGGGACATCGGATCGCTGGGCAGCGGCGCGCGCCGGCGTGGTGCGGTTGGCGCGCAACACGTTCGCGGTGACGAAAGCTGAGGGGTCTTGGATCAATATCGAATGCTGGCGCGTGGACGCTGAGTTGCCTTCGGCCCCCCCGACCCTCGACGATCCTTGTCCGCCGCGCTGTCGCCGTTGTCTTAATGCCTGCCGCACCGGCGCCCTTTGCGCACCGCGGGTCCTGCGCATGGATCGCTGCGTGGCATGGCTGACCTATGCCGCGCCATGGCCGATCGCACCCGACCTGTGGTCCCGTATGGGGACGTGGATATATGGATGCGACGATTGCCAGACGGCCTGCCCCCTCAACAAAGACAAATGGGTGGAGCGACGAGATGCGCCGTGGCTCGATGCCCTCGGTGATCTTCTGACGCCCGAGGGTATTGCGCGCATGAGTGATGAGGAGTACCGCGAACGTCTTCATCCGCTCTTCTGGTACATCCCGCCCGACCGGCCCGATCGCTGGCGCGCTCAGGCACGCCGGGCGTTGTGCGATCTCGATGGAAAGGGCGAACCAGCGTCAACAGAAACAGTTTTGTCATGGACCTCCGTTTCTTGTCGAGGGAGGGAAGGTCACGGAGACGCAGACGCATGAAAAACTGGACAAAAAAATTCCGGATTCCGCCGGGAAAACGAATACGGCTGGAGGATTGGCCAACCGCGGGCGGCGACGGCATGGAAAAATCGGAGGCTCGACGCCGGCTGGAAATTATCGGGCCTCAAATGGCGGATTGGCAGCATCGGCTCTATGCCGAACAGCGGCGGGCCGTGCTGGTGGTTCTGCAGGCCATGGATGCGGGCGGCAAGGATGGCGTCATCCGGCGCGTATTCACGTTTCTGAATCCACAGGGATGTCGCGTCACATCGTTCAAGACCCCGACGCCTTCGGAACTGGCGCACGATTTCCTGTGGCGTATCCACCAGGCGGTTCCCGCGCGCGGAGAGGTCGGCGTGTTCAATCGCTCACATTATGAAGATGTGCTGATCGTGCGTGTCCAGAATCTGGTTCGACAAAAAGTCTGGGAACAACGTTATGACCAGATCAATGACTTTGAGCGGATGCTGACGGAAAACGGAACAGCGATCTTCAAATTTATTTTGCATATCAGCCGGGAAGAACAGCGCCAACGTTTGGAAGAACGACTCCGCGATCCTTCCAAGCATTGGAAAGCTGATCCGGCGGATGCCCGTGAACGCGAATGCTGGGACGACTATATCGCCGCGTACGAAGACGCGATCGAACGTTGCGGAACGCCTTGGGCGCCGTGGCATGTCATTCCCGCCGACCGCAAATGGTTCCGCGACTTAGCCATTGCGGAGATTTTTCTGGAGGGCTTGCGTTCGTTGCGCCCGCAATATCCCCCCCCAAAAGTCGATCTGTCCAAAATCGTGATCCGTTAATCGATGGGAAAAAATCGCCGCCTCCCAGTCCTCTCCGGAGGCGTTCACACCCGCAGGATAAAATCCGTGTAATGATGGAATAAGGCGTTGGCTTCCGTCGGCGGGGTGAGGCGCCATTGCCCTTTCCGCGTCAAGCCGTTGAAGAGGAGGCCTGTGCATTGATCGTTGAGGCGCCGCGACTCCGCCGATGCCCTTGTGCATTGCCATCCGGCGGCAAAACCTTATGATGCGCAACAAGCGGTCCTGCCGGCCGAAGTTGCGCCGGAGCGGCACGCCAAGATTTCGAGGTGCGTTATGCGATGGTCCCGACAATTATTGCCCACTCTCAGAGAGGCGCCGCTGGAAGCGGAAATTCCCAGCCATCAGCTTCTGTTGCGCGCTGGATTGGCGCGGCGGCTGGGCGCGGGGCTTTACACGTTTCTCCCCGCCGGCCTTCGGGCGTTGCGCAAGGTGGAGCAAATAATCCGCGAAGAAATGGACCGCGCTGGTGCGCTGGAAGTGCTTATGCCGGCCCTGCAACCGACTGATCTGTGGGCGCGGACCGGTCGCCTCGAGACATTGCGCGATGTCATGTTTCACGTTCGCGATCGACAGGAACGCGATCTCGTTCTCGGCCCGACCCACGAAGAGGTCATCACGGACCTCGTCGCACGCGAAATCAATTCGTGGCGGCAGTTACCGCGGACGTTCTATCAGATCCAGACGAAGTTCCGCGATGAAATACGGCCCCGTTTCGGCCTAATGCGGGCCAAGGAATTCATCATGAAGGACGCCTACAGTTTTGACGCGGACGAAGCGGGTGCGGATGCGAGCTATCGGGCGATGTACAGCGCCTATGAGCGCATATTTCAAAGGTGCGGCGTTCGAACAAAAGCCGTCGAAGCCGATACCGGCGCGATGGGCGGTAAATCGTCGCACGAGTTCATGGTGTTGGCGGAATCCGGCGAGGACGGCCTAGTCGAGTGCGAGCGATGCGCGTATGCGGCAAACCGTGAACGCGCCGAATCGGCAACAGCGCCGCGGATAGAGTGGCCCGAGGATCGCGCTCCGGCGGAGATAGTCGCCACCCCGGGGGCGCGGACAATCGAGCAGGTGTCTCAATACCTCGACGTGGCGCCGTCCCGCCTGGTCAAGACGCTGATTTATCTGGCCGACAGTCGCCCGATTGCCGCGCTCGTGCCGGGGGACCGCGAGCTCAACGAGATCAAGCTGCGCCGCGCGACGGGGGCTGAGGCCTTGACGTTGGCCGACGATGCTACCATCGAACGCGTGACGGGCGCACCGGTGGGGTTTGCGGGCCCGATCGGCCTCAACGTGCCGATCTGGGCCGATCTGTGGTTGCGGGGCGGGCGCGGCTTGATTGCCGGCGCGAATCGGGCCGATGCGCATGTGGTGCATGTGGATTTCGAACGCGACGTGGGCGAGCTGGCATTCGCGGATCTTGCCTTTGCACGCGGGGGCGATCCCTGTCCTCGCTGTTCCGACGGCGTCCTGCGTGAACAGCGTGGCATCGAGGTTGGCCATGTATTCCGGCTGGGAACCAAATACAGCCGTGCCCTCGGTGCGGAGTTTCTGGACGAGTCGGGGGTGCGCAAGCCAGTCATCATGGGGTGTTACGGCATTGGGGTGACGCGCACCCTGCAAGCGGTAATCGAACAAAATCGTGACGAGCAGGGCATCCGCTGGCCCATTTCCGTGGCGCCTTGGTCGGTGGAGGTGGTTGTCGTCAACCTGCAGAATGCGGCATGCGTAGAAACGGGGGAACGCCTCTATGCCGAACTGGGTGCGGCAGGGCTGGATCCTTTGCTCGATGACCGCGACGCGCGTCCCGGCGTGAAATTCAATGACGCCGACCTGCTCGGCCTTCCGTTCCGCGTTACGGTGGGTGAGCGCTCGCTTGCGCGCGGAGTGGTCGAAATACGGCGGCGCGCCGGCGGGGACGTCGTGGAACTGCCGCCGGCCGAAGCGGTCACATGGCTGGTCGGTCAAGTCCGAAAGGGGCTGGAAGGGTAGGAAGATGGCGCGTAAATATGCGGTCGAAGGAACAAGGGATTTTCTATACTGGGCGATCGGTCTTTTGATGTTGGGCGCCTGGGCGGTACGTGACGGCTGGTTTCCTCCGCCCAGTGTGCAGGAAAAACATCCCCTGCGGGTGCCGGTAGCCTTTGAAATGGGTGGCGTCATCACGGAAGTATTTGTGCGGCCGAATGATCCGGTGCGCACAGGTATGGTATTAGCGGTACTTCAGCGCAAGGTTCAGGAAGCTCGACTCGCCGAACTCGAACAGCGTTTGAAGGAGCTCAATGGAACGGGCCGATCTTCCGCCTCTGAAGGTAGCGCCGTTGAGACGGAGCGAAAAACGGCCGATCTCGCCCGTCTGGCCGCCGATCTGGCAGAAGCCCGGCGCGCGGTGGAAATGCGCGAAATCCGGGCGCCCACCGGCGGAGTGGCACGGGCAGTTCTCGCGCGGGTGAACGAGGTGGTGCGTCCGGGCGAGCCGGTGGTCGAAATCGATCCTCAGGATCATTTCTACCTTTTCAACAAAAGTCTGGCATTGCTGTGTATCGCCGGCGCCCTGGTGTGTTTGATCATTCATCGCAAGGTCCGATAGGAAGATGTTGACTCGCGGGCGCGAGAGAAACGCTTGCGCCTTGACCCTGTGACCAGGCATGTTAGCTTGTGTAAAGCGGTCGAGAAACTGACCGTGGGAGGTGAGCCATGACGAAACGTGATCTCGTGGTGCGCGTGTCGGGGGAAACCGGAGTGCATCAAACGAATGTCGCGAAAGTCTTGGATCGATGTTTACAAGGCATTGTCGAGAGCCTCGCGAAGGGCGAAACGGTCGAATTTCGTAATTTTGGCGTCTTTAAGCTGCAAACCCGCAAGTCCCGCGTCGGACGTAATCCCAATCGTCCGGAAAACACTGTCGTCATTCCGGAACGGCGCGTGGTGAAATTCAAACCGGGCAAAATCATGCGCCGCATGGTCACAGGGATTTGAACAACGAGCATGAGCGATGCGGAATTGCAGCCGCCGCCAGGAATGGCGGATTTGTGTGCGCCGGAGATTTTTCTCTGGCAACGCGTGGAGGAGGTCGCCCGCCAACTGTTGGTCCGCTATGGATTCCTGGAGGTGCGCACGCCGCTGCTGGAGCGTGCTTCTCTATTTGTGCGCGCCATCGGCGAAGCTACCGACGTCGTACAAAAGGAAATGTACCTCCTCCAAGATCGCGGAGGACGGGAAATGGCGCTGCGGCCAGAGGGAACGGCCGGCGTCATGAGATGGGTGGCCTCCGGCGGCTCCGATCGAGCGGAGGCACGTCTGTACTATATGGGGCCGATGTTCCGGGCGGAGCGGCCCCAGGCTGGTCGCCGCCGGCAGTTTCACCAGATTGGCGTCGAAGCCCTCGGACCCGCGTCTCCTGCGGCTGACGCGGAATGCATCGCATTGCAGGTTCATCTTCTGCAAGCGGCCGGACTTGAGGGGTTCGCGCTTAGGATCAACACCCGCGGTGTTCCGGCGGATGGACCTTCGGTTGTCGCGGGTATCCGCACCGGTTTGGGAGGACGCTCAGACGCGCTCTGCGAGGACTGTCGCCGCCGGCTTGCAGTCAATCCATTACGTGTTCTCGATTGCAAGGTTCCCCAGTGCCGGGCCGTGGCGGACACCCTGCCCCCCGTGACCGAGTTCATGGGCGAAGGATCCCGCCGCTATTTCGACGAAGTGCTCCGGCTGCTTCATCTGTTGGATATTCCGGTCGCACACGATCCTCGCTTGGTGCGCGGCCTGGATTACTACGTTCATACGATCTGGGAAATCACCCATCCGGCGCTGGGGGCACAAGACGCGGTCGCGGGCGGCGGAAGATACCGCATGCAGTTGGGGGGGCGTGAGCTGGAGGGCGTCGGATTCGCGATCGGGCTGGAGCGACTCGTCCTCGCATTGCAAAAATACGGTGTGCGTCCGGACGAGTCGGCAGTTCGTCCGCGCGTCTGGATCGTCGCCGCCGATGCCGCCCAGATGGGGGACTTGCTTGTGCTGCTTCAGGCCTTGCGGCGTCGGGGTGTCGCCGCCGGCATGGATCTCGCGGGTCGGAGCCTCAAAGCACAGATGCGTGCGGCCAACCGGGCCGGTGCGGCATGGGCCGTGATCCGCGGTGCGGCCGAGGCGGAGAAGGGCGTCTTCATACTGAAGAACATGTCTACGGGGACCCAGGAAGTGATGGACCTGGCCGAGCTGGTGCAGCGGCTCATTGAACCATAAGGATCAGCAGCCGGCGTCCGCCCGGCGCAGCGAAGCCGCCGAGAATCAGCGGCGTACCGCGCAAAAGCGAAACGCGGGTCTGCAGCAAAACCGCCTCGCCCATTCGAACCAGCACGGATAGCCGCCGCGAATCCCCTTCACAGCGCATCGTCAGACCTGCCTCAAAGACAACCGTTTCCGAGGCGGGGAGGCGGATCGAGCGGCTCTCGAGAAACTGAAAACGGCGAAACGGCAAATTGCGCTCCAGCAGGCCGGTGATATCACGTAATTCAGGCGATGCACCGGGTACGCCTTCGTTCGTGGCATGAACCAGCCGAATCGTCAGCCGTTCCTCCGCCGTGGCGCCCAGGGAGGCTGCGCTCAACGACGCCACGAGCAGCAGCACAAACCGAAGACTTGCCATAGTTGGGAAGATACCGAAACGCATATTAACCTCCGGAAGGCGGTGAAAACGGGTCCGATGGATCGTCCATCCAGATGATCAGCGCCGCGGTGACATCATCGCGCCAGATCATGACGGGCACGCGAGCGGTGGCTGCAGCCAGTGAAAAGACCGTTGGTGGTGCCGGAGCTGGAGCACGGTCGGCGAGAAAATACAGCCCCACCGCTGCGGCGATGGCCGCTGTGGCGGCCACGAAACCCGCGAGCGGATGAAACCTCGCCCGGGCCTCTTGGAAGACCGGCTCGCAGGAAGGAGAAAGGACCGCGGCGCGCGCGCGAAATTCTTCCCAAAATTCCGTGGCGGAACGACCCGTGGGTGCCCGGTAGCGTCCGGCATTGTGTTTCAGATGACGAAAGATGTCGCGACTCATGTGTGCCTCTCCTCGTCTGGCAGGTTTTCGACGCCCGCTTCACGCAAGACCGCCATCAACTTGCGCCGCGCGTGAAACAACCGCGACATGACCGTCCCTATGGAGACATCCATGGCGGCGGCGATCTCACCGTAGCTAAATCCATCCACGTAACGATGCAACAGGCATTGGCGGTGAATGGCCGGCAGACGTTCGAGGGCGCGTACAAAAAAGGCGGCCAGATCGCGCCGTTCCACAATCTCGGCGGGGGTGGCGGAAGTGGAATCCGCCGGATGCCAGACCCGACCTTCATGGTCGGGCGTGTCGAGCGGATCGGCGCGGCGGACATTCTCGGCGCGCAAGAGATCGAGCGCCCGGTTACGCGCGATGCGCAGCACCCACGTTGAAAGGCTCGACTGGGCACGAAAATTTGGCAGCGCCTTCCATGCCTGTAAAAAAGCATCCATCACCGCATCCTCCGCTCGATCCGGACCGACAATACGGGCCGCGACCGCCACCGCCTTGGCGCGCAACGGCTCAAACAACTCGGCAAACGCCTCGATATCGCCATCTCGCGCCCGCACGAGCAGGGCGGCTTTCCGCCGCTCCTCTGTATGGACGGATGACATATCTCGGTTATTCTTTCTTGCCACTCGAATGGACGAGGGAAGACCACGGCCCTCGTTTGCGGGCGCGCTTCTTCATGGCAAGTTGATGGTTATTTACGGCAGTGAAAGATGCGCGAATGACTTTATCGGCGCACACGTTCCCAGCGGCGGCTCTGCGCAGACCGATAAATAGCTTCAACCACTCGCAGTGCGGCGACACCGTCCTCACCACGAATGGCCGGCGGCGAACCGTTCCGGATGGCCGCGATGAAATCGGTGACGTAATTCCACCCCATGATGCCAGAATAACCCCGCACGGGAGGCAGCTCGAATCCCAAGTGGCGTCGTGGCGAGGCCCGATAATCCGGATGATCGCTACATAAGAATATTTCATCCCGTTCGCCCTCATAGGCGGGGGCCCAAGAGAGGCATCCGAGGGTTCCCCGCACGGCCAGATAGAGATCTCGACCGTGAGGGAAGGCGTCGGGCACGGTGTAACTGATGTTCAGCGTCACTACCGCACCGCCGCTGAAGCGCAACAGGGCCATGGAGTTGTCTTCGATGTCGTAGCGGCGGTTCACGTGGACATTGCAGCCCGAAACCTCGACGACGTTCTCCTCCAATATCCAGCGGAAGAGATCAATCCAGTGCACACCGAGGTTGAACATCGGTCCCCCGCCGGATCGCGCCCGCTGCAGCATCCAGGGAGAATGGCCCTCGATATAACGTTGCAGCCGCCCTGCCGCGCAACGGCCTTCCGCGCCGATCATCCGGCCGATAGCGTTCGATTGCACCAGCCGCTTGAACTCTATAGCCGCCGGATGAAGCCGCCAGCAGTAGCCTGTGGTGAGTTGCACGCCATATCGCTGAGCCGCCCGCACAATGCGAGCCGCACCACCGGCATCAGCGGCCATCGGTTTCTCGACCATCAGATGGGCACCCGCGCGTGCACAAACCTCCGCCGCCGCCGGGCAGTCGGCATGTGGCAAAAAGATCGCTGCGATATCTACACGATGTGCAGCGAGCAGTTCGTCGAGAGACGCGTACACGGGGATGTTGAATTCCGCTCCGAACTCTTGGCGAAGCGATGGCGAAGGATCCATGGCCGCGACCACCCGCACCCCCGGTACTGCCGTGAAGAGCGGCATATAGGCGCGTGGATGAAGATGGCCAAGTCCGATGATTCCCACCTTCAGCTCGTCTTTGGCGGCATGTTTCACAGGGATCTTCCCCATTGGATCTCTGACGCCGTTCCCCAGGGAATTAGTATTTTCCGTTCTGCGTTTCAAAATGCGTGGGCTTGCCGAGACTCGGGCCGCCGCGCATGATCCAATCCGATGTCCATTCAATAATCCGCCCCAGCGGCACGGAGGGATAACCGAAGAGCGCATGACATCGGCTCGCATTGCTCAGATAACCAAGGCCATTTTCTTCGCCCGTGAACACAGGCGTGCGACCCATTCGCTCGCCGATCTGCCGCGCCACGCGCCGCACGGAGAACGTTTCTGGCCCGGAGACATTCAGAATCGTCGGTGGATTTGACGTCAAGCCGAGACTCCTCAGCACATAATTGCCCACATCGCCCTGCCAGATCACGTTCGCAAAACCAGTGGTCACATCCACCGGCTCATGGTGCCACACGCGCGATGCGATGTCGAAGAGCACGCCGTATCGCAGCTCCACGGCATAATTCAGTCGGATGTGAATGATCCGCGTGTCCGTGGTTTCCGCCGCACGGTCAAATACCCGTTCCCGGCCCAGACAGGACATCGCATATTCGCCGACGGGCGCCGGAGGATCGCTTTCGACGCTTCCGCCGGAGTACACATGGGCCAGAGGATATACGCAGCCGGTCGAAAACACCGCGATGCGGGTACCGGCAAAATGCGTCGCCACATGGTAAGGGACGATGACGTTGATCGCCCATGTCAAATGCTCCGCTCCCGTGGAACCAAACTTGCGTCCGGCCATAAAAATGACGTTTTCGGTTTTCGGCAGCTGGCGAACAGCCTCCCAGTTCAGCAGGTCACAAGGCCGGCTCTCCACACCAATCGCCTCCAATGCGGGCAGTGGCATCAGATCCACGGCGATCACCCGTTTCTTCACGCCGGCCGCTTCGATGCAACGGCGCGCCAGGCGGCAGATCGTCGGCCCCACTTTTCCTCCGGCGCCGATGACCGAGATATCGCCTTCGAGTGCGCGCATAAACTCAATCGCTGCCGGACTCGGCCGGCTCAGCAGTTCGTCCAATTGTTCGATTGTTTCAATATGATCAGGGAGTTCGGTGGAGCTCATCGGTTTTATTCCAATCGATAAATGTTTATGCTTTTGACGATATTAAACGAAAACGCTTTCGTGGATCAAGCCGCGGGGTTGAAAAAACTTCAATGCGCTATGAGGCGTGCGTGGAAAGCGGATGCGTGGAAGAGGTCTGAGCTGTTCGGCCGCTTTCGGAGCGGACCTAAACATGGCGGGGTCCATCCGCCTCCGCCCGGCGCACGGCTCCGTGCGAAATTCTGGACGAATGGGTCACAGGCAAGAGAGATCAGCCGTTTCTCATTCCTTTGCGCTTGCTCCCGCCCTTCAGGGTCAACTTCGTCCAGGACATAGACACCCTGCTCCAACCCCTCGTGGAATGACGACGTGCGTTGATTTTCGTACCCTCCAAGGATATGCTGTGCGCCATGAACAGGCGGTTGATGTGTCTGGGCCTTATCCTCTCGGCCTTGTCGTGTGGCCGGGCGGACACGGCGGCGTCACCGGCGATGCCCGCCTCACAAAATCAGCCCGTGATCTATGTCATTCCGATCCGTGGCATGATTGAACCAGCGCTGGTGTATGTCGTGCGCCGCGGCGTCGCCGAGGCGGAGCGGGGAAAGGCTGCGGCGGTGATTTTTGTGATGGACACCCCCGGCGGTCGTCTCGATGCGGCGCAGAATATCGTGCAGATTCTCCAGTTTATCCGGCTCCCCACCTATACGTTGGTGGAGAAAAACGCCCTCTCCGCCGGCGCCTATATCGCCATGGCCACCCGTCACATCTATATGACCCCCGGCAGCACGATCGGCGCCGCCGCGCCGATGATGATGACGCCCTGGGGCGGGGTACAGGAGATACCCGATTCGGTGAAGGAAAAAATCAATTCGGCGTTCGCTTCTATGTTCCGCGCCGCGGCGCAACAGGGCGGACACGACGACGAGGTCGCCGAGGCGATGGTACGGCCGGAAAAGGAGTTGCGCATCGGCGACCAGGTCGTCTCCAAGGCCGGTGAACTGCTGACGCTGACCAATGAGGAAGCCGCGCGCATTTATCCGGGACGTGATCGCCCCTTGCTTTCCAGTGGAACGGTGCGCGATCTGAATGAACTTCTGCGGGTCATCGGCTTCGAAAATGCCAACGTTCGCCAGCTCGAAGTGACCTCCGCCGAGCGTCTGGCCCGATTTGTTGCAGCGCTTGCCCCCTTGTTGCTGATCGCCGGAGCGCTGGGTCTCTATATCGAGTTTCGCACGCCCGGGTTCGGACTGCCGGGCATTCTTGGGCTCCTGTGCCTGGCTGCCTTTTTCTGGGGCCACCATATTGCCGGCTTGGCCGGTTGGGAAGAGTTGCTGCTCTTTGTCGTCGGGTTTGCGCTGTTGCTCATTGAAATTTTCTTCATTCCGGGATTCGGCATGGTGGGTTTCATAGGCCTCCTGCTCATGGCAGCCGGCATCTTGCTGAGCATGGCCCATCGCCCGCCGGCGGGTCCCTGGTGGCCTTCTTTTGCCAGCCTCGCGCCCGCGATTCGGAGCTTCTCGCTCTCAATCATCGGGATCGCTGTCGGTGGCGTGCTGCTAGGCCGTTGGTTACCCCGTACTCCGCTGGCGCGGCGGCTTTGGCTCACCGCGGCCACCTCGCGCGCCGGTGGCTACGCGTCTGCCCCCGATCGCCCCGAGCTTGTCGGTCGCTCCGGAGTGGCGCTGACCGTGCTGCGTCCGTCGGGCATTGCATCTGTGGACGGCCAGCGAATGGACGTCATAGCGGAAGGCGAATTTATTGAGTGTGGAAGAAAAATCCGAATCGTGCGTGTGGAGGGAAGCCGCGTGTTTGTGGTCTCCGAATCGGCTCCGCCTCAAGAGTCCGCGTGAGTCCCGCGATGATCCGTCTGTACATCATTCTGCTGGCCTGTGGGGCTTTGCTGCTGGGTGCGGAGGTGTTCGTCCCCGGAGGCATCCTGGGCATTCTGGGTGGAGCGGCGCTACTGGCCGCCGTCGTGATCGGGTTCGGTTTCGGATGGGTCAACGGTTTGATTAGCGCAATCGGGATCATCGGGCTGACCGCCCTCGCGATCTTCCTGTGGATCCGAATCTTCCCCCAAACCGCCCCGGGCCGCAAGCTGACACTTAATCGAAACGGTCGCGACTTCAAACTCGACGACACCGACAGGCGCGCACTGATCGGGCAGGAGGGCATGGCGCTTTCTCCGTTACGCCCATCCGGCGTCGGCCTTGTGGAGGGCCGCAGGCGTGATGTCATCACCCAAGGCATCTGGCTCGACGCGGGACGGCGCTTCCGCGTAACGGGCGTCGAGGGTGTGTGGCTGATTGTGGAACCGGTGGAAGAGCCGCCCACGCGGAGCAACGTGCCATGAAGCGTATCATGAGCGTCGTGATTCTCGTTCTGGCGGCCATTGGCGCCAAAACCGTCGCCGCCCACACCGTCGTCAACACGAAGAACTTCACAGTGCTCGCGGATGAGACCTTGCTGAGTCCTATCGTTGTTTTTGCCAATGAGATTCGCTTCGAGGGGCTTGCCACCGACGACATTTTTCTGTTCGCGGAGAGGATCGACTGGACGGGGAACGGTTCGAACGACGTATGGGCCGTCGGGAATGAAATTTCCCTTACCGGCAACATCCATGATCATGCGCGGTTGGGGGGGCGCACGATCCGGGTTTCCGGTGTTATCGGCAACGGTCTGGTGGCGGTCGGAGGGACGGTGCGCATCGGCTCGGAAGCAAACATTAAGGGGGGCGTGACGGTCTGGGCGGAAGACGCCCTCGTCGCCGGCAATGTGGAAGGTCCGCTGAGTCTCTCGGCCGGAAGCGTGACGCTCGGCGGCGTGATTCGCGGTCACATACGTATCCGTGCGAACGACATTCGCGCGTTGCCAGGCACGCGCATAGAGGGCGATCTCGTCTATGTCTCGTCAACGGAGTTCATCCCGGGCCCTCGCGTGACCATTACGGGCAAAGTGGCGAGGTCGCCGTTGCCGCCGGCGCCGCGACGCAACCTGGCATTTCCTCTCTTCCTTTATGCCGGTGCGCTACTCGTGGGCATTCCTTTCGTCCTTCTATTTCCGGATTTTGCCGGCGCGGGTGCGCGCCTGTGGCGTCATTCATTTTTTTCCTCTCTGGCGGCCGGTGCGCTCGCCCTCGGTCTGATCCCGATGTTGGCGCTTCTCGCGATGGTCTCGTACGTGGGTATTCCATTGGCCCTCGTGCTCTCCGCGACCTCGGCAGTTTTGCTTTTTCTCTCGCAGTTCACGGCTGCCCTCGCCTTGGGAGGCGTTTTGCTTCGACGTCGTGGCCCCCAGGGCGTGCGCGAGGCGCTCTTGGTGCTTGCGGCGGGTCTGGCGGCACTGTACGTGTTCGGACTTGTTCCAATGGCTGGCTCCTTGATTTTTATCTGTGCCCTGTTGGCCGGTTTTGGCGCCGTCCTGCGGGCGCTGTTGAGGACTCGACAGGAACCGATAGCAGGTGGCGGCGCCTTTCGAGCGGCGGAAATATCGGCAGTGCCGGCAGCCTCATCATCGTCGTCAGAGGAGCATATAACCGATGATTATCGCGGACCTTAAAAATATTGCCGGGCGCACCTATCCAGCGCGGCGGCGTACGCAGAATCTGGTCGGGGGCGTCTCGCCCATCCAGGCTCGGAATTTTTCGATGGGTTATGTCACGCTGGAACCACGAGGGGGGCAGGTTCCGTGGCATAATCAAGAGCAGGAAGAGGTCTATTTCATCATCGAGGGCGAGGCGGAAATGTGTCTCGGCGAAGAGCGGACGACGTTGCGATCAGGTCAGGCAGTGTATATCCCCTCCGGTGTGTTCCACCAGATCACCAACACCGGCGACCGACCGCTGCGCATGATTTACTGCTATGGACCCGCCGGCGATGTCGCCCACTGGCGGCAGGAACTCGACGGGACGCTGCCCCGAGCAGGGATCGAGGCTCCCCCTCTGCCCCAAGGCGCCCGTCCGCAATGCACGGACAAACCATCGGACGCCTAGGCAGTCGGGGCGGGACACCGCAGTGTGTCTTTTTTCTCATCTGGGTGTGCCGTGGGATCGTGCACAATACCCACTCCCGGCATCCGATTATCGCCGGTTAGAAAAAAAAACACGCCGTATGGAACACAAGAAAATAACCTCTTCCTGCCGCCCCTTCCTTTTTCCGGCCTCGAATCTCAGAAAACGACTCTGCTGGCCGCCCAGATATCCGGGGCATCGGGAGGCAGGCTTTCTACGTGCAGGTCCATGAAGATGAAATTACCTACGATACCCTTTCCACCTGGTCGGCGATGACGAAACGCGTAAACTCCATTCGGCCCTGACCAAGGCGGATTATCCGGATCGGTTCCCAAAGGGATGGGTCCGATGCCATGACTCGCGAATACGTCCGAAGAACGTTCGTTTTCAATAAAAAGATACATCTGGCTGCGCGGCACTCGATCCACCTTGGCGCCAAAATAATAGGTGAGCGCGCCCGGCAGATACCGGGACGGATTGTTCGTCACGACGAGGCCGTATTTGTCGGACGGATATCCGCCGTTGGCGTCGCGATTCATCATATATGCGCGTGGATAACGGCCCGTCCCCCACGGCTTCATGTCGGGACAGTAAATGAAACCTTTTTTCGGGGTCTGACCAAAACGCTGAATCTTAGGATTCGCGTGGCGGTAATTCAACACATCCACCCATGACTGACTGCCGTTCGTCACACTCCCTCCGCCGGGAAATCGCCCGTTATTGTCATCGGCAAACGAGTACGTCCACACACCAATCTGCCGCATGCCATTCCAGCACTTGATCATGCGCGCCCGCTCGCGCACCCCCGCCAACGCCGGCATCAGCAGGGAGATAAGAATGGCGATGATCGCTACCACGACCAGCAATTCAACGAGTGTGAACGCGGAAACAACGGGTTCGCGTTTTAGCTTCATGACTATTCCCTCTTCATGATTTCTACTGTTATTACATCCTGCACGTCAAGCTTTACTTGCCGTGAATCTTACCATCCCCCTTTTTAACGGCAGGCATTCTCTAGGCCAAAGGACGTGGGGCAGTAGCGCGGATTGATAGTAGGGACAGCGAAAGCAGTAACCTTTCGCCATTTGATGGGTCCAGGCGAACAGGCGAGCCGTGGTCCACCCTTTGCGGTTTTCGTGGTTCGCGGCTTATCGGTTTGGACTGATGGAGATTCGCGGGTGAGATAGAAATGAAAACGACGAAGACAAGCCGGACATCGTTCGGATTGGCCGCGCAAATCGCCCGTGGAGTCAGATGGTTGCGCGAAGCGATGCCGGAGGACTGCGCGCCTGGCGATTCTCGTGCCGGGGGGCCTGAGCGATATCCACGGTCAAGATGCAATCAAGCCGGTGATCGGCAGAGCGAAGGGGGGCACCCAACTTCAGTCTCTCCCTATTCTGGCTGCGATCGATCAAGTCAGTTGTGCATCACATGCCTGATTCAATCCTGATCGCTGTCCGATAAAATTGCGCTAACGTGAATTCTTTTCTTCAGAAACCTTTCGCTTGCAATGCCGGAATAAGTATGATAAAACAACGCTAAGAAAGTGGCGTTCTGACGAACGCTCGCCAAAGACTGCGGGGTGGAGCAGCCCGGTAGCTCGTCAGGCTCATAACCTGAAGGTCCCTGGTTCAAATCCAGGCCCCGCTACCAACTTCAAGGGCCGGAACATGCGTTCCGGCCCTTTTGTTTTCACGGTCGCCGGGGTTACAGCCCCAGCGTTCGAGTCCAGTCCGTTGAGGCCGCGATCGCCTGCGCGCCGGCTTCGATCAGCGCGGCGTTGGCGGGATGGTCGAAGGTGTAAAGCGGTTTGCCGGCGGCGAGGAGTTCAAGGACGAGCGCCTCGATCTTGCTGCCGGGGGCGGCGTGGGCTACGACGACGGCGGCGGCCAGATCGGCGACAAGGCGGTTGCGGGCCAAGGCGGTCTTGGCGGTGACGCGGCGGACGCTGTCCTTGAACGGGGAGACGATCAGGAGCCGCCCTTCGGCGACGGCGGCGCGGCAGTCCACCGGCTTGGAGGGGATACGTTTGAAAAGACCACGGGCCAGGCACCAGACGGTAGGATGCGGCGAGCGCAGCAAGATACGCAGGCATTCCTCCTCCATCGGGGAGTGAAACCCGCTGATGACCGTCACGCCCTCGTTCCGAAACCGCTGCGCGAGATCGTACGTGTCGAGGATGAGTTTGCCGGGGCACTTGACGGAACAGAACAGCGCCACCTTCGGGCGATCCAGGACGGTCGCGTCACCGACAACGTAGACGAGGCGTCCCGCCTCGCCCGAACGCGCCGGGACGGCGCGTCTAATGTCGCCGGAATAGGCGCCGGGCGGCTCCCGGATGACCGTCGGCAGCAAACCCTGCTGGCGTGCAAACTTCATGAACCAGCGCTGCATCTCGACCAGCCCGTTCGGTTCATCTTCTCCGCGCGGCGACTGGGCGCCGATCTCCAGCAGGGCGTCGACCGTCTTCGAATCATACTGCCACTGCCGCAACTCATCATCACGGGCCTTTGCCAATGCGGGAGCGGAGCGCTTCCATTGCTCGACGACGGCTTTCTGCTGCTCTCGAGTCAACCGCTTCATCGTTGGCCTTCCAGAATGCGCCGGGCTT
>CALLML010000110.1 GCA_938005705.1 uncultured bacterium
GATAGTCTCAATTGCCTTTCGGCTTAGTGGTCCTTTCGGACGTACGGTTTACCACCATATAATTGCGCTGGCGAAACCGGCCGAAGTCTCAATTGCCTTTCGGCTTAGTGGTCCTTTCGGACTCAAGAAAGAGTGTCCGACCCGCCGTCGGGCACAAGAAATCGCCGTCTCAATTGCCTTTCGGCTTAGTGGTCCTTTCGGACATCCCTTTTATATCTCGTTGAATGACAACTGTCGATTGTTTCGATCTGGCGGCAGACGCTGAATCGGCGTTCGTATCCGGATGTAACCCCATAGCGGTATTTGTGTATGTTGCTGACTCGCATATTATTATGATTTTGTCGGCACTGCGGCATTTCTGAGCGTTTTTGCCTGCCGCCAGAATGCGTCAGAACACATAGCAGACCGCTTTTTGTTTCTCGGTGTTCTGCATGATTCCGCCGGACCGAATTTCCGCAGCGCACGTGGCGCAAATGCGATAGGCCACAATTCGATCTTCTTCAGGTTCAATGAGATCCATCAATCCACTCCAGAACTCCTCGAAATACCCTGCCTCAAGCCGGCACTCGAAAACGGAGTATTGCACCCGAATGCCGTAATCCTCGCAGTGCTTTGCCACTTGGCGCAAGCGGCGAGGGTCTGTGATGTCGTATGCCACCACCATCAACATTTCATGTTCCCCACAGGCATGCCCATCACGCTCGCTTTGGGTGGGGGGATTGGGGAATGCTTCCTGCCACCACCCCGTCGGAGGCGTCTCCACTGGAGGAGCGGTTTTGCACCATAATGGCTTGGTCGATAATGCGCACATGCGCCTCAGTTCATATAAAAGACCTCAAATGCCTTTTCATCCATCAGCGCTTGTTTCAGTGAGACGGCGACGCGCTGAAATTCCCCGCGCAATGTGGTCCGCACGCCTGTGCGCGCGCTTTGGTAATCGCGGGTCAACCGCCGCTCCCATGCCACAAAAAACCGTTTCTTTCCCTCGGGGTTCATGTACACGCCGCCATCCCGTGTCTCAAAATGCTCTGCGGGTTTCAAAATCTTATGGCTAAAAAGATCCAGCGCCAGAGCGTCAGCCAGGGGCGCGCGAAAGGGTTCAATCAGATCCAGCGCCAGCGAGGGGCGTCGATCCTGCGTTTCGTGATAAAACCCAAGCGCAGGATCGAGACCGGCAATGTGCAGATGGCATTCCATTTCAGCCGCCATGATGGTGTAGGCGTACGATAACACGGCATTGACGGCATTGTGGGGTGGACGCCGGGAACGCCGCTCGAATGGGGCCTCCTTCGGGAAAAATCGGCCATATTCTTCGAAATACCGCCCCGCCGCTGTTCCTTCATATCCGCGCAAGGTCTCAATAGATTCGGCTTGCATCGCATGTCGCGCGAGTTCATCCAAATGCTGGATGGTTTTGTCTGCATCGGCGTCTTTCCGATTGGCCGCTAATCGCTGAAGCACCCGGCGCTGGTTTAGAATTTTCGCATGGACGCAAAGCGTGGCGACGGCGAGTGAAAAATAGGAGTCGAGCGTCTTCTGGTATTGCACCAGCCGGGCGCGGCTGTGCGGGCCAGGCGCCAGGCAGAGACCCAGCACGCGCTCGCCGCCGGCGGTTAAAATGACCGGAATGCTCCGGCGCATAAATTCGGCCAACAGCGGCATGGAGAGTTGAACGCTGGTGGTCAGCACGACGTGCTCGATATCGCGCAGCGCCACGTGATGGGTCTTGGCCTCTTCCTGGTCGGGCTCTTGCGCGGGCACCACAATCTCCACGCGCTCGCTGGTCAGCGAGGCGCTGGTTCCGGGTGTGAGCATGAAGAGCGCAGGCATATTTAGAAAAATGGAAAACAGATGACGGAAAACGGAATATTCAAATTGATCTTCATGGGGGTTGTTTAGCACACGCCGCAAGCGCCCACAATTTGAGGGACGTCGAATGACGTCAGCGCTGGAGCTTGAAGGGCGGCAAGCGGAGGGGATGCGGGCGCCTGTCGGGATACCATGTCGAGCCGGCCCGCATCAGGGTGTTGCGTAGGCTGCTGACCCACTTGCGTAGTTCTTCTTTGGCGGACACATCCTGTCCCATGAAGGTTGCAAATTCACGCTGCACATCCTGGAAGCTGCGGGTTTCGGCTTGTGGCTCATTGAGGTGGAGGAGAAAATTGAGCGCTTTTTGTTCATTTGGCCGCAGGTTTATGAGTCGGTCGTCTATGCGAACGCGATTAGACTCCAAACGAATTATTGGCCGGTCGCCGTCGGGGCCCAGCGAACGAGCGTATGCCTTGATCAGGGCGGAAAATCCGCCGGGGAGCCGGCCCATATCTTCAAACCGATTGCGCAGCGGAACGAAGGGGATATCGGCGAGGTATAGTCTTTTGGCTTCTTTTAAATTTTCGGGGTAGTAGAAGCGCGGGTTCCGGCGTTGTTCGAGTTCTTCATCAACGAGGACATGAGTAACCCGATCCGTATCGCGGCCGATGAGCGTCATGGCCGCATACAGCAACGCGCCCATTGTTTTGCGTCCGCCGGCGATGGAAGCGACGATATGGAGATCGGGGTTTTCGGTAAATTGTCGGAGGTGTTCGAGAATAAAATCGGCTGCGGCGCGATTGTCTTCCGGTGTGCGGAGATCATCCAGCTCCCTGCCACGCCGGGAGAAGACGCGGATATGATCGCCGGCGTCACTGAAAATGAGCTCATCGGGTCCGGCCTTGAGCGCGTGGCGGAGCTTTTCCCAGATACCGGACAGGATTAAGTCTTGCCGTAACTGATCGCGGCTCCGTGTGGTGGCGAACGCGATCACTCGCCCGATTCGGCATGGCGGACGCTGCTGTGCCAAGGCCCAGGCGGTCTCGGTCAGAATTGCGGGCGACATGCCGGTGACGGCGATCAAGACGGAAGACGGATGTCGGAAGTCGGACGCCGCGGAAGAGCGTTCCGCGGGCGTGCTCTTCCGTCTTCCGCCGGCGACCTTCTTCATCACGGCAGCACCTTGAATCCTTCCTTTTCGGCGGCCGAGCGGAGCCGATCGTCTAGGCAGACGAACGGCAGGCGCGATGGTATGCCGTCGCACGCCGCGATGGCGGCGGCCAGTTGTATGGCATCGCCCGCGCGGAGCGCGTGCGTGCGCAGGAGCCGCAGCGCGGTCGTCCGGATGGCGGGCGTTGGGTGAATGTTCCGCCAGCGCCCAGCCAGAACGGTTAGGCGAGCCCATGCGCGGGTTGAGCCCGCGTCGTTCAGGGACTTCTCGCGAAGCAGACGGGCGATAGCGGACCCGCATTCCACATCCGTCCCCCACCATGCCAGGATATCGGGATCCTGTTGGTCAATACGACGGACCACGTCGGTCGAGTGTTGTCGGACAAGCATCGGGACTAGTGCGGAGGCGTCCCAGAAGATCACACCCGGTCCTCGCGGTCGGCTATCAAGGCGGCCACGATATCCGCGCCTTTCCTCGGGCGCGGCAGCGGGATGCGTTCTAGCGCGTCCCGACCCAAAGGCTCCCGGGGCTCCGAGAGGACGCCCCGCCGGACGAGGTCGCGCACCCAATCCTCGCCGCTTTCCGGCGCGATCGGAGTGAGCCGGGCCACGGGACGGCGGCGGTCGAGAATCGTGATGGTGTGTCCGGACTTAACGCGAGCGATCAGATCGCTGAAATGGTCCTTGGCGTAGGAAATGTTCGCCGTATTCACCGTGCTCGCATTCATATATGGCCAATATAGCCAGATTGGAGCCCATCGTCAATATGGATCATGGTTGAATATCTCCACCGGGCCGGTCACGGGGCTTTCATACCAGAGCCGCTTCGCCCGGCCATGAAGCAGGTGCGCGATACGGAGATAGAGCCAGACGGGCGCCTGGCCGGTGAGCGTGACATCGGCACCCGGCGGTACGGCGTCCTTAACTTTTTCCTGATAGGCGGGAATATCCGAAAGCTTGGCGGTGCCGGTTGACGCATAGAGGGTCGCGAGATCAAGTTTGACGTGCATCATGTAAAGCGCGGCTCCCCTTCAATAAACTCCGCGCGTACGGCCGCGCAGGCTTGTTTCAGCATGTTTCGTTTCTGTGGATCAAGACATTTTCGGACACACAACATCATTCCGGCGTGGCTCCCGCCATATTCCAATGCTCGCTGCCGGATGGAGAAGACGTGATCAAGCGGCTGCACATACGCGTCCGTATTCTTGCAGGACACAAAGGTCAGCGCGAGGCGCTTGAGGTCAACGGCCACCACATCGTTTTCACCGAAGCTTTGCTCCTCACGGCTCTGGACATTCATGCGCGCGTCAAGAAAGCGCTTGCTTGAGCGCATCCGGTCATAGAGCAGCACTTCGAACCAGCCGCCTTCGAGCGCCCTGTAAAGCCGTTCGACTTCCCGCACTTTTCGGTCACTGTTCAGCGAATCGGACACGTTGAAACGTATCAATTCGCCCTCACGAACGAGTATTTCCGCCGCTGCGGCAAGCTCGATCATCCGGACAAGATTCGGCGACGCCGGCGGTAAGCCGGACTGAATTACGCGCGCCACATCCCAGTTCCGCACCAGCCGGCCTCCTGGATAAACAATCGCACGGACTTTCCCAAAATAATCTTTCATCGCCGATTCGTGTTTTTCCCAGAGCTCCAGCATGGCGTTCGCCAAGGCGATATGTGCGTCTGTCGGCTTTTCGAATTTCAACTGCTCCGGTCTGATTCCGTGGGCGGCAAGAGCGACAGGCACGGACAGGCCTGCGACCACATGCTCGAACGGGGGCAATGACTGGCCTGCGGGCGCGCGCTCGATTACAAACCGTTTGCTTTGCGTGTCACAATAAAGCGCCGGCACGGTCATCGCTTCCGCCGCACGCCAGGCGCCGATGGACATCAGTTTCGTTCCGCCGGTGACGTTGACCACCGTCTGACCAGCACAATCGTTGATGGCCTGGCGCACGATGACTTCCGTGGCGGAGATCGAAGGAGAGGCTTCCTGTATTTCGCGAGATTCGCATGCGGGCTTAAGGTCTCGATACAACACGTTCTCCGCCGCCAGTGTTTTCAAGGCCTCTTCCAAATGGCTTGAGTGCCGGGCCACATCCGCTCGCGCGCTGCAGATTTGAATGACTCGCGCCGGCCGGAGCGCCATGATCGGGAGCAGATTCTGCATCGTCTGCTCACTGACGAGGTGGATGAGGGTGAGGTTATTCATGGGCGGTCGGCTCTTCGCTTTTATGCGTATAGAATCTCAAGGTGCCTCCAGCAGCGGATCCCAGACGTTGCCGAAACCGAAATTCTGAAAATCTTTCACATTGCGCGTAGCGAAGTCGGTTACGCCATGATACAGCAAGGTTAGCGCCAGGCGTGCATCGAAGACGCGGCGATACGGGAATGCAGCGTCGGACGCCCGGTTCCACAGCGCGCTCGTAATACCCGCAAACGGTCCCGGATAGTCGAGGATCGGCCACCGAGGGTGGGATCGGAATCGCCGGATGACCTCTACCGCAGGGGCGGGCGCGAGCGGTTTGCGGCAAACGGCGGGATTGCGAAGCAGGACATACAACTCGAGGAGAACAAGCTCACAGAGCGAAAACTGGTCGCTATCCTTAAACGATTCCAAAAAAGAGCGGGTCGCTGAATGGTGACGCGACTGACTATCTAGAGCAAATAAGAGAATGTTGGTGTCGCACGATATCATGATTTGGGCCGGCGGCGGCCTCGAGGGTAGATTGCCTCGCGCTCTCGAACCAGGGCCGGCAAATGGATTTGGAAACGCCAGTCCGGATTCTCGAAAAACGCGTCTCCGCCCAACGGCTGCGGATCGGGCAGCGTCCACCTCGTCGTCGGAGGCGTCTCGGGATGGCGGCACAGAAAAGCCTCTGCGCTGCGGCGGAGGATCTCAGCCAAGCTCATCTCTCTTTCGCGCGCCACCCGCTTCAACTCGCGGTAGAGCGCGTCCGGCAACTGAATCTGGGTCTTTATGATGAAGTATATTTATATCGCCATAATTTCGACATCAAGCAATCAACCCCGGTCTTTTTTGAGCTTCGGATCGTTTTTTCTATTTTCAAAGGCTCAAGGCAAACACGGGAGATTTTTATCGTCTGCGCGCCGACGAGGTAAATGGGGGCGAAGGAGATCATGGCGCCTTCCAACTGAATTGATCGATGAGATAGAGCGTTATCCCGACGGGGCCTGGACGAAGATCTTCACTTCTGCGCCCGGCGGCACGGCCTCCTCACTTTCCCCTCATAACCCCGGGAGGTCAGCCAGCTTGGCCGTGCCGGTGGCAGTGTAGAGGGTGGCAAGGTCGAGGGTCATTTGCGGAAGTGTTC
>CALLML010000111.1 GCA_938005705.1 uncultured bacterium
AAAATATCCGTTAAAAGTGCAGGCGATCCGGTCCAAGGGACAGAAGCCCCGGCTCTACGTTTCCTTCCCGCTGGCGCTGGCAGCGGCCATCGGGCTGGAGCCGGGCGAGGAACTGCAGTGGGAACTGCTCGACCGCGGCGAGCTTCATCTCACGCGTGTCAACCCGCCACCGCCCTCAACCCGGAAAAAAGCGTAGGGGGTTTTTCAGCGGAATCAACAATGAACCTTCTGCTTTCGTTCGGTGAAAGGGGTGGGGCCACCCGGGGGGAATCCTGAGGCGTATTTTGTCCAGGATTCTCCGATCATCCCTGGTGGAGGAGCCGCCTTCATCCCGATGGCTTTTCTTCCTTTGGCTCGCATCCATGAGCCGGGGCCACCCCGTTGAACTATTCCGGAGGGGCTCCCACGCCCTTGTTGAGGCTTGATATTGAGACCTGACGGAGGCATATTTTTGCTTTTAAAGAACCGTTGTTTTTAGCCAGGACGGACATAACGCGATCACAACGATGGGAGCGAACGGCATGGAGCCATTGCAGCGGTTGGACTTCTATCAGGGCCCGAAAGGGCCGGTGGTGCTGGCAATCATGGATGGGATCGGCATCGGAGCGCACGAGGAGGGCGACTTGGTTCGCGCCGCGCATACCCCCACGCTGGATTGGCTGGCAAAGAATGCCCTCGCCTCGCGTCTGAAGGCCCACGGGAAGGCCGTAGGCATGCCCTCCGACAAGGATATGGGCAATAGCGAGGTGGGACACAACGCCATCGGCTGTGGCCGTGTCTACCAGCAGGGCGCCGGCCTCGTAAATCAGGCGATCGCCGACCGATCCCTCTTTGAAGGCCCCGTTTGGAAGGAATTGATCGCCAACGTGCTCGCCCGCGGAAGCACATTGCATTTCATAGGACTCTTTTCGGATGGCAATGTGCATAGCCATCTGGACCATCTTGAGGCGCTGCTACGGGAGGCGCGTAAGGCTGGCGTCAAGCGTGCTCGCGTGCACATTCTCCTGGATGGACGTGACGTGCCGCCGACCTCTGCACTGACCTATGTGGATCGTTTTGAGGTCTTCCTGCGCGAACTGAACGCGGACGGGCGCATGGATGCGGCGATCGCCTCCGGCGGCGGGCGTATGAAAATCACTATGGACCGTTACGAGGCCGACTGGGAAATGGTTCGGCGCGGATGGGCCGTGCATGTGCACGGCGAAGGGCCTCGTTTCCCCTCTGCGCGTTCCGCCATCGAGGCGTATCGGGCCGCTCATCCGGGGATCGTGGATCAGGACCTTCCGCCGTTTGTCATCGAACGCGAGGGCGCGCCAATCGGCCCGATTCGCGATGGTGATAGCGTCATTTTCTTCAATTTTCGCGGAGATCGCGCCATCGAGATCACGCGTGCCTTTGAGGAAGACGATTTTACCCCCTTCGACCGTTCGCCACGGCCTTCGGTGCTCTACGCGGGCATGATGCAATACGACGGTGATCGGATGCTGCCCAAAAAATTTCTGGTGGCGCCCCCCGCGATCACGCGGACCATGGGGGAGTACCTCGCCGTCAGCCGCGTCCCTCAGATGGCCATCAGCGAGACCCAGAAATTCGGGCATGTGACCTACTTTTTCAACGGGAATCGCTCGGGCCAGTTCAGCGCGCGATACGAAAAATACATCGAAATTCCATCTGATCAGGTGCCGTTCGAACAGCGCCCCTGGATGAAAGCGGCGGAAATCACCGATCGCGTGATCCGCGAGATGATGAGCGGAAAATATCGCCATATCCGCCTGAATTACGCCAACGGCGACATGGTGGGCCATACGGGTCACTTCGCCGCGGTACGCATCGCAGTGGAAACCGTGGATCTGTGTCTGGGACGTCTGGTAGCGGCGGTGCGGAGCGCCGAAGCCATCCTCGTCGTGTCAGCAGACCATGGTAATGCCGACGATATGTACGAGCGAAATGAGAAAACCGGCGCCGTCGTCTATGATCCGATCACCGGCGAACCCAGGCCGAAGACGTCACACTCGCTTAATCCGGTTCCGGTCTTCGTTTACGACCCGACGGGCGCCGCCAAGGCGCGCTTGTCGCCGCACGAAAATCTCGGCATCAGCAGCCTCGCGGCGACTGTCTTGATGTTGATGGGCTTTCGTCCACCGGAAGATTATACCCCCAGCGTGGTGGATGTGGGCTAAGGGCGTGGAGGACATGGGAACGATGCGCGAACCGTCGAGAGTGGTCGGGCGGATCAACGGACGAAATCTCCGACGACGGTTGGCGGGCATGATGGGGTGGGGGGGGGCGGCGTTCGCACTGGCCATGGCGGCGCCGGCGGAGACGCCGGTCGCGTTGCGCGAAACACAGTGGCTGAAACTGGGTGAAGAGGCTGTCTTGCGGTTGCGATTCGACAGGCCGCCGCGTCCTGAATTCGTCCGCGTGCTGCTCGCGCCCGCAAAACGGGTTCCTGCGCCACCGCCGCGCCGGCCCTCGTTTATGGCGGAAGGATTGCGTTTTTTCCGGCGAGTCGAGGACACCTTCCCGGCCGGATGGGAATCGGTTGGCGATCTCGCCGCGGTGGTCGACGGAGAAACCCTGACGCTGCTTTGGCCGCGCGAAGTTGTGGCTCCTTTGATACGCTGGGCGATCGAGATCACGGATGATGACTGGCGCACCGTGGCACGGCAGCCCGCGTCGGGGTGGAACGAGCTCATATGGAACCAAGTGGCGGAAGCGCAACCGGTTCGGGATGAGCCGCCGCCGCAAGGCGATGCCTTGCTGGAACTGCCGGGCGAGATGGGGCGGCGGCTGGAAGAGCTTCAGCGGCGCCCGTGGCGTCCACTCATCGCAGAAACGGACGAAAGCCCTGCTTCGTCGGTGGGCCGGCGCGTCCGCTTCGCCTTGCGCGACGCCGATGCCGAGGAGCCTCATCCCGCCACGCCCGCGCGGGTGGAAACGGATGGAAAGGCCCTGCGCCGGGTGGGGGAATGTGCGGGCATTCGTTGGCGGCTGTATTTTTTGAATGAGGCCGACGGCGTTGTTTCTTTGATCGGAGAGATCGAGGCGGAAAACGAGCGCCGGGTGGAAGCAATCCTCGAATACGAACTCGCCGAAGGGGATTGGGTATGGCACGACGATTTCGTGTCTTCCCAAGCGCTTCGCGGGGCGAGCGCGCCGTTGCGAAATACCTGGATATGGCCATTCGGAAGCGGTGAACAATCACGATATCCCGTCGGCGTGGTCAGCCGAGCCGGCAAAACTGTCGTGATGGAAGCCCATCCCGATACGCCGAGCGTTTTCCGATTAGAGGCGGTTGACCATCCGGCGAGACTGCGCACCGCTTTTGATCTCGGTTTGACCCCCTTGACCGCGCGATTGGCTCGTCGCGCGTTTTTCGTCGTTTCGGTTTACGAAATGACCACCGGAGAAAAGCCGCCATTTCGAGCGGCTTGGGAGCATTTTCAGCGTCGGTATCCGGAGCTTTTCCATCGCCGGGTTCGTGATATCGGCCTCTGGCTTCCGGTCGGCGCAACAGCGTCTCCGGAATTCGAGGCGTTGGGCCCCCTATGGGGGTGTGCGCAGATTTCGCGTCCACGATTTCTGCCGACCATGCCGTTTCATGCGCGTTGGCCGTTGGATTCCACGGGGACCTCGGACCCTGCCGAAGCGCTGCGCCGACTGAGATTTTTTGCTGCGTTCGACCGGGGCTCGGTGGGCCTTTCCGCGCGTACGGCGCTGTTGGGAGGTGCTCGTCAAACCGACGGCACTTTGGCGGTGGAAGTGCGCGATGAAGAGGGGATGCTGGAAGTCAACGCTCATCCCTCGTTGCTGGCCCCGCCCTCGCAGCCGCTTAACCGCGGTCAAGCCGAATGGGCAGCGATCCGCGCTTCGCTCCAGGGGGGGGAATGCGCCGGGGTTTATGTCGACGGGGCCAGCCGTCTGCGCGCGTTGGATACCAATCGCGCCGCTTTGGCGGTCTCCACGCTGCCGGCGACATGGCGGGCGGGCGATCGTGCGATCGGATTGGCGGGCCCGCTGGCGGCTTTGGATTATCTGCGCCCACTCGCGCAGGCAATGCGATCGTCGGACGCCCTTCTGGCCGTCGATGTTTCGGGCGTCTCTCCTCCCTCTCTTTCGTTGGTGGGGGATATCCTAGTGACGGTCGAAACCGCGCCCCTCAACGAAGGGACCTCGGTACGTTGGAACGCACTGCGCGCGCTCGCGGGCACCAAGCCGGTTGTGGCGATTTTGGAGGCGCGGCACGACGAATGGACACCCGATCAATTTCACGCGTGGATGAAAAATGGTCTGTTATTGGGATTTGTGCTCGCGCCCGGCCCATCGCTTACCCGTCTGGCGCATGGGGATGAGCTGCGCCGGCCGTCGAGAGATTATTCGCTCTGGCTCACATATTTTCCCTGGCAGCGCAGGCTCGCCGAACTCGGCTGGACGCCGCTCGGACGGGCGATACCCCGCACTCGGGGTTGGCGGGTGGAGCAATTCGGGTCTGACCCGAACGGCGTGCTCGCGTTGACTGCCCAACGCGGAACGGACGCTCCGGCCGAGGGCGAGATCGAATGGATACTGGACCATCCGGCGGTTCTAATGAATCCGATGGAGGGACAGTGTGAAGAAATCCGGCCGGTGGAAGGCCGGACGATCGTTCGATGGCGAGCAGCAGTCGGGCAAACCCTGCTGCGGGTGGTCGTGCCGTGGGAGAAGATTGTCGCAGAGGCTGCCTTTCTGCGCGCATGGCCTTCGCCGGAAGGGGAGGCTGCGGCCCTCTTGTCGAATCTGCGAACCCTTGCCATCGAACGGGAGGCGGAGGTCGGCGGTTCGATGCGTTGGGTGGGCGAGAACGGGGTGGAAGTGCGCATCGAAAATCGGGCGGATCGGCCGCTTGTCGTTTCGGAAATGAGCAGTGTGATGGATGGGCGCACGCGTATGCTGACCGATGCGCCCCGTATCCTGGCGCCGGGCGAGACCTTGACCCAGAGGGTGGAATTCGCACCGGCGGATCGGCGTCCGCGTGAATGGCTTGAATTGCGCTGGCGCCTCGGTCGTGCCGAGCGGGAGTGGATATGCACGCGCCATCTACGGTTTCCGGAGCAAACAGACTCGATGGAAGAGATGGATCGCGGGAAGCCGTGAGTGTACTGACCCTTAAGCGTCTGATGGATTGGGCGGGTCCCCGCAAATTCGAGGAGGGGCGCCATCTGTATCAGAAAGGGGCGGTGCTTCATCTCGAATATGAGCCGCCCGTGGTGCGGGGGGAAATCCTGTACGGCGCGCGGAATCTGCGCACCGAGTTCCGCCTGTTGGCGGATGGTTCCGTCGAAAGCCATTGTCCCTGCTACGACAATCGCGAGCGGGGCATCGTGTGCGCGCACATCATCGCGCTCGGTCTAGAGCTGCACCGTCGCCTGAATGATCCCGAACGCCGGGCGCGGATCGAGGAGGAGCGGCGACGAGCCGAGCGCGCCGCCCGAGCAGACGATGCGGCTTATCTGCGGCGGGGTCCGCCGGAAGGCGGCGCCGTTCCGGCGACCCTCATCCTGGGGCTAGAGTCGAACTGGACCGACATCGGGCGCGGCGGCTGGGCGGGTCTGCAATGCGCCATTCAATACGGCAACATCCGTGTCCCGATGGGGGAAGCGCCCCGCGATCGCGTCTTTGCCTTTATGCCAGCAGATGAAAATCTCCTTTTTGTGCTGGAAGATATCGCCGGCGGCCCCTGTCCGTCGCGAGTTGAAGCAAGCCCTCGAGATCTGGTCAATATCCTGCGCCTGATGGAAGGGCGCGCGTTCGCCGCTGGGCAAGACGAGACGCCGGTGCCGGTCCGATCCGAGCGAGTGGAAACCCGCCTTCGGGCCGAATGGAACCCCCACAACGGCGAAATTCTGCTCTCGTTAGAAACGCCGGCCATAATGAGTAACGGCGGCGACCGATTCTTCCTCCTCGATCGCCGGACGGGGTATCTTTTTGCGAATGGCGCGTTTTACCCGCTCACCGGAGTTCTTCCAGAACCTTTGCGCGACGTCTATCAAGGGCCGGTGCGCGTTCCGCGCGAAGCCGTTCCCCGTTTTCTGCAAGTGGAACTGCCGATGCTGTCGAAGGTACTGCCCGTTATTTGCGATATCACTCCCGATTTGTTGACGATCGAGCCGGCCTTCCCGACGTTTCGTCTGGTTTTGCGGGGCAGTCCCGCTTCGTTGTCGGTTTCGCTGTATGCGGATTATGGTGTCGCCGTTTTGCCAGCAGGCAAGCCTGATCCGGCCGGCTGGTTCGCCCTTCCCGATCCCGAGGACCTCTTGCGCTATACCGTCCGGTCCCTGGAAAAGGAACGCGCGGCCCTAGACCTTCTGGCCAAATACGGTTTTGTGGGCGAACATGGCGAGGCGTTGAAACCCCTGATCGGCTGCCGCGAGGTCGCCAATTTTCTGGCACGCGATTACCCTGCTCTTCGGCGAAAAGGGTGGAAGGTCGAACCCCAGGGCCGCGCTGCCGAATACCTCGATTCGGCTCGCTATGTGACGCCCGTCGTGCGCCTGCGCCCGATCGGTTCCGGCCTCTTCGATTCCTTCGAGCTCCACGTGGATTTCGAGGACGACACGGGCGCGAGCATTTCACCGGCCGAAATTCAGCGTGCGCTGCTCAAGGGCGATTCCTTTCTCGAGCGGGGTGGGCGCACGATGCTGTTCGACGCCGGTGCCATCCGCGCGTTGCACGCATTGCTCGAAGACTGCGCCGGCACGCTCGGCCCCACGCCCGGCGGAGTACTGCTTTCGGGCGTGTACGCGGCCTATGTGCAGGCCTCACTCGACGCCCTCGATGGGGTGGATGTCGAGGTCCCGTCGAATTGGCGAAAGCGCGCCGCGCTTCCCATTGAATGCGCCGCACGTGATGAGATTTGTCTCGACCTCGATCCGCGGCTGGCGAGCGCGCTGCGCCCCTATCAGCGCGACGGGGTCCGATGGCTCCGGTTTCTTGAACGCGGCGGTTTCGGCGGCATTCTTGCCGACGAAATGGGGTTGGGCAAGACCCTCCAAACGCTCGCCTGGCTTTCGCTCGAACGACTTCATCCGGAGGCGCGCGGGCGGCCGGCGTTGGTAATCTGTCCAACCAGTCTGGTGGATAACTGGGCGGAAGAGGCCGCACGCTTTACGCCGTCGCTGCGCGTATGTGTGCTTTCAGGGGCCGATCGCCATGATCGTTGGGAGGAAGCGGCCCGCGCCGATCTGGTCATCACGTCGTATGCGCTCATCCGGCGCGATTGCGAGCGCCATGCGGAACGACGATTCTCGGTCGTAGTACTCGATGAGGCCCAGCACATCAAGAATCGCTCTACGCAGAACGCCATCGCCGCCAAGAGCTTGCGCACGGTACACCGCCTTGTGCTGACCGGCACGCCAATGGAAAATAGCGTCGCCGACCTGTGGTCGATCATGGATTTTCTCATGCCCGGCTACCTCGGACCGCACGAGACCTTTCGGCAGAATTATGAGATTCCCATCTCGCAGGGCGGCGAGGCCGGCGAAGAAGCACAGGCGCGGCTCCGGCGCAAGCTCCAGCCCTTCATTCTGCGTCGCGTCAAACGGGACGTTGCCCGCGAACTGCCACCGAAGATCGAGCGCATCGCCTACTGCGCGTTGACGCCTGATCAAGCGCGGGTGTACCATGAACTGCTCGAACATTCGCAGCGGCGCATTCGCGATCTGGTCGAACGCGAAGGCATCAACGCCTCACGAATGGAAGTGTTGACCTTGTTGCTGCGCCTGCGCCAGGCCTGCTGCCATCTCGATCTGCTCGGGTTGCCGGATGTCCGTTTTGAGGCGCCGTCAGGCAAGATGGATCTGCTCTTCGAGTTGCTCGACGAGGCGGTGGACGGCGGGCACCGCGTGCTGATCTTCAGTCAGTTCGTCGCATTGCTGACATTGCTACGGAAGGATCTGGATGCGCGCGGCTGGAAGTATTGCTATCTGGACGGTCAGACCAAGGATCGGCTCGATGTGGCGCATACGTTTAACACCCGTCGCGATATTCCCTTCTTTCTGGTGAGCCTCAAAGCCGGCGGGACGGGCCTGAACCTGACCGGCGCGGACATGGTGATCCATCTCGATCCCTGGTGGAACCCGGCCGTGGAAAATCAGGCTACAGACCGCGCCCATCGCATCGGCCAGCGGCGTGCGGTCTATGCCGTCAAATTGATCGCCCGCGGCACGATCGAGGAAAAGGTTCTTGAATTGCAGCGTCGCAAGCAGCGGCTCATTGAGGCGACCGTCGTCTCGGACGAGGATGTAGTCGGCAAGATGAACTGGGACGACATCCGCGAATTGCTGGATTTATGACGGCCGGTGGCAATGCTGTCATACGCGCTGAAAAACGCAAGAATAGGTGCCGGTACCCCACGACACGACATTTGTGCCTGTTTCTAGAGCTTTCGCAAAGGGACGCTTGAGTTATGGCCCCCCTGGGCTCGTCGCAGCCGCCCGAGATGTCTGCGATTCCTGCTCAGAAGAAAGCCGATGTTCGCCTCTTCGGCCGTCCGGGCTTCCCCCGTTTCAGAGCTTTCGCGCCGCCCGCTTGCCAAGCCCATATCCATCGCCACACCGTATTGCAGTGTGCCCCGACCCATGGCGAAATCTCTATTCAGCTCATGCCCGTCCCGAAAAGCACAATCGCCTACCGGCGATGGTCATGCAATTCTTCGGGATTCGATGCTCGGGCGTTCTTGATTTCCATGCACTCCACTGACCACACTGTCGCCAAAACGCAACACTATTTATGGCTGGGTTAGTAGCAGAAGAGCCGATTGCGCTGTGGATTGTTTTGAGGGGTAAGACGAGGGGCGGGATGCGGGAAGAAGCAAAAATCCTCGTAATTGGACCGAAACCTCGGTTCCCGCCCCAACACCGAGAGAAAGCGACTCAGGTTGTGCGGATGCGGCACGTCCTGGGCGCTCGTCATGCCCCCCAACCGCCGCAGCCCGGCGTTGCGACGCCACTCGGCCAGCGTCCCCTCCATGGTGGGATGGCGCAACAGCGGCTGGAGCAGCGCGCAGAACAACAGCCGCTTGACCGGATAGTCGTCGCGGCCGCGGCCGCGGCGCTGCCGCAGGGCGCTCAGGAGCT
>CALLML010000112.1 GCA_938005705.1 uncultured bacterium
CTTCACCGCCTCCAGCGCTACCCGCGCCTTGAACTCCGCACTGTGCGCCCTTCGTTGGCTCATCTCTCGCTCCTTTCCGTCCCCGCGAGAGACCGCTTATCATAACTTCGCCCCTGGTTTCAAATCCGGGGTCCACCGCTCCCCGCCGACGCGGACTCAATGCAATATTTAGTTCTTGCCGCTGCCGCACGGCTGGTTTAATTAAAATGTATACATGAGAGGCCCACAGAAATAACCCGCTTTCATGAATGCCCACCGTATCTTGATTCCAGAACAATGGCTTCATGTCCCTGCCGGGGAAAAACCCGGTTATCCGACGGATGACGCCTTCTGGATATGGCTTCCGGACGACGACGGCCGCTCGGTCACCGTGGCGGACTTCATCCTCGACGCCGTTCTCGGCGGCGAACCGGTGATCCTCCACGTGACCGCCGATCAACGCTTCGATTTGTTCCTCGACGAAGAACGGATCGCATCTGGGCCGGACGCTGGCCACTTGATGAAATGGCCGTTCTCCAGCTATCGCATCGAGCTTGCCCCCGGTCCACATCGGTTTCGCGCCCGGGTTTGGTGGGTGGGGCGGCATGCGCCCCTTGCGCGTATGACTCACCGCGGCGGTTTTCTACTGAAGGCCGACCCGCCTCACGACAACGCTCTGAGCACGGGCAAAGCGCCGTGGCAGGTTCAACGACTCTACGGCTGGACCTTCACGAGGCCGGAACTGCAGGCATATATTGCCGTCGGCGACCCACAGATATTTGACGCGGCGGCGTTCGCCGCGTCGCCTGGTGCCGTACCCGCGGCTGTCCTATCTCCCGCTCTGCATGAGAATCAAACAGGGCTCATCGCGGAAGGATGGCATCTAACGCCCACGACCCTTCCCGAGCAATTTCGCCGCGAAATTGCCCCTGGTCGGATTCGTGCCGTACGCAAAGAATGGATGGCCGAGGGCGCCATATTCGAGAAACAGGATGAAACGAACCCCGCATGCGCGGCGTGGCAAGCCCTGCTATCGGGCACAGCACCGATCATCCTGCCTGCCCACAGCGCAAGCACCGTGCTCTGGGACCTCGACGATTACTACTGCGGTTGGCCACACCTCACCGTGGCTGGGGGACGGGGCGCCGAAATTGAATGCGGTTGGTGCGAATCGCTCCTCCGACGACCGTCGAGGGATAAAGGACCACGCGATACGATCGTCGGCAAACAGTTCCACGGCATGGTAGATCGCTATCTCCTCGATGGAAGGGACCATCACTTGGAGCCCTTGTGGTGGCGCGCCGGACGTTTTTTCCATCTGCGCATCCGAACCGCGGATGAACCGCTAACTCTGCACGCCCTTGGTCTTCGCGAAACCCGCTACCCTTTTGAGTCCGCATCGGTTTTTCAATGCGACGATCCGGCAATTGCGCCCATTGAACAAATTGCCGTGCGGGGATTGCAGATGTGTTCCCATGAGCACTTTCTGGATTGTCCCTATTATGAGCAACTCATGTATGTCGGCGATACACGCGTCGAAACGCTCCTCACCTATGTCCTGACGCACGATGATCGTCTGCCACGCCGGGCTATCCGGCTCTTCAATGATTCGCGCCATGGTCATGGCGGTTGGACGGCTGCGCGATTCCCGTGTCGGGACCCCCAGATCATCCCACCGTTCTCGATGTTTTGGATCGGCATGGTGCGCGATTACCTCATGTGGCGTGCCAATCCTGATTTTGTTCGTGAACAGCTCCCCGGCATACGCGCCCTTCTCTCCGAAATGGAGCGTTATGAGGAACCGGACGGCGTGCCCGGCCGACTTCCCGGATGGCCCTTCACCGACTGGGTTGCCGGCTGGCCGGTCGGCTGCGCACCCAACGCGGTGCAAGGGGCGACAGCGACTTTGGCGCTCCTCTATCTGATTGCCTTGCAGGACGCCGCCTTCATCGAACGCGTGGTGGGCGATTCCGTCCTCGCGCGTCATCGTGCCACTCGGGCGCTTCGACTTCGTCAATCCATCGTTCGCCGTTTTTGGGACCCTTGCGTCAACCTCATGGCGGATGACCCGGCCCACACATCGCACAGCGAGCACGCACAAATATTGGCCATTCTCGCCCACGCTCTACCGCCGCACGAGCGGCGCTCCGTCACGAGGGCCATTCTTGAAGGCACCTGTCGGCCGCGTCCGACCATGTACTTTGAACACTATCTCTTCGAGGCATTGTGCACCATGGGGCATGGCGCACAGATTCTCAACAGGCTGGACGACTGGCAGGACATGCTGGCATTAGGACTCAAAACCCCCATGGAGACCCCCGAACCCTGTCGCTCCGATTGCCACGCGTGGAGCAGCCATCCGTCTTTTCATTTCCGTGCAAGCATCGCCGGCATACGCCCTGCCACGCCTGGGTTCGAAAAGGTTGTTGTCCGACCGCAGCCCGGCAAACTGCGGTTCATTTACGCAACGATCCCGCACCCCCGCGGCTCCATTGAGGCGAACCTGAAATTCGACGCCTCCGGTGGTATTCGCGGCTCTATCCGTCTCCCGCGCGGTACGAACGGCGATCTCGTTTGGCGTGGAAAGCAAAGGCCCATGCGCGCGGGGCTAAATCGCATCGGATAAGACACCACTGCGAGGTCGGTTCGCCACGTCTCTGTCCAATTCGGCTATCGCACATTCGCTCTTCTACCCTGGGGCGAGTGAGACCCGCTCCACCCGCCCCCTTGCAATCGCCGAATAATGAGAGCGCACGGGAAACACTGTCCCGATGAAAACCGAGAAGAAGCACCAGTGCAATCGGGATAGGACGGCAGGGGCGGACTCAGGGCCGCTTGACGGCAAATAGGTTTGTCAAATGAATTCATTTCGTTCATTATAAAATGAACGATAGGGATCTTGGAGTTGTCCAATTCAGTCAGGTTGACCATGAGCGTCTCGAAGCGACCAGGGAGCCGGCGAGGACGTGATCGATGGTTGGATTTTAACCGCTTCATCGGTTTTCACCAGCCCCGCAACGGGGGGAGCGCCGTGGAAAGTGCGGATAAAATAGAAGGCCAATCGGCTGGAATGGGGGTTCCCCGCACGGGGTCTTCCTCGAACGGTATTTCGGCTGAGATCGAACGCGAAGTCATCGCGCTGTTCGTCCGCGTCGCCGATCTGCTGGGATTGCCCCGTTCTGTCGGCGAACTATATGGCGCCCTCTATATTTCGCCTCGCCCCTTGCACATGGATGCGCTTCGAACCAAACTGAATCTGAGCAAGGGCGCGACCAGCCAGGGGCTGCGGCTTTTGCGCAGATTCGGCGCCGTGCGTTCGATGTATATGGCCGGCGATCGGCGGGATTATTATGTGGCGGAAACGACCCTCCGTCCGTTGTTGGGTGGTTTTCTACGTGAGCAGGTCCAGCCGCACCTGAAAAGCGGGAAAGAGCGGCTAGAGGCGCTGGAGGTTTTGCTGTCGAAAGCGCCCGCCGCCGACCGCGCCTTTCTCGAAGAGCGTGTTGGACGTCTCGCCAACTGGCGGCGACGTTCCGAACGCCTATTGCCGGTAATCATGAAACTGATCCGAGTGTGATCGGATCGGATGAACAAAACTGTTGATGCGGGGTCCGGGGCCGGAAAACGGCGTCGTGACCAATGGCGGTAGCTTGTCGCGCCAAGTTTATCGCAGAGACACCGAGGTCGCAGAGAAATGGGAAACCCGAAACACTAATGTTCAACTATCAACACGAATCGAATGCAGATAATGAAAACATTAGTGCAATTAAGTGTCCATTAGCGGTTTTTTATATTGTCTTCTCTGCGCCCCCCGCGCCTTAGCGGTGAATCCACATGATTCGCGATGACTATAACGCCAAGTACAAGCTTTGGGCGCGCGCTCCGATGCGGGTCCGCATTCCGCGCGCCGTGGGCTTGCCGAAAATCCGCTCTCAAAAGTTCGACAGCTACGCGGACTTCAATGCGTGGAAGAC
>CALLML010000113.1 GCA_938005705.1 uncultured bacterium
AAACACGAATCCGCGCGGCCGAGGCCAGGGATTCAAGCGTTCAGCGTGCTCCTGCAGCGCCAACGCCCGCCGCCGGTATTCCTCGGGCGATTCCTTTTTTCGTCGCCGTTGCCCCACAATTTTCATCGCCGACCCGACTGCTTCGCCGGAAAAGCATCCAACCTTTTTCGTCGAAAACCTACGCTTATTCACTTAGTTTGACCGCGGATTTCGCGAATGAACACGGATGGGCCGCCCTTCATGCCCTCAACCTTTCGTGTTTTTCGCGCTTTTCGTAGTTTCCCCTCATCCGCGTCTATCCGCTCTCTCCTTAGAGCGTTTTCTTTTGCTATTTTTATCCGTCCGCGCTTGTCCACGCCCGAAAAGGTATCGCCGTCACATTCCTCGCCACCGGGTAAATTTCATCCCCGGCATGGATTATGAAGGCGCGGCCTTCCGGATCGCCGATCGCCTCCAGCCATCTTCGCAGCGGCCGGGCGTCATCGGGCGTCACCGTGCGCGCCGCTTTGATTTCGAAAGGGATTCTCCGGCGCCCCCAATGGATCAATCCGTCTATTTCCAGCCCGTCATGCGTGCGCAGCCAGGCCAGGCGAGCGCCGGGCGCGAAGATCGGCAGCAGCGCCTCGATCTCCATCATCACCGCCATCTCGAACAACGCGCCCCGCATCCGCCGAGAAGGGCGGCGGATCGGAGCGAGCCAGCTCCCGCGCGGACAAGTCGGCCGGCGTGATGTACCGGCGACCCTGAAGAATCTCGGACCGTCGAACCAGCGTGGTTTTCCCGACCTGGCGGCAGCCGGTGACGGCCACCACGGGGAACACCTCCATCAAGTCGCGCAAACGCCGCTCAAAAACCCGCATGATCATGCGCAATTTATATCACGCCGTGATATAATTTCAATCGCACCTCTATAGCCCTTCATAGCCCTTCATCCGCGCCATCCGTGGCGCGCTATTAAGGCTCTTTGTAACCACTTATTTTTAGCCGCAAAAAAACCCAAAATACGCAGAAAAAACTCTCGGTCTAATTGCTCTTGCGCTGCTGGCGGTTGTTTGCCGCTAATATGACAAAATACAAGAGGTAAACATTCGGTTCGACGGTTCGACCAAATTGACCGTACTCGGGGACTCTCCTGCGACCTGCGCCAATCTTCACAGTCGTCCTAGATTTGTCCGCAACACCAATCGCGGCGGCCGCTCGGGGCTCAGGCGATTGACGTTTTTTGACGTTTATTCGGAGCGTTCTATCGTCTGTCTCAAATTCGAACGATCCGCCCGCCCCCAGTGTTCATGCCAAAATGCGGCCAGTTCCCTCGGCAATAGATGCCAGCCGCCATCCTGGTTGGTAAGAAAATGTAAAAAATCCGCGTATATGTTTAACCGCTCCGGACGATCAAGGTAGTCAGGGTGGGTCACCAATAAAACCACGCCATGATTCCGGATCAACCATTCCGTTTTCCTCTTCCAGAGGGTCGCGTCGCGATGGTTGAGCACAATAAACACGGTGTGATCCTGCGGCAAGGTGTAAGGCAGTTCAACAAACTTGCCGGCGATAAAAGGCCATATACTTCTTACACCGCCGGGAAAAGGCTGATAAACGTCATAGTCGAAGCATGAGGCGTCATAAAAAACATTCAATGCTTGCATCCATTCCAGTTGGCGGTGCACCATTGGGGCTCGAAAACCGACCGCTCCCCATCGGTCCAGTATTTCGTTGATTCTGCGCGCGCGAAGGTCAAATTCCCTATGGCTTACAAACAAGCGACCATCATGGTTGAATCCATGAACGCCGATTTCATGACCGGCGGCGCGTATATCACGCAAAACGCCCTCATCTACAGGGTACTTGAATGGGACTATATTCCAGGAGGAACGAATCCCAAAACGCTGCTCCAACCGGATAATTTCCGGAACCCGCGCCAACCCCTCGGCGGTCTCCACGTCATGTGTCAATGTGTAAACAAACCGAAAGGGTTTGGGATACAGATGGTTAATAATTCTGCGTCCGTGATCGGTCGTCTGAACCCAATGGACCATTTCCGGATCCACGAAATCCGGTAGCGGCCGAATTCGAAGCCAGTGCCGGCGTTGAATCGCCTGACGCCATCGAATCGGGAGGAAAGGCCTCAGAAAAGAGTAATACAGCCGGTGGGCGCGTGAAAAGCGCGGCGCAAAGCCATTCTCACTCAGCCAGGACGAAACACGCGGAGCGTCCAGCACAGAAAAGGGAGAAATATATTCCATCGCTCAATCGGCGCCGGATCGGTCTGCAAGAACAGTCAGGCCGGCATAAACCTGTTGGCCGACGGCGCAGCGGATGCGGGCTGATAATTCCGCAGGCAAGATCAAATCCACTTGCGACCCAAATTTGATCATACCCACACGCTGGCCGGCCGTCACGACGTCGCCTTTTTTGACATACGAGACGATGCATCGGACCAAACGGGAAGCGATCTGAACCATCCCTACGGCATGGCCGTCAGCTGTTCGAAAGACTGTCAGTGCTCGCTCGTTCAAGGTCAAGGCCTCCGGACGCTTTAAGGAAAGAAAACGCCCGGGAATGCGACGAACCTCTTCGACTTGACCTGACACCGGAGCGCGGTTGACGTGCACATCCAGAAAGCTCATGCCGATGCCAATCACGGTGCCGCCTCCCGGAAAATATTGCGATTGCGTGAAATCGCGTAGGGAATAACAACCTTTCCCCTTTTTCCCTCCGGCCGTTTCACCGCGTTCGAATGGAGTCACGTACAGAATAATACCGTCGGCGGGCGAAAGGATAACCCCGTCCTGCGAGGGTGATCTGCGCTCCGGATCGCGGAAGAAGCGCCACGCGAGGACCAACGCGCTTAATCCCAGAATGGCGACCGCCTGCAGAGCGATTCCTTCCCATGAGATCGGGCGAAAAGGCAGAACCCTGCTTGCGAGAAATCCAATCACCGCCCCCGCGCCGACGGCCCAGGGCGCGACCCAGGACATTCGCAGTTCCCACTTTACCGCCGGCGGAATGAGTAAAACCAGCGACAGCACTATACCGACGAATATCCCCATCATATCAAAATCCCCGTTTCCAGTAGAGATAAGGCAGCAGAAGGCTTTCCATCAGACAGGGCAGCGGGTCGTCCGCAGCCCACACTGAAAAACGCTTCGGCCCAGCCAGACTTTTTTGCCACTCTCGAAACCGCATGCGTCCGCCCATCCATTCGGAAAGCGCCACAGGCAAGTCCGTCACCATGCGCACCCACTTCAACGACGATGCGCTTGCCGGTATAGGCACGTCGGGCATACACTGGCCGCATAGGTCCAGATATTCATACCAAGGCAGTTCCACCTCATTCGCTATTGCCAGCAGGTGCCATCCCCAGATGCGTGGATTGATCTCGATCAGTTTGTATTCCTCATCTCGCGCGTCATGCAGAAATTCCACTTCGGCGATGCCGTAATAGCCGATCGCGGACAATAATATTTCCGCTCTTCGAATCAACTCCGGAATATCCGCCACTTCTGCGAACGTCGTCGCATGCCCGAAATCCATCGGGTGCTGCCGGGAACGCCGCCCCACGATTCCCGCCCGTACTTTTCCGTCCTTGAAGAAAACTCCGGCGGAATAGAGTCTTCGCGGTCCGCCGGGGATCAATTCCTGAATGAGAATCTCGGAGGGCGGGAGGATTTGCCGCATCCTCCGGTAGAGGCCTTCCATTTCTTCGGGTCCGGAAACCTTGAAGGCTTTGATCTTCGTCTCTCGGTAATAATGATCTCGAATAGACGGCTTCAGGATCACAGGATAGGGCAGCGGCATTTTTCGCGCTTCTTCCGCGTCCGTCGCACGCCAAGTCGCGGGCGCGGGTATCCCGATGCGGCCGGCCAATTCATAAGTTAGCGCCTTTACATAGACTTTTTCAATGACTGACCAAGAGGGTACGGAGACGAGAAAGTGCTCCGCCAGCGCGTCGCGGTGTTTCGAGAGGGCATAGACCTGTTCGTCGCTATCCGGGATAAGGACAGCCCCGGAGAGTTCCGGGCGACGGCCGAGGGAAATCAAAAATTCCGCATATCGTTCGTCCTCGCGGGGTGGCGGAGCTTTGAAAAAACCCCTGCAATGGCGGGAATAACGGGCAATGCAATGTTCATGATCGCACACGTAAACCGGCACGCCGTGGCGGGCCAGACAGCGCACCGCCGCCAGACCCTGGTGGTCTCCGCCCGTAACCAGAACCGGTCGGCGCTGTTGCATAGTGGTTTTCATCGGGGGGCATCCTTCATCGCGGGCAGGCCCTGCGCAAGCGCCAGATACGCCGCCTTCTGGCGCTCTTCCGAATAGGTCGCAAAGAATTCATCCGCGGCTTCAATCCTCTGCGGCCACTCTTCCGGTCGGGCCGCCAGTTTCACCAGCGCGTCGGCAAGCTGCTCGACATTATCCGGTTCAAAGTACCGAACCATCGTATCATTGAAATAGCGGCGTATGACCGGCAGATCGGGCGCGACCACCGGCAACCCGATCCGCAAGTACTCCATCAACTTGACCGGCAGCATGCAACGCTCACTCATGAGGCTCCGCCGGTTGGCAATCACGCCGATGTCATATTGTTCGATCTCCGCCTGCAAATCCTCCACCCGCATGAAATCCTTGAAAAAAACCAGGCGATTCATCCATCCCGCCTCCCGACAACGCCGTTCGAGACGAGGCCGCAGCTCGCCGTCACCGATCAATGTCAATGTCATCGGCGTGCGCGAATTTGCCAGGGCCACCGCCTCCGCCGCCAGATCAAGGCCGGACCGATGAGTGATCGAGCCATGATAAACGATCCTCGCCGGATGATGGGAAGGTCGGGGAGGGCGCCGATGGAACCATCGGGAATCGGGTAGGTTGAGATAGACCATGCGACGCGGATGGTGAATGCCATACTCGGCCAGCAGATCCATCTGCGAATGATCCGCGTGGATCAACGCATCCGCGCGACGCACGGAAAGCCAGCTCTGGAGCCATACCAGGGGATAGAAAACGGCGCGTTTGAAACCGGTGAACTTCGACAACACGCCCGCCAACATAACATCGTGCATGTCGAGAATCAGCCGTCCCTTTCGACGACGTCGGCCGGGAATGCAAAACACCAAAGCGTCCGGCATATTGTGCACGTGGTACACATCATAGGGCGTTTCTCGAACGGCCCGACGAACCATCCGATGGGCCCGCGCGGCAAACTGCGCATAACTGAGGAGGTAACGAAGCGCGCTGCGCCCTTGATACTTCGGTTGAAGCGCCCAAACTCGCAACCCGCGCGACGCCGGCTCCGTCGAAGGGGGGTCCTGCAAACAATACACGTCCACTGTGGCGCCTGCGTCCAACCACGCGTGCACATAAGCCTTGATGCGAGCATCATTGAAAAACTGCGCGTAGGCCAACATAAGCACGCGGGTCATGGGGCGGCCTCCTCCTCGAATTCGCGGCTGATCAATTTGTATTTGCCTCGCCGCGTCATGGGGAGCGATTCCACCGGAATGACTTGCACGCGCAGCAATCCGTGCGTGCCCGTGCGAATTTCATTCGCTACGGCCTCCAAATCCCCGGGGGTCGGTTTTCGATTGCAAAGGCATTCAAAGATCAATTCCGATTTCGAGGGCTGCCGAATGTGATAGCGATCCAACCAGTCGGCCGAGTAAATGGACTGCAGATGATTGAAGAACGCGCCGTGTATATGCCGCCCGTCCGGCAATACGATATAGTCGCGACTGCGCCCTCCCAGGCGCACGATCTTCAGATACCCTCGACCGCACGCACACGGAGCGCGCGAAAGCGCGCCTTCGTCCCCGGTATCGTAGCGGAACAACGGAAAACTGAAGTTGTTCAGGCTGGTGACGAGAATGTGCCCGACCTCGCCCTCCGGCAAGGGGTTGCCCTCATCGTCCGCGATCTCCACCCAGGCGTTCTGCATCCCATAATGAAATCCGTCATGCTGTTGGCATTCATACGACATCAGTCCGCTTTCCGGATTGCCGTAGATGTCCACAATCTTCGTGCCGAGTACCGATTCGATCAAGCGTCGCTGGGCCGGATAGAGCATATCCGCTGTGGTGAAAAGCCCCCGTAGAAAACTGAAATCCAAATGGCGGCCCTCCACCGCGCGGGCAAAATCGTATAAAGCGGATGCATATCCGTAAATGTAGGGAATGCGTTTTTGCCGCAGGCGGTCCCGGTAGCGATCAAAACGCTCGCGGCTCAGGTGATACGACGGCATGGTGCGGCAGTTTTGAAGCCATGCGTAAACGGTCTGTTTGAAGCCGATCGTATCCGGCAGCAACGATCCTCCGGCGAAGGCGGCATAGGGATCGCCCAAACGATACCCCTTTTGCGACCAACCGGCAAAGTTGAGCGCGCGCAGATAGGTATGGGATAGCCCGGTATGATAAATCGAAAGCGGCTCGCCCGTGGAGCCGGATGTTCGAGTAATCCGCGGTGCATACGCCTGATAGTCTTTCGCCAGAAGATCCCGAAAATTTTGACGGATCAACGCCTTGGTCAGAATCGGTAATTTTCGCAGCGACTCCGGCTCGGCCCGCTCCGGATCGAAACCGCACTCGGCGAATAGGCGCGCATAATAGACGGTGTTTCGCGCCGCCTGCCGCGCCAGCTCCTTGAGCCGCGCCGCCTGACGTTCGTCCAGCTCGCCTCGACTCCGCCATTCGTCCCGCCGACACGAATCGAAGGCGGACACGACGGTCGTCTTCATATAAAAATCAATGAGGCGAAAAGCCGCTCGGTTCAAAATCCGCATACGTTGGAATTCCCTGAGTGAGGATGGATTATGACACCATTCCGCCGGCGGGGACCAGTTTCTCCACGATCTTCTGCAAGCGCCGGAGATCTATCAGATTTTTTGACATCGCATAATAGCCGGGCGGCCGCGGCGGCGCCGACCAGCGCCGCCAGAACTCCGACGCCCCGCCGATCTCCCGCCACGTTCTTTCCAACGCCGCATCCATGTCCGGACGGCGATCCTCCTTGCGCCACGGACCGGATAATTTCGGCCATTTTGCGCGCAACTTCCACCCGTAACGAAAGATATGAAGCAAAATCCATTCTCGACGCGCACTGAGCCCGGATCTCGATACGGGCCACCGGGACAGTCGGGTATCTTTCGCCAACAGCGCGAAATGGGCGTGCTTCCCCGCCAATTCCGAAGGCGCCAGCGCCGCGTACGCCTCACGCACCCCCACATCCAGATACGGATACACCGGAACGCGATACCGCCGCATCTGATGGAAGGTCGGAACATTTCGGCCGACGCCGCGACACCGAATGAATCCCCATCGGGCCCGGCTATTGGCATCCGGTGCGCGCGAAACCGAAAAAACCGAACGCACCACAGCCCGCAACGCCTCCAGCGGCGGGATTCCGGCGCAAACCGCGTCGGCGCCTTGGAGGGCCAGCAAGCGCCGGTACGCGGACGAGGAGCCGGCGGCCTCGAAAAAGAGGTCCGCCAACTTTGGGTTCTCTCCATGGGAAGGCGCGTGCAACGTGGAAAGGACATCGCCTTCAAAACCGCTGATCATCAACGGAAATTCCGCCGCCGCCCGCTCCGCCGCCGCCAACGCCTCCCAATGGAGCGGCAGCCCGTGATTCAACGCCACAATCTCATCCGCATGTTCCAACGCGTAACGAACGGGAATTCGAACCGCCTCGAACGCGAGTTGATAGGCGTCGGCGATCGCTTGAGCCGTTTCACGATCGGCGGTATCCCGCAGCAAATACGTCACAAAAGGATACGGATCGTCTTCGTAACGGTCATACGATAAGATGTGCGGTCGCGCGCCCGTCTCCAATAGATATTTCAACACGATGCGCGAATCCTTCCCCCGGGAGAGCAGCAGCGCCGCGCGTTCCAGGTGGGCAGAGATGGGACCGCGCCAAAATCGGCGGTGGGCGTCCTCGAGGGACGCGATCGCCTCTCGCCCCGACCGGCAGGGCGTCGGCTCGGCCACCCATTCGCGGACCGACGCTTGCGCGGCGTCGCAGCGAACATAACAACCGGCGGCGACGCGCGACACGCCCTCGAGCAAAAAATCCGACAACACATAGCCGCCATAAAGTATGCCGCCGCGGGCTGTGGGAGACCACGCGGACGCTCTGCACCAGCGCGCCAGCGCAAAAGGATCTGTTGAAACAGCCCAGCCGCCGGATCGCCGCGCATAGTACAACCGTTCCATCCCATAAAAATCCGTGAAGAGGAACAGCGCGTTCTGACAACGGTCGAAAACAAGACCGCAAAATGTGCCGCTCAACTCTCGAAGCCGCCGATCCAATAACCCGGCGGCCGCGCTCTTCAACAAATCCGACGCCAGGGCGTCCGCATTTTCGGGACGATACAGAATGCCATGAAAAAGAACGATCCCCTCCGCCGTGTCTTCCGCCACGTGGAGCGCGAGGGGACGATTCGCCGGTTCCGCGGCGAACAACCAGCCGAGATTCGTCCCCTTTCCGACAACCTGGCGCCGACTCCATTCCAGCGGCCATGGATGCGCCCATGCGGCAGGCGGAGCGATACGATGTTCCGCGTCCGGTTCCCACGCGAACATGAATCCCGGATGGGATTGCGGATTCACGAAAGCCCGGCGTCCGTCAGCGACTCAAAATAGGGCAGAATGCGGCGCCAGGAGTCCTCGCGCACGCGCGCGATCCCTTTTTGGATCGCCGCGGGATTCGGGTCGGCGACCCGCGCATCCAACGCGGCGAGAAATTCCTCGGGGGAGTGAGCCACCGGCACGATGTCGCCGAAATTTTCCGCGACGTCTTCGATGAAGGTGCTCACGACGGGGCGTCCCAACGCCAGATATTCCCTCAACTTCAAGGGGGAACAGTTTCGGATCCACTCCCGCCGCACCCAGAACATGATGGCCACGTCAAACGCAGCCCCGTAATCCGGTATCGTTTCGAAGGGACGAAAACCGAGGAAATGGACGTTGGGGCGATCTTCCAGACCCGTGTGCGCGATTTCCTTTTTGCCGATAAAAACAAAACTGTAATTCGGGCGCCGTTCCACCGCATAGCGCGCCGTTTCCCAATCGTTCGAATCGGTCAAGGTGCCGTAATAACCGATGATTGGACGGGGGATTGCGCGCACATCCGCCGGCGGCGAGGATCGTTCGCGGGCGGCGCGAAAACGTTCATAGTCCACTTGATGCGGAAACAACGCCACTTTCGAGGGGTCCTCGGCGCGCGCGATCATTTCACGGTAGAGCGGAGTGGAGCAACAAAGGACTCGCTTGGAAACTCGGATCAGCTCATCTTCCGCCGCGCGCATGGCCACCTGTTCCGCGGCCGAAAGTTCGCGGTGCTTGGAATACGCGTCGGAAAAATAGAACACGGCGGGCCATGGGCGCAGCAATCGGACCGCCGACGCATACCGCGGCGTGGTGAAGAGCAAAATCGCCCGGCGAATGCCGTGGCGTCGGCAAAGCCGGCGAAGTTGCATTCCGAGCAAGCGATCATTGACGGGCTGCCATCGGCTCCGGGTGAAAATCGGCAACTGGACGGGATTGGCGATCACCCAGCCGTCCTGGCTCACCCGGGTGCCTTCCGCCCAGTGCGAAAATTTGCGGATCGCCTTGCGAATCAAACCGCCGCGCCATAACGACGGGCGACGGAATCCGTACGGATTGATCCAGGCGATTCGATAGCGCTCCGCCAGGGCGCGGGTGATGTGGTGGCGCGAATGGGGATTGCCCTCCCGCGCATGATCGGCGGAAAAATGAATGACCCAGGTTTCGGAGCTCATGGCGCTTTTCCGCGCAAAGGCGCATCCGGATCAAGCCCAGCGGACGGCGCCCACTCGCGGTAGACCGCTTCAAAGGTGCGGAAAACGAAACCTTGGCCGATGGCCCAATCGAGATACCTTTCGACCAGCGCGATTTTATCCGGTGTATCGTGATACCGATGATGCAACAAAATCCCCGCCACCGGCAGCCGCCGGTACGAAAGCGTCTCGGCCTTCAACTCGTCCAGGGGTAGAAATTCGCAGTCCGTCTCCTCATTGATATAGCGGCGAATGAAGCTGACGCACATATCAATCTCGAACAAGCGGGTGCCCGGATAGCGCCGCAGATGCCACGACACATGATGGCCCCAGAGATACCCGCGACGCAAAAGATGTCCGACTCCGTAAAAGAGGCGGCGGGACAGGCTCGCATTATAATGCGAGTTCAAAACCCGATAACCGACGTCATCGAGGGCGCGAATGGCCGCGGGATTGTAAGGGGCATAGGGAAAATTGAAGCACTCGAACCACTGGTTGCCGAAATAGCGGTTCATCCATTCCTTTCCCGCCCGAATGTCGGCCAACTGTTCCTCGTACGTGCGCTGACCGCCGAACTCACCCTTTTGCCGGCGATTCTTGATCCGATGATCGTAGCCGTGCTGCATGATCTCGATCAGATCGGGGCGCCGGCGCTTCATGTCCAACAGCCACTCCGACACGTCCGCGCTGACATTCGCCGGCTCCACCGCATGCGTGATCGGCAGGCCGCGGCGCAAAAACAACTCGGTGATTTGAACGAGAGATTCGTCCAGCCGATCCCGAACATCATCATTGCGGAAAACCA
>CALLML010000114.1 GCA_938005705.1 uncultured bacterium
AGCAGACAGTCTGTAGGAGCATCAGTCATTGGAAAACCTCGCATGCCGTTTTGTGTAACGGACTAAACGATCGCATGTTACAGAGGTTTTCCAATACTATTTTCCAACTATTTCATGCCCCTTCGTGAATATTCCGGGTTAGGCGGATGAAAACGCGAAGCCACGTGGCGAGTCGTGGCCGGAGAACTCCGAATCGAGCCTGCAATCGCAGACGGATGCTGCCTTCGTCCAGCGATACACCGAGCGCAAGGCGGCCTACACTCGCGCATCGCACCGCCTTTTGGCACCGAGCGCCGCGAGGCGGCCTGCATATTCGTACTTTGGCCTTGTTGCGGGCAATGAATTGGGGCATCTTGCGTGCGCGCGATCCCTGCGTCGATGGCAAACGGACTCATAAAGGAGCGGGTTTTATGCGTATTCTGGTCACCGGAGGAACAGGTTTCACCGGCAAGGCCCTCGTCAGACGGTTGCTGAACGACGGTCATCAGGTGGTTTCCCTGGATTACCGCGAACATTATAAAACCCATGAGATTCGTGACTGGGGCGCGGAGGTGGTCATCGGATCGGTGACGGACCCTGACGTCGTGCGCCGATGCATGAAGGGCGTCGAGGTGGTTCACCATCTCGCCGCGGCCTTCCGCGAACTCGATGTGAACCGCAAGCACTACTGGACGGTCAATGTCCAAGGGACACGGAACGTCCTCGAAGCCGCTGTAGCCGAAGGTGTGCGCAAGGTGATCTATTGTAGCACCTGCGGTGTTCACGGCAATGTTCGCCATCCGCCTACGGATGAGGATCACAACCTAGCCCCTGCGGATTACTATCAGCAGACCAAGTACGAGGCCGAGCCTATTTGCATGGAATTCTTCCGTAAGGGCCTGAAGACGCTCATCCTGCGCCCCGCCGCTATTTATGGACCGGGCGATCCGGAACGTTTTTTTCTCATCTTCAAGCGCGTGGCGACCGGCCGTTTCCCCATGTTCGGCAGAGGAAAGACGCTCTATCACCCGCTCTACATCGACAACCTGGTGGACGCATTTGTGTTGGCTCAGGCCCCGGGCGTGGGGGAAGGGCGGACCTATCTGATCGCCGACGAGGAATACGTTGCCATTGAAGACCTCGTGCGACGCGTGGCGCGCGCCATGAACGTGGAGGTAAAGATCCCGCACTATCCTCTATGGCCCCTGGTGATCGCCGGCCACGTCTGCGAAAAGTCCTGTCGCCCCTTCCATATCCCCCCCCCCATATTCCCGCGCCGCGTGGACTGGTACCGCCAGAATCGGGCGTTCGACATCAGCCGCGCCAAGCGGGAGCTGGGCTACCGACCCGCGGTGGGGTTAGATGAAGGATTGAGGCGGACGTATGAATGGTACCGAGCCGAGGGGCTGCTCGCTTGAATCCGGCGTCTCGCGGCCCTCGCGCGTTTGTACGGCCGTCGGCGCCTTCGTACTCCTGCTGGCTGCAGCCGCTCGCTGGAGCGGGGCATGGGCCGGTGCACGCATCACTGATCCCGACGCCGGCGTCGTCGCACTGATGGCGCGCCATATGGCGGAAGGAAGAGACTTTCCGACTTTTTTCTATGGTCAGGCCTACATGGGTTCGCTGGAGCCCGCCGTCAGTGCCCTGTTCTGCCGGTTGTTGGGCGTTTCCGGTTTTGCCGTAAACCTCGGCACCGCCTTTTTCGGATGGCTGCTGATTCCGGTCCTATGGCGCTGGGGGCGCGCGATCGGCGGATTTTGGGGAGGGCTGGTCGCCGCCTTGCTGTGCGCAATCGGTCCTCGTGAGTTCGCTTGGTTCATGGTCGTTCCCCGGGGCGGCTACGCGGCCGCCACGCTACTGCAAACACTTTTGTTGGCCGGCGCCGCATCCGCCAGCGTCCGATTCCGAAAGAACGAATATGTTTCCACAACCTTTGCGATCGGTCTCGGATTGGCAGCTGGCCTGGCGTGGTGGTGCCATCCAATCACGACATCAGCCCTGGTTACGGCAACGGTCTTGCTGGCGATCGGGATGCGCGGACGTATCCTGAACCGTTTCGTCCTGTGGGCGGCGGCGGGTTTCTTCCTCGGCAGCGCTCCGTTCTGGATCTGGAATCTCCGCAACGGCTGGGCCTCACTGCGAATGATGAAAGGGGTCGGTTCCATCCGATTTGTTGAGGGGTTGTATTATCTTCCATTACGTTGGGCGCGGCTCGCGGGGGGAGGGGAGGGCCCGCCCTCGCTTTTCGTCCTGACCCACCTGGCCCTTTACGGCCTTTTAGCAGCAGCCGGCGTGATTGCGCTGATCGTGTGGTTCCTCCGTACTCGAAAATGGGATGCGATGGTGGCCACGGGAGTCGCGGTCAGTCTGCATTCTGTCTTCGCCCTTCTGCTATATACGCACAGCGTCTTTATCATCATGCACACGGCGCGCTATCTGGTTCCGCTGATGCCATCGCTGGCAATACTGACCGCTGTTGCTGCGGGCGCGGGTCGACAGCGACGCGCCGTCCCGCTTGCGATCGCCGGCCTGGCCATCGCGGCGGCCGCTTTACAATCATCTTATTTTGGGGAGGTCGCACGCCGGCGAGAGCGGCACCTCTATTTGCGACAGACCGACGTGCATCTGGCGAAGGTGCTGGAAGACATGAAAGCCGAAGCAGTCTATGCGCATTTTCATTATCACCCGTTCAATTTTGCCCTCGGCGAGCGGTGGGTCTTTACCGAGGGCCGCGCCGAGCGCGTGCCCGGCTATGCGGAGCGCGCCGAAACCGCGGATCGAATCGCCTTTCTCGGCAATCGTTTCGGTGCGGAGAGCTTCACGACGCTCGCCGGCGGACGGTCCCGCAGGATGGAGGCGGATGGCATACGCATCGCCGCCGATTTTGAACCGCCCCATGTGGCATTGGAAGAAATCCCGCCGACGCGTTGGAGCAGGATCACTGATATGGATGGGAACGATCTGTCCCATCGGCTGGCGGATCGCGATGCGGATACCGGGTGGGCAGTCGCCGGGGTCCCGTTCGAAGAAACCGGGTTTGAGATTCATTTTGCCGATCCCGAGCGCCCGGCCATGCTGAGACTTTGCCTGAGCTTTTTGGATTTTGGCCATTGTGAAGCCTCCGTTGAACAGCTGGACCCGCGGGATGGACGATGGCACATCGTTCATAGCCGACAACATCTCCCTCAGTTGCATTGGTCCGGTCCACGTCCGTTTCCGATGGGACGGCGATTTCGCATCGAGTATGCCCTTCCCGAAGAACCCGCTGCGGCCCTTCGGTGGCGGGTCCGGCCCTGGCCTCATCATGAGGGACATGCCAGCGGACGAATGTTCGAGGCGCAGGTCTTCTCCAAGGTCGAACGCCATGTGCCGCGCGAGGATGAAGCCATTGCCGATCTCGTGAACGCCTTGAAAAAAACCGGCGTTCGGCGCGCCTATGCCGATCGCTGGATCTCCAATGCATTGGCCGCACGCGCCGGCGATGTGGAGGTCGAACGGGATATTCCGCCCGGCGCCTCCGACGCCCTTGGAGCGGAGGGGCGCTTGCATTGGATGCCCGGAACGGGGATCGTCGCGCGCGACCACGACGCGCCGCAAATTCGATCGGCGCTGGACGCGGCGGGGCTCCGTTTCACGGAAGCCGCCGTTCCGCCCTGGCGTCTGTTCGTCGCCGCGCCGCCGAAGTTCGATTCCTGCCCACCCCTGTTTTGGACCGGCTACACGCTTTTCAAGGGTCAGATCATCGCGAATTGGCGGCATCATCTCGACCGGTTGATTGCGGGACTGGAGACGCCACAAGGGGCGTCCGAGGCCGTGCAATGGCTGGAGGATTTGTGTCGGCGCCGGCCCGATCTGCTCTCGGCCGCCGGCCCGCTGGTCATCCGACTGCGCGAAGCGTTTTCCGACCGGCTGCCTGGCGAAATTGAACGCGAATGGCGCGCGCAAAGCGTTCCGCCTATCCCGCTTCCAGCCGTTTTTGAGGACGGATTGGCGCTTGTCGGCATCGGGGTAACGCCTGCCTCCGTGCCGCCCGGCGGGCGAGTTCAAATCCGTTTCTTCTGGCGATTTTCCCCTGACTATCCATTTGCGGGGAAGATTGTGTTTGTCCATTTTCAAGCAGGCCCCCTGCGTTTTCAGGATGATCACGGCTTTCCCAATCACTGGCGCTACGAGATTCCCCACGTTCCACGGGGGGTGGTATATCACGAGGAACGCGTCGTTCATGTTCCTCCAAACGCGCCCGATGGGCCGGTGCGCCTGGTGATCGGAGTCTACGACACGGCCACACGGCGGCGGGATCGTGTGCAATCGTCATTGCAAACCTCGCGGCGGGCATTAATGTATGACGGCGTTTTTTGCATCACCTCCGGCGCCAGGGAGCCGGCGACCATGAAAAACAGCAAGGAGAATCCATGAAAATAGCGACATGGGGTAAACTTGCGCTGACATTGTTCATCGCGGGCCTCTGGACGGCCTGCGACGACGACGGCGGCGGCGAATCGCACGATTTCGGCGATAACGACCCGAATGTGGTCGTGGCGCTGGGCGACAGCATCACCGCCGGCTATCCCGGCGGACTGGTTCCATATCCGGCCATCCTGTCTTCCATGGTGGCCAAGCGCGTCGTCAATGGCGGTGTCAGCGGCAACACGTCGGGCGAAGCCGCTGCGCGGGTTCCGGGACTGCTGAATCGCCACCGCCCCGGTTACCTGATCATTCTGATCGGGTCCAACGACGCGATTGGAGGACTCGATCCCCAAACGACGGTTGCTCGCGTCCGCGGGATCATCGGCCAGGCCCGCGCGCGAAAGACGGTTCCCATTCTCTCCTCCATTCCGCCGATGTACGGATCATATCGGATTTATCAGGGACATGTGGAGGCATTGAACACCGCACTACGTGCGATGGCCTCGGAGGAGCGGGTCAAATTCGTCAATGCGGGCGGCCGACTCAACGACGAGATGCTATTCCAGCGCGACGGCCTCCATCCGAACCAGGAGGGCCATCAGCGATTGGCCACCGCCTTCGCCAACGCACTCTGAAGAGTGCGGTGTGTGACGGCAAGTGGATCGAGAAATGCCGTGGTCAACACTTGCGGCCAGGGTGAAAATCGCCTTTCCCTTTTCGGCGGTCGCTGATTGCTCCCCTCCGGTTTCGCAAGCGGAAAACCACTCTTCACGGAATGTTGTGGCGAGCGCCGACCGCCGCCGTCGCCGTGCCCGAACAACACGTATGACATGTTCGCGTGTTCAGCATCGGCGAAATAGTTGCGGCTGGCGAGCGGGGGGGGCGGCATCGGGCGTCGCGTTGTAGGTATCCGTAGGGGGGAATGTGTCAGTACGCGGCTGCCGTCTATTCCTTCCCACAGAAACGTCTCGTGCGGGAAACGGTTGAATTGGTTCCACGACGGCTTCAGCGGGAGAAAATAACGAATACCGGCACGTTATGGAATCCAAGGGAGATGCCCCGAATAGCCGAAACGTCGGAATACCAGAATTCCGCACATCGCCGCCCGAGCTCGCGCTCGTAGAACCGTTGCTCGTAAAGCAACCGGCGATCGAGCGATTCGCCCGAAAGCAGGCCGCAGTCCGACTCCGCCCAGGCGCCACCGCATGGAACGAACCGGCGCTCGGCGGCGTTGGCGCGGTCGTTAGCCCACATCGAGCGGTCGTCGAGGCAACACCGATGACGATCTCGTTCCCCATAAAAAACGCCCGGTGGCGTCGGGATTCGCTCTCGAGCAGGTGGTGCGCCACCTCGTGCAGCACGCGAAGGTCCCATGTCAGATTCCGGGCTTCGCGATCAAACACGGTGATTTCCACCTGCGTTATCTCGCCAATGTTTTCGCCGGCGTTGAGTCCAAACAGGTGATTTCACGCCATTTCAATCTCGCATTCCACAACTTCTCCTCCACGGGCCGAGGTCATTACGGGAAACTCGATGCAGATCGGATGCCGGCCGGCCCGCACGCCGGTCAGATCCTGAAGCATGCGGACATCCTTCCAGACACAGACTTCCGAGTTGCTGTTCCGGAGGAGATGAACCTCGCGCCCGACCCAAGCCTCCGAAATCCGAACCAAGGCCTTGAACCCGTGCTTGGGCCCGCTAGGGCCGAATCTTTTGCCCACTCCGGCGGAGCGATATTGGTGTCCTATCGCCTCTTCCTAAGTCATTCGATCTGGCGCCGATCACACCTGCAGGTTCAGCGATTGCCGCTCCGGATACCATCGTGAGGCCAACTCGTCGGCAAAACAGCGGACGCGATGGAACGTGATATTGAAACCTTTGTGCATGACGAATGAAAACGCGCTTCGGCATGATCCCGGGAATGTATTCCGAAGCTGAAGCGGAATTGGGTTGAGTGAGGGGCGCCCAAGATCATCGTGCAAAGAGATGATTTTCGGCCCTTTGTTCGATCCATGTGTGCGAGTTTCACGGTTTGTCTCCCCCTTATCCCTGCCTTTCGGGGAGACCTTGCGAAAGGAGAAATGTGCTCTTGCGTTGGCACGCGCCCTTCCGCGGGGAAGACGTCAACGAACATGAGTGCCGACTGGGCCGAGGGGTGCCAACGGATTCGTCGCGGGCACTGGAAAGGCGAACGCCTGTTCGCCAGAACTGGATGCGCCGTGGGGGCGTTCCGCGATCCGGGTCAGCGAAATGTGAACGCACGCTGCGCCAGAAAACCAAAGCCTCCGGCCGTGAGATCTGCCGCTATCTTCGCGATGAAGGGATCATCCGGCAGAGCGCGTGCGTAGAAGAACGCCGCAATCGCAGTCACAACATAACCTCCCGCCCACACCATCCAGAATCGCTGAAATTGACGGAACCCTCCCAGTGCGCGCCGGCGCCTCCATGTCCACCAGCGGTTGCCGGCGAAACTTACCAGGCCGCCCGCCGGTCGGCTCACGAGGACCGCAATTGCCACCGGCCATTTCGCGCAGGCGACCAGCGTCCCCCAGACCGCATAATCAGTTGCCGTAGCCGCCGCCCCGCACAGGACATAACGCCACAGATCATTTCCCCATTGTTGAACGGTTCGAAAAAAAGGCGACTCCACTTCACTCATACCGGCGAACCTCGCGGCGTTTCCGATGGAGCAATTGACGCCGAGAGCGCTCGCTTCGGATCACCGGCGAGATAGAGCGTTTGCGTTGGGAACGCAAACTCAATACCCTCCTCGTTGAAGCGCCGTAGTAAGTCAAAGTTGAATTTTTCGCTGAAGGCCATATACGCGAAAAAGTCTGGTGGATGGTACCAGTAAATTACGAGGATGTTCAGCGATGCGGCGTTGAAGTCGTTAAAGAAGATACGAGGCGGTCGATCCGGACTCATGCCCTCGTGGTTGGCTAACAGCTCCTTGATGATCTCTATGGCGCGCCGCACCTTTTCTGGCGGCGTATCGTATGGGATGGTGATATTCATCATGCGACGGATAAAGGGGCGACGGCTGATGTTGACGATGACTCTGTTGGCCAGCTCGCCGTTCGGGAAAGTCAATAAGTTGCCGTCCAGAGTGCGTATGCGTGTGGAGCGCATGCCCACGGCTTCCACAATACCGTCGTGACCATCCACCATGATGCGCTGACCGAGTTCGAACGGCTTGTCGGCGAGGATGATGAGCGAACCGAAGAAATTCTTGATGGATTCCTGGCCGGCGAGGGCGATCGCCAGGCTTCCCACTCCAAGGCCGGCGATCAGCGAGGTCAGGGGGCGGTCACTGAGCATCTGGATAGCCTGCACAATCGTGAGCACCACGATCGTTACACGCAGACTCTTGCGCAGCATGGTCACCAGCATGTCGTCGAGCTTGCTTTCCGTGCGCTCGGCCCGACGGTTGAGCAACACATAGATGACGTCCACCACACAGTAAAGGGTGTAGCCGACGGCCATCACCATCAGCACACCGGTCGCAGCGGAGACTGATCCCGACATGCGTTCGGGGAGAATCAGAAAGCGAAAAGCCTGGATGAGTCCAATAGCGGACGACAAAAGCCCGATCGAGCGACTGAGGGACTCCAGAAAGACCGGCCAGACGATCTTGCCCGAAGTCCGAAGCCGACCGGCGGCCTGCGTCAACTGCAGGCGCGCTACGCGTCCGGCGACGAAAAAGACCAGCAGTACGGTGAAAAATAGAATCACCCGCCAGAGCTCATTATCTCCGACGCGCACCTCTCGGAAGATCTGCCATGCACTCATAAGAAAAAGCGTTGTCTAGATTGCCGACTTGGGCTTGTTTGACAAGCCTTTCCTGTTTCGTTTCCGGCCGAGACTACACGTTGATCCTTTTCAGAGCACGAGCCGCGGCAATTCTTCGGAGGGTATTTCCATCGAGGCGCCGGGAGAGGAAGGCGCCGGCACAGGCGTGGGCGTCGGCAGGGAGGGATTATCCACAGGAGGCGAAACCGGAGCAGGAGGAGGGGGCGCCGATGGCGGCCGAAACGTAGCAGGCGGCGGAGCCGACGGCGGTTGGGTGGAAGCTATCGCACGCGCATACGCGAGAATACCCTGCGCGATGGCCACTGCAATACGTTCCCGCCCGATCGGCGATCGTAGAAATGCCTCATCCTGCGGATTGCTCAGAAAACCACATTCGACGAGCGCAGCCGGACAAGTGGCATCTTTCAACACGGCATAGTGGGCCTGGCGCAGCCCTCGATCGGGCAAGCCTGTCTGCTGCCGGAGATACCGCTGGATTGTGTGAGCCAGTACGGCGTTGGCGGCGGCATGGCGGTGGCCGTTCAATGCCGTGGTCATCCCTGATGGTCCACCGCCGGCGTGCGTGGATTGAAAGCCCTGCGCCGGTAAAATATAGGTTTCCACTCCGCGCGCGTTCGTATCCGATGCCGAGTTCAAATGGATGCTGACGAAAACATCCGCTCGTATACGAGCGATCATGGCACTTCGAGCTCCAAGCTCGACAAAACGATCGTTTTCACGCGTCAACAGCGCACGGATACCGGCGTTCGCCAGTGCGGTGCGCAGCCGCCGAGCGATATCGAGCGTGAGGTCCTTTTCCAGTGTGCCGGAAGGGCTGATCGCGCCGGTGTCTTTGCCGCCATGGCCAGGATCAATCAGCACGACAGCCGCGCGGTAAGATCGCAGATAGAGCTGCGGGCGCAGAATAGGATCGAGTAGTCGAGTCACGTCGACATGATCCACCGCCCAATGTCCACGGACTAACGTCAGCGGCGCATTGAGCCAGACTTGGGTGCCATAGACGAAGGTTTCACGGCTATTGGTTTTGAAGCGCAATGATTGCGAAGCATTCGCAATCTGGATGCGGTTTTCCGCCAGCTGCGTCATGCGCATGCCATAAATCGCGGCAAGGTCCCGCAGTGAAACAAAGGAGCGTGACTCCACGCCTATCACCCGCCATTCCGGTGGCGTGCCGAAGGCCGCCCCAACCGCCAGAAAAAAGAGAATGAAAACCCTTCGGCCGTGGGCAGCGGCATATGGACGTCCTCGCCTTCGCATCATGGGACGAGCATACATCGGACGCGTGTTGTCCACAAGCGCGCCCCCCGAACAGAGCCCAGGTACGCCTTCCGTTCACTCCGCCCCAACTCCGCAGAGCAAACGCGGTTGCGCGTTTTATTCGGCTAAACTTTTAACCCAGACGCGCGCGAAGATTTCGCAGTTCCTCGGCTAAGCGTGGCGGGAGACGATCGTCCAGCGTTTTGTAGAACGTCTCAATATCGTCCACTTCACGCCGCCATCCCGACACATCCACTTCCAGCAGTTTCCGAACGTCCTCGGCATCCAGGCCTAGGTCGCTGATATCCAGCGCTTCAGGTGAAGGCAGACGCCCAATAGGCGTGTCCACCGCCGTCGCTGTCCCTTCCACGCGTTCGGCAATCCATTTCAGCACTCGACTATTCTCGCCGTACCCCGGCCAGAGCCATCGGCCCCTGTCGTCCTTTCTGAACCAGTTGACGAAATAGAAACGCGGCAGTTTAGACCGATCGCCACTTCGGGCAAAAGACAGCCAATGGGCAAGATAATCGCCGATGTGGTATCCGCAGAAGGGCAACATCGCGAACGGATCACGCCGCAGGATGCCCGCCTTGCCAAGGGCGGCGGTGGTGGTTTCCGAACCAGCGGAGGAGCCGAGAAATATACCGTGTTCCCAGTCGAACGCTTCGTTCACCAGCGGCACGGTCGAGGGGCGGCGTCCGCCAAAGAGGATAGCCGAAAGCGGCACACCTTCCGGGCTTTCCCATTTCGGATCAATCACCGGGCACTGGGCGGCGGGCGCGGTGAATCGGGCGTTGGGGTGCGCCGCCTTGCGGCCGCAGTCCGGCGTCCATTCCTGTCCCTGCCAGTCGATCGCGTGGGCAGGCGGCGGCACGCCCATATCCTCCCACCACACGTCGTCGTCGGGGGTCAGCGCGACATTGGTGAAGATGCTGTTGCGCTCGAAGGTGTGCATGGCATGGGGATTAGACTGAGCCGAAGTGCCCGGCGCCACCCCGAAAAAGCCCGTTTCCGGGTTCATGGCGTAGAGCCGACCGTCAGCACCGCGCCGAATCCAGGCAATGTCATCGCCGAGGCAACGGACCGTCCACCCCGGCAGCGTCGGCTGCATCATGGCCAGATTCGTTTTGCCGCAGGCGCTGGGAAACGCCGCCGCAATATAGTGTGTTCGTCCTGCCGGCGAGGTCAGCGAGAGAATGAGCATATGTTCAGCGAGCCAGCCCTCGCGGCGAGCCATGACTGAGGCAATCCGCAGCGCGAGGCATTTTTTCCCCAGGAGGGCGTTTCCGCCATAACCCGACCCGAACGACCAGATTGCCGGTTCTTCTGGAAAGTGGACGATGAATTTCTTGGCCGGATCCGGTTCGCAGGGCCATGGCACATCGGCTTGGCCGGATTGAAGCGGGGCGCCGACTGAATGCAGGCAGGGGATGAACTCACCATCCGCGCCAAGGCGATCGAGCACGGCGCGACCCATGCGGGTCATAATGCGCATATTGACCACGACATAAGCGGAATCGGTGATTTCCACGCCGATCTTAACCAATGGCGAATCGAGCGGGCCCATGGCAAAGGGAATCACGTACATCGTACGGCCCTGCATGGAACCCTCGAAAAGCCTGCGAAGCGTCGCTCGCATTTCGTCGGGATCGGCCCAGTGATTGGTCGGTCCGGCGTCTTCCGAGCGCCTCGAACAGATGAACGTCCGATCCTCCACGCGCGCCACATCGCTGGGATGGGATCGCGCGAGGAAACAGTTGGGACGGCGATCCGGATTCAGCCGTGTAAACGTCCCGTGGCGCACGAGGGCTTCGCAAAGCCGCTCGTATTCTTCCTGGGAACCGTCGCACCAATGGATCGAATCCGGCCGGCACAACGCCGCCATCTCCGTCACCCATTTCTTCAGTCGTTCATGTCGCACATTCCGCTCGTTCACGAAGCGTTCTCCCCGGTTGCCGGCGATGAAAAAAAGGCGGGTCGTCACGCATGACTCGGCAACCAGGAAGGTCCTGCGCTGGCCCGCCTTGCGGGCGCCCCAAATTCCGACCCGATCGGAAACGGACTCGACGCCCGGCTACGACGGGGAGTCTAGCCGGTCTCGGATGATGCGTCAATCCGGTGTTGAGGCGAGATACGCGTTCCAACGGTTTTCGAGATACTCCTGCCTTCCACTGATCAGCGGCGGCTCGGGCGATTTTTGCGCGAATTCATCCAGATCGGTCAGCGTCAACTCGCCCTTCAGAATTCGCCGGCCCAACCCGGCGTGGAAGCCGGCATATCGCTCGCGAAGGACCTTCTCAAAAAAGCCGTCCTTGCGCATGCGATCGGCGATCAGCAACGCGCGGGCAAATGTGTCCATGGCGCCGATGTGGGCGTGAAAGAGGTCTTCGGTGTCGAACGAGCCGCGCCGGACCTTGGCGTCGAAATTTAACCCGCCATACTTGAGTCCGCCCTGGCGCAGTACGATAGACATGGCCCAGACGGCCGAGGGTAAGTCGGTCGGAAATTGATCGGTGTCCCATCCAAGTGTTGGGTCGCCGCGGTTGATGTCCATGGATCCGAGTTTCCCGGCGGCGGATGCCACTGTCAGCTCATGTTCGAAGGTGTGTCCGGCGAGCGTGGCATGATTAGCCTCGATATTGAGTTCGAAAGCGTCCAGCAAGTCGAATTCGCGCAGAAAACCGAGGACCGTGGCGGCATCGGAGTCATATTGATGCGCGGAGGGTTCTTTTGGTTTCGGCTCAATGAAAAACATGCCGCGGAAGCCAATCTTTTGGGCGTGGTCCACGGCTAACTGCAGAAAGCGCGCCATTTGTTCGCGCTCCTGTTTCAGATCGGTGTTCAGCAAAGTGCTGTAGCCTTCGCGTCCGCCCCAGAAGATGTAGCCGGTGCCGCCGAGGCGACGCGTCGCTTCGAGGGCATGCCGCACCTGACTGGCGGCGATGGCGAACACACGCGGGTCGGGATTGGTCGCCGCGCCGTGGGTGTATCGCGGATGGCTGAAGAGATTCGCCGTGCCCCAGAGCAGGCGGACGCCGGTCTCGCGCTGGCGACGCTCCGCGCGCGCGACCAGGCGGTCGAATACGCGATGTGTCTCTGCGAGGGTGTCGCATTCGGGGGATAGGTCACGATCGTGAAAGCAGTAAAACGCCACGCCGAGCTTTTCGAAAAACTCGAACGCCGCATCGAGGGTCTTCTCCGCGATGTCAACGGCGTCGGCGCCCTCGTTCCACGGACGGCGATAGACGCTGCCGCCGAACGGATCCGCGCCCGTGCCTTTAAAGGTGTGCCAATAGGCAACGGCGAACCGCAGATGCTGGGCCATCGTCCGCCCACCAACGCGACGCTTTGCGTCATAGTAGCGAAATGCCAGCGGATTGCGGGTGTCCGGCCCCTCATATGGGACGGGCTTTTTGATTGTCGGGAAATACATGCTCATGTTTCGCTGCTCCTTGGACAAAAGCCGGAGTGGTCATCCTATATTCTGGCCTCGTTTTGCCTGTTGCCTATTGCTGAGGGAAGGCCGCCCCAACGGATGTTTCCAATGCGGCGCGTAACCCGCGGAACATCTGGTCGTGCGCGATATCCACCGGATGGTTAATGCAATTTCCCAGCAACACCATCGGCGTATAACCACGTTTTCGAATCTGTTCCCAGGCCCGATAATTGTCCACCAGGCAGACACCCTGTTCCTGCGCTACCGCGCGCGCGGCCTCGGCATATTCCGCGATATTGCCCGTCGTGGCTGACCAATACGGGTTTTTCATACCTGGTGTCATCACTATCACCGCCGCCCCCATTGAGCGCACGGCCTTTACGATGTAGGTCAGGTTCGCCCGGAACACTGGTGGCGGTACGACGTTGCCGCCCGAAGCAGAGCGGTTTTCATCGTTGATGCCGAACATGACGACCAGTAGGTCCGGCCGCCTTGAGAGCACATCCGATTCCAGCCGCCTCCCCCCTCCCGCGATATCGTCGCCGCCGACACCCGCCTTGACCACCACCGTCCGTCTCGTGCGGCTCTCAGCTGTTTCGTTACGACCGGTGACCACGACTTCGCGCTGGGGGTATCTCTCGCGCAACCAGGCGGCGAACTGGTCGACGTAATTGCCCTTGCCGTCGAGAAAATCAGCCGCGGGCTGCACGGTGATGCTATCGCCAAAAAAAATCATCGTGACCGGCGCGTCACTTTCCAGTTTCGCCCTGAGGCCTGCCACGTGCTCTGCGCGCGCTATCGGCGGAACGCCATCATACGACGGGTCGAGAATGCAGATCATATCCGGGGTCAGCGCGCGCGCATAATTGGGCAGCACCACACTCAACAGCGGCGTATAGCCCGGCGGGGGAACCGGAAGGCGAGGCTGGCTCTTGTGCTCGATGCCCTGGATCCACACGGCACGCCCGTCGGGTGACTGCGCGAGTAGATCTATCCGCGAGAGGCCGTAACCATAGGAAAAACGTACCTTTGTGCCGGCGGGAGATCGACCGAAGGGCAAGGCTGCCACCGATGCCCAGTCAGGATCGAGCGCAAAATCGCGTCCGATTTCCAGCCGCACCGATGGGTCGTCTGCGAGAACCGCTTCCAGTGTTTCGACATGTAATCCCCGAAACGCCCAGTCCGGCCCTGGCAGCAGAAAAGGCCCTCTCCAATCGGGCGTGCCTTCCTTCAATTCCGTTTCACAAGAGGTCTTCGTGACGGAGGGAGGCGCGATATCCACTGTCTGTCGGAACGGAACGAGAGTCATGCGCCACTCCTCGACTCGAATGTCGCCGATTTCCAGGGCCGTGGAGGCCGCTGCCCAACTCATCGCCCCCCCGATTTCACGAATCCACTTTTTCGGTCTGGTGATCATGATGCAAACTTTTGCTTTCAGAAATGCGCTCTTTGCTGCCCCAAGCCGGTTTGATATCGCGATGAGCGTCAGTATGCCAACCAAAGACATGGCACGCAAGCTGTCGTCATTTTCATCAAAGTTAAGCGACGGCACCCATATCGGGATGAAGCCGGAGGCGCGGGGGAAGCTCCGCCCGCGCCTGATCGTCAGCGGTACGCCGGGTTTCTGGAAGGCGGCCGAGGGCGCATCATCCCGTCCCATGGCTCCATCAGGCGCAGTCGTTTCCGGCGACGCAGCACGCGATAGATATCCGGCAAATCAAAAAGCCGCAGGGCGCCCCAAGGCAGCATGGATACCGGCCAGGCTATGATGGGGGTTTGGCTCAATGCGTGGAGCGACGGCAGATAATTTTTCAGCGTCACACGCCACACCTGTGGGTGCAGCAATCCGGCGAAGGCCGCCAGCATGGCCCCGAGCCCGCATCCGATGAGATGGATGTTCCGCGTTCCCCGCGCCGATATCGCGTCGAGCGCACAAAGCACGTCGTGAACGCGTCGGCCGAAATAGCTCTCGTTAAGCATCAGACCCATCGCCGTGAAAAGATAATCCTGGCCGTTCGCCGTGAAAAACCTCTCCGAACCGCAGGTCGTCGCACGCATCATGCCGATGCCGCGCGGCTCGATACAGAAAAGCGGCGCGTCGCCCTGGACGGGCGCCACCCCGCGCATCAGATCCTCTTCCGCCGAGACATGCGGGATATACACCTCAGCGGTCGGGTACGCCGGAAGGGCTGCCTGGTAATATTGCTCTTTTCGCGGCAGTTCCCAAATCTGGATCATCGTCTGGATGCCCGGCTCGGTTTCGATGGTATGAAACCAGCGAAGCGCCCACGCCGTCCCTGCAGGCGCCTTGCGTTGCCAGCGCAGGTGACGCTCGTAAAGAATGACCCTCCGCGTCGGCAATTGAAGCGTCCGCGTCACACACCGGCGCAGCGCGTCCTCCGACAGCGGATGCCGCGTGCGCTCGGACGCCAGAGAGCGCGCGCGCTCCGCCGTAAGCTCCCACAGGAATCGCTGACCGGGGATGAAACGGACTTGTCCTCGCGGCGCGGCTTCAAGCGCGGATGCCTCTCGCGGTCTCGCCGATTCGCACGGCGTCGCTCGAACGCCGGCGTGGCGATTGAAAAAGCGGTACACGGCCTGCCGGTTATCGGACCAGAGGCCATGTATCTCCTCGCCGACGAAAAGCTCGATGTGTCTTTCGGCGCCCAACAGGCGATAGATGCGCCGAATATCGTCATAGGCCTCCTCCAGACCGCGCAGATCGAAGAAATCATGACGCTGCCCTAGCAATAGCGTCGGGCGCGGCGCGCGGGCGATGAGGAAGTCCGCGAGATCGAGGCCGGCGGCCAGGGGACCCGGCGGGCACTGTTCGGCATCGGCGGGTTGCTCGTTTTCAAGGTTGTATCGCCATGCGGTGATGAAGCAACCGGGCGCGGCCATCGTGAACCGATCCTCCAACGCATTCAGCCATGTAGTCATCGTCCCACCGCCGCTGTTGCCGGTGATGCCGACGCGCGTTGGGTCAGCTTCGGGTTGGGAGAGCAGCAGGTCGAGCGCGCGAATCCCATCCCACGCCCGCACGTCGCCGAAAAAATCGCCTAGTGGCCACATCTGCTTGGCGGCCATATTGTGTCCTTCGGAATTTTCCCGTTGCCGTCCCCCCGGCCACGGCCCCCTGAGATGGGTGTATTGAAATCGCTCGCCTTGACTGACGGGGTCATAAACAAGCACCAGATATCCCATCGAGGCGAGACCGGAGGCGGCGAGTTGATACGTGGGACCGGCCTTGCCGGCGATCGAGTGGCCGCACGGGAATAGCACGGCAGGGAACGGACCACGTCCACGTGGGATATATAGGTTAGCGGTGACCGGAAATTGTGGTCGGCTCTCGAAAATCACGTGGCGGATAACGTAGCTACCTGCCACATATTCGCCCGTCACGCTTGCGTTCAAGGGCGTGCGCATGGGAAAAGGCCCAAAACAACGCCTTACGCTTTTTCGAACTTCTTCGCGATATCGTTCCGCCTCAGCGCGGGTCCGGATAGCCGCTAGGCGCGTCCGACGCTTTTTCGCAAGCGCACGTAGGCGCTCCACATAGTACTCGTGGACCATATGGCCATACCGCGCTTCAATGGAGGGTTCCATAGATCGCAAGTGTTTCATATCACGCCTCCGAAAGGCGCCCGGGATCGGCGCCTCCTAATGTCGCGCACCGACAGCTGTTCCGGTTTTCTTCCTGTGTCCTAATTGCAACCCAGCATTAAGTCTATGCAATTCTGTTCTTATTTCCATCCCGCATAAATAAAAGTTTAGCAGCCGCTGGACCGATGACATCGTAGGTAAAGAGAGTTTTAGAGGCCGTAGGCGCCATCGAATGAAACTTCTCGAGTTTGCTCGCCTGAATTCGGTCTACATCTTGGCCGGCCATGGCGTTGCGGATCGAATTGACGTTCAGTCGGCAGAGCAGCAAGCTAGTGAAGACCAGATAATAATCCCCTTGGGGGTGGACTTCCGCTTTCCTCTCTCGTTGCCTAGTGCACGATATCCTTTTCAGGGGAGGGCTAAAAAATTTAGTTGACACTTTGTTTTGTTGGTTGAAAATCAAAGGCCAGTATTTATCAGAGTAGAAAGGGGATAATAATGAGCGCCATTCAACGCGTAATGATTGGCCTCGCGATGTTTGTGGCCATGGTTGTAGGGGAATCGCATTCGAAGGCGGATGTCGTGACGGATGATTTCCCAACCGGGCCATTTGACGTTAATAAGTGGTTTGGAATTGTGTATCAAGAAGGAACGGCGGCCCTTACTCAGACGAATGATCGTCTTGAATTCACCGCTGAGGTCACGCCGGACAACAGCGCTGAAGTCGTGTTCTTATCAAAGGCTGTCGGACTGCAGCTTCAATCCTGGGAGGTAGAAATCAGCTGTCACCTTGGCAAAGGCGACGATTTTTCGGGAATGGGCGACAATGACGTCGTCGCGCTCTCTTTGATCATTCGTCCCACAGGGCCGGCAAGTGAGTCGAACGGCGAGGATGGCGCGGAAATGAACTTCGGCCTGCTCCAGACGGGACCGGGCACTTTTGATCACGTTGTGCGCTTTAACGGGCGCACGAACGACAGCGATGACGGGACCATCGTTTTTTTGAACAATCCGGATCCTCTGACCATTAAAGTGCGCCTCGCCTACAATGCCGGCACCCAGCTAATTTCAGGCGAATATGACGTTGGAAGTAGTTATGTGCCGCTCGGAAACCCCGTGGATACCAGCGCATGGGGCATGGATTCCGGAGAAGTTTTCCTGATCGCTCTCCAGGGCCTTGCCGGCACGCTCGACGACAATCCCCCGACTTCGACCTATTCGGTTACGAGTGGAAAGGCCTATTTCGACGATTTTCGAGCCTCCGGCGATGGCATCACGCTCATCCCGGAACCGGCGATTGTCGGGATGCTACTGCCCGCCGTGTTCGTGCTGCGCGGTCTGAAAATGCGTATCCGTGCGAAGGTTCGCTGAAAATCCGACGAACAGCGCGGGCTCGCCGTGCGATCAGTTTAGCCGCCGACGGGCACGTCCCGCCATGCGTTGGGGACGGTTGTCCATCGTCGGTTTCGCGCGGAGCGGTAGGCGGCTTCCATGATCGCGACGCTGTCCACAATCGCCTCCCAGTCTGACTGAAGCTCCGTGGCCGGGATTTGACCGCGAATGACGGCGACCAGCCGATCTACGCGTGTGGGCCGTTCGTCGGCGGGCGACAGCGGCGCGGGGGTCTCTTTCGGCGCGCCAACGACATATCGTTCGCCGGTGTTCCAGAGACTTTTCCGGGAGCCGACGATTTCTAGTCCCCCGATGCCGCCGGTCTGGGTCCACGCGGCCTCCACTGTGCCGAGGAGACCGTTGGCGAAGCGCAGGTGCGCCACGCCAAAATCGTCGCAGGAGGGATATTCACCGGATTCGTTGCGGATTTCGGCCCAGACTTCCGTCACGGGGCCGAACAGCGTTCGCAACAGATGCACGGCGTGCGTGCCCATATCCATGAAGGCCCCACCCCCAGAGAGGCCGGGGTTGTGGAACCACTGGAGGTCGGGGCTGTCGAACCAGCGCCCGTAAGCGGCGTGATGCGCGTTGCGAAAACGCGCGCGCGTGATCCTTCCGAAGGCGCCGGCGGCGATCTCACGAGACACGGCCCGCATGATCCCGCCGAACGGCTGAAAATAACCGCAGAACAATGGCGTGCCGTATTTTCGCTGCAACGCGACGACCTGCCGTGCCTCACGAACGGTCGTCGTCAGCGGCTTTTCACAGAACACCGGCTTCCCGGTCGGCAGCGCCTTCTTCAACAACGGCAGGTGGCGGGTGTTTTCGGCGCAGATAAGAAACCCGTCTACGGCGCGATCCTGCAGCACGTCACGGATGTCCGGGACAAAAGGCGCGTTGAACTCGGAGGCGTAACGCCGTCCGCGTTCCTCCACGTCATCCCAGATTGCATGAATGCGGCGTCCGTCGGACGCGCGAACGATGTTCTCAAGGAATCCGCGCGTGTGAATGTGAGCGGTGGAAAGCACTGCAATTCCGGCCATGACGTATTTCTCCCTTCCTGTCGCCGCCAAACCCGCCGATTATCGGATGGACGATCCGGCGGGTTGTCCGGCGGCCTTCAGATTTTGAGCACGATTTCACGCCCGCGTTTTTGGGACTCGTACACCGCCTCCAGGATGGCAATGACCTTGATCGTCTCTGTCCATGGTACGGGCGAAGGCTTGTGATTCATAACGGCCTCGTAGAACGCCTGAATTTCCTCGCTGTGCGGACGCTCGATGCGCCGGGGATAGGTCAGCGTACCATGTGTGAACGTGCCGCCCACCACGGAGGCGAATTCGCCCGAAGGCCATTTGACGCCGCCTTCCATCCCGAACAATTGGAAGCTCATGTCCTCGTTCTCGACCTGATGTCCAATCCATGCGGCTTCCAGCGTCATCGTCGCGCCGTTATCGAAATGCACGAACCCTGCGGCAAAGTCTTCGACCGAAAAGAGTTTACGATCCCACTCGCCCCACATGCCGGGGATTTTATGGCCTTTGGCAAAGTTGACTTTCGCGACGCCCGTGACGCGCACCGGCTTCGGAAAACCCATGATCCAAAGGCACGCATCGAGCGCATGCACGCCGATATCCATGCACGGGCCGCCGCCCGCGAGCGAGTGGTCGATGAAGCTGGGGCGTGCCGGCAACCACGCCCGTCGCATGGCGCGGACGCGCGCGTGATAGACCTCGCCGAGATGGCCGGCGGCCGCCCACTCCTTGATCGCCAGCGCGGAGGAGGTGAAACGCTGATGCTGCGCCGTCATCAGCACGAGTTTTTTGCGATCGGCCAGTTCGCCCATGCGGCGTACCTCTCGGGTCGTGACTGCGAGCGGCTTTTCGCAGAGCACGTGCTTGCCGGTCTCGAGGGCGGCCAGCACGGCAGGCGTATGAACACGGTTCGGGGTGCAGATATCCACGGCGTCGAGGTCCAGCTTGACCAGGTCGCGATAGTCCGTGAACACGTGTTGCGCACCCGTCAGTTCCGCGGCGGCCTTGGCAGCGTCGGAGTTGGCGTCGCACACCGCCACGACTTCGACCTCCGGCAAGGCCTTCCAACCCGTCACATGCGGCCCCCGGAAAATCCCCCCCGTGCCGATCGCTCCCACTCGAAACTTGCGCATACGTAATTCCTCCTCGCGGCTTGATTTGATGAAATATGCTCAAATAATAGAGCCGTAGGGCCGTTTAGCAATTGAAAAGGTCTCAATTTGCCGCCTCCCTTTAGCCCCTCCAGAACAGTGGGACTTAATCGCGTGTCTCTTTCGAACAGTGGGCTGAGCTTGATGATTGACTCCGCCATTTGTTTTTGGGAAGGCGATGGGCGCAGACTTCTGTAAATAAAGGAGGGTCAGACTAGGACATCCCCGGGGCGTTCCCAGCCCGGCAGGCAGGGCGTCGTGGGGCCGGGCACCTGAACGAGGCGGCCGCCGCAGACGAATCCTTCGGGCCGCCCTTCCAGCTCCTTTGTTAGCCGCTCGCGCCATACCGCGATCTCCTCGGCGCGGTCAGGCTGGCTCGCCAAGTCATTCATTTCCCGCGGATCTTGTTCAAGGTCGAAGAACTGTTCGCGTCCGAGTCCGGGAAACCAGATGTACTTCCGGCGCCCGTCGGTGAGATATTGCATGCCGCTCTTCAGCGTCGGAATATCACAGCATTCGCCATGAAGGAACGGACGCCATTCATCCGAAGCCCCCCGTAGCAGCGGGAGCAGGCTCCGGCCTTCCACGCTGTCGGGGATGGATACACCGGCGGCTTCCAACAACGTAGGCATGACATCCATCAACTCCACCGGCCGGTCGCAAATCTGCCTTCCGCGAACACCGGTCTCGGGTGGGAATCGCATAAGCAAGGGGATGTGGGCAGAAGGCTCATAGGGTTGGCGTTTACGAATCCACTGATGGTCGCCGAGCATTTCACCATGGTCGGATGTAAATACGACAATGGTGTTATGTGGAACACACGCGAGGATTCGACCAATCTGATCGTCAATGTGGTTGATGCAGCCATAATAAGCTGCACGATACTGCCGCATCAGCTCCGGCTCCAGACATACGCGCCAGGCAGAGACCGCCAGACCGCGCTGAGGCCGGTCATACAGGCGCGCCCAACTGCCCACCCAAGGTTCGGGGATTTGTCGGCGGAGGTATCGCTCGTAATAGTCGCGTGGCGGTGTCAGAGGCTGGTGGGGCTGGTGAAAACTGACTTTGAGGAAGAAGGGGCAGGTGGGATCACGCCGTTCGAGAAACTCGATGGCGCGGTCAGCACACCAGGTAGTGAAATGGAACCGCTCGTCGAGATGGAAAGGACGCGTCACCCATCCGTTGCCGTCAGCCCCGTGAGCGACGGCCGCGCGTGGGGCGAGGACCCCTTCACGGCGTAGAAAACGCTGGTAATCGTCGTCGTGGCGGGGGAACGGAGAGTCGGCCCAGTCCTCGCTCTGAAAACCGTATCGCGCGCGGAATGGCCACAGGTGGAGTTTGCCGACGAGGTGCGTCTGGTAGCCCATCGCCGCCAGCACACCCGGAAGCGTGGGGCCATCCAGCCGTGTGTGATAATTGGCCACTACACCGTGGGAGCGGGGACGCTGTCCCGTCATTAAGGTGCGGCGGGCTGCAACGCAAATGGGACAGGCCGAGTAGGCCCGGCAAAAGAAAACGCCAGAAGCACCGAGGGCGTCGAGATAAGGGGTTTGCAGAACGGGATGGCCCGCCAGCCCCAACGCGTCGCCGCGCTGCTGGTCGGTCATCAACAGGAGAATATTGGGGCGCGGGTCACTCGCGGGCATGGTTATCTCCTTTGGATGGCGCGTCGCCCGGCCTTTCGGCGACGGGCCGTTCGGCCGATGGCCAGGGATAGGCGGGGCGATAGCCCGGCTGAAATGTGCGCCAATGAAAATCAATGATGTCCGGCGCGGCGTCGCGCCAGTAAGGCCACGCGTGCTCGCCGGGAGATTCCTTGTATTCCAGTGTGACGTTTCGTTCCGCCAAAAAATCGCGCGCGCGGCGCGCCGCGGCGAGGGCGAAATCCTCCGTGCCACAGGCGATGAAAAAAGGCGGCAGGCGCGCGCCCCTTTGCAAGACTTCTTCGACGCGTCGGAAAAAGCCGGCGCGCGCATATCCGGTTTCGTTCTCAGCGCGTGGGCCGAGCAACGGCACGAGCATCTCCACCGGACGGCCGTTCGCCGTCCAGGGCGTCGTCAAATCCAGGCCGCTGCTGAGGCTGCTGACGCCGGCAAAACCGTCGGGGCGTTCAACCGCATACAGGGCCGCGCCGCTTCCGCCCATCGAAAATCCGGTGACCCCTCGGGCCGCCGGGTCGGCGCGATACGCGGATTCGAGGAAGGGCGCGAGTTCATCGAAAAAAAACGTCCGGAAAAGCGAACGCGGCCGATGCGTCGCATCCAGGTAGCAACCCGCCTTGTCGCCGTTGAACACGACGACCATCATCGGACGCTCGGCCAGGGCGCGGCGCAGCGGCGCCATCTCGGTCCATGTCAGATAGGGCGCTCCACGACCGTGGAGCGCGTAGAGGATGGGGAACTTCCGCTCCGGATCGCGGCGGTAAGCCGGAGGCAGGAGCACCGCGGTCTCGATGTCGCGATGCATCGCCGGGCTGTGAAGCCGGAACCGCTCCCGTGTGCAGTCGTTCAGCCCATCCGTCTCGATCACTTTCTCGCCGACGATCCCGACGGGGCGTCCGTCGGGACACGCGCAGCGCGGCGGGAGATCGGTGAGGTTATCCGAAGCTGGGTATTGCGCGTCCATAATGGTCATCCTCCGTTGCGCAGCGTCTCCGGCGCGCGGTAGCGCGTACCGAATCGGTTCGGCGTCCATTTTGCGCTTCATAACGTCAAATAGGCCCATGATGATGAGTACTTCAAGGACGACGGCAATGATCAGTTTCGGTTTCATTCATCTCTTGCTGCGAACGTCTTTTAGCATCCAGCCCGTTTCATAGTAAGGACCAGTATGAAACATCGCTTTCATTCTGAAAGTTGGACGGCCCCAAGTCAATATACTCTGCGGGTCAGTCCACCGATGGCACAGAGGACATGTGCTGAAAAAAACAGGCGCGGAGAGCGTTTGTTGTGAAAGCTCTGCAACGAGGAAAAGGACCATGGTGTAATTTTTGTCAGATGAATCAAACCGGCCCGAAAGGATCAGAAAAAATGGAAAGCGGGCAACATATCACGGGAGGGAGTGAAGCATATGCTGACGCAGACCGCTGATCTTCTTCGGCCGCCCATGTCCTGTTCTGTTCTCAATTCATACACAATTTTTTTCTACATTCTACGGATGCAGGTACTGCCTGTCTTGGCGAGAAACAGCTATAGTTCCTCCGGCAAAAACATTCTCCGTATAGACCGGCTTGTTCGGAGTGGCGCATGCCGCGACGAAAAGCAGACAGATTTTACGGTTTATTCTCTGCGCTGATGCCTTTTTCGCTCCGCGAATCAAGACGGCCTGCACACAGAAAAGGCAACGGGGACAGACAAAGAGGCGAAGGGGACAGAGCCCGCCGTGCGGCGGCGCCGCGAAACAACTGGAGGATAACCTGACGATTGAAAGCTCGAAGATCGAGGTCCGAGCGGCTCGCCTCACAGCTCTGCCCCTGGCCAACGGAGAGTACGAGTACGGGGACAGAGAATACGAATATTCCGAGACGAATCCATAAGATTTTTTCTATCAGTATAATACGGCGGAATCTGGAACGAAGTTAGAGGCAAGATTTGGCGTTGGCCTGCAGCCCGGTTTGGCGACCGCGACCGATCCTGCCGTGGGAACGGCAGGGTACGATAAGCGCCTGCCTCGATCCGTCTCGATTTCGGCGAGGTTGTGGATCCTCTTCGGCGCTTCGCGGCTACAGAGAGGTTTTATGACACGGGTGAGTCGCCCAAGTGCGATGAGATTGCCGGCGGGCGCCAGCGCAGGTCGGGATGGCGGGCGGCGGCCACCTCGTCGAGGCGCCCCACGGGCGTCGTGCGCGGCGCGGCGTGCAGAGCCTCCGGATCGCGATCGGCGAGATCGGCCAGCTCCAGCAGGGCGTCCACGAAACGGTCAAGCGTCTCTCGTGTCTCGGTCTCCGTTGGCTCGATCATCAACGCCTCAGGAACGATAAGCGGGAAGTAAACGGTCGGCGGGTGCAAACCGCGGTCAATCAGCGCCTTGGCGAAGTCCAGGGCGTGAACGCCTTTGGCCGCAAAGGACTTTGCACTGAACACGCACTCGTGCATGCAGCGGCCTTTGGTGACCGCCTCGAACCGGCTGCGGAGGCGTTCCTGCACGTAGTTGGCGTTCAACACGGCCATACCCGACGCCTCCAGAAGGCCTTCCCGACCGAGCATGAGCAGATAGGCGTAGGCGCGGACGATGACGCCAAAGTTGCCGTAAAACGGCGCGATGTATCCGATGCTCTTCGGCGCATCATAGTCGAGATAGAAAACGCCGTCGGCTCGCTTGCACACGCGGGAAATCGGCAGATAAGGACGAAGTTTTTCGACCACGCCGACCGGCCCTGCGCCGGGGCCTCCGCCTCCGTGCGGTGTGGCGAAGGTCTTGTGCAGATTGACATGGCAGACGTCGAACCCCATATCGGCGGGCTTGAAACGGCCGAGAAGCGCGTTGAGGTTGGCGCCGTCGTAGTAGAGGAGCCCGTCCACGGCATGGACCACATCGGCGATCTCGCGGATGCGGCGCTCAAACAGGCCGAGGGTGTTGGGACAGGTCAACATCACCGCGGCGGTCTCCGAATTTACGGCCGTGCGGAAGCGATCAAAATCCACCAGTCCGTCAGGTCCTGAGGGGACGGTGATCACCTCGTATCCGGCGAGTCGGGCGCTGGCGGGGTTGGTGCCGTGGGCAGAATCCGGGATGATGATGTGGGTTTTGCGGGTGCCGCGGTCACGGTGATAGGCGGCGATGATCATCGCGCCGGTCAGCTCGCCGTGGGCGCCGGCGAGCGGCTGCAAGGTGAATTCGGCCATACCGGTGATTTCCGAAAGCAGGCGCTCCGTTTCCCAGAGCAGTTGCAGCGCGCCTTGCGTCAACAGCCCGCCGTGGCGGAGCTGCGGCCAGAGGGGATGCACATCGAGAAAGCCCGGCAGTGACGCGACGGCCTCACAGGCCTTCGGGTTGTACTTCATCGTGCACGAACCAAGCGGATAAAAATGGGTGTCTACGGAGAAGTTGCGGCGGGACAACTCCGTGTAATGCCGCACCACTTCCACTTCGGAAACCTCGGGCAACGGTGCCGGCGTAGCGCGTCGCAGCTCAGCCGGCCAGTTCGGCGCCGCGTCCGATACGGGTTCCGGAAGTTTCACTCCGCGCCGTCCCGGCGCGCCTTTTTCAAAGATCAAGCGCATAGAGGGCTCTCGAAATATTCACATGCTGAAAACCTGATTGCAGTGCGTCAATCAAGAAATGCGCTGCCTCATCCAAATTACGTTGTGCGGTGGGTGTCAACCGTTCGCCAAATTCGTCAAATGCATAGCCGCGGATGGCCAACGTATAACCCACGGGCTGCGCGCCGAAAAGGTCGCACGCCATCGCGAGCACCGCCGCCGGCGTGAGGCTGTGGCTACTGAACTCGATTTCCACCGGGGCCGGCGCCAAAGGTTCGAATGCGAAGGGCTCCGGACCGGCGACCGCCGCATCGGCAAAGATCACGACCTTATGGCGCGCCGCCTGCTCGGCGTGCTCGACGATCAGCTGATAGTCCACATCTACGGTCACGCTGGGAATCGCCCGCGCCTCGATCATGGAGGCTAGGGCGGGGCCGAGACCGTCGTCGAGGCGACCTGGATTGCCGTAGCCGATCAGCAGAACAGGTTCAGCCGGCACCATATTTGCCCCTTTTCCCGCTCAATGTCGAGCAGTGAGCCCGCCGCCAGGCGCATGGTGCGCCGCCGCGGACCCGTCACCGGATTTCCACGCCCTTGCCACCGCGCGCCCGCAATCGGCCGTCCGCACCGACGATCTCCACCTCGAGCGGCATGCGGCCCATGGCATGCGTGGCGCACGACAAACAAGGATCATAGGCGCGGATGGCCACCTCGATGCGGTTCAGCAAACCCTCGGTGATCTCGACTTTTTCGAGAAAATCACGCGCGACCTTCTCCACCGCCCGGTTCATCGGCATATTGTTGTTCGTTGTGGAGACGATCAGGTTGCAACGGACAATCTGGTCGTTGTCGTCCACTTCATAATGGTGGAACAGCGTGCCGCGCGGCGCTTCAATCAAACCGATACCGACCGGACGCCGCTCGCCGCGAGCGACCAGATCCGTACCCTGTAGATCGGGGTCATGAAGCAGATCGCGGATTTTTTCGACGCTGTGCAGAAGCTCGATCATGCGCGCCCAATGATACGCCATCGTGATATTGTTGGGCTTGCCCTTCGTCAGAGTCATGAACTCTTGACGGGCCGCCTCGGCTTCGGGCGTGTCGATGAAATCGGCGGTGTTGAGCCGGGCGAGCGGACCGACGCGATACCAGCCCTTTTCGGGGCCCAGGGCCTTGATGAACGGGAACTTCATGTAGGACCACGGCTTCACTTCCTCGGCGATGTAGTTAAGGTAATGGCGATAATCCACGTGGTCGAAGATGCGTTTGCCCTTCGCATCAATGGCGCGCAGTCCGCCGTGGTATAGGTCCATGGCCCCGTCGGCGCGAATCAGCGAAAGGTGGTTCGAGTCGAACGAGCCGAAATCGGCCAGCTCTTTCAGATGATCCATGGAGTAATCACGGGCGATTTTGAGCGCGTCTCGCGCCCATGTGAAAATTTGATCGAGGTCTTTAAGAAAGCCATCACGCTCTTCGACAGAGAGGTTCTTGTTGATGCCGCCGGGGATGGCACCGGTGCCGTGAATTTTCTTGCCGGCGGTGGCCTTGATGATCTCCTGTCCATATTTGCGGAGCATCACACCCTGCACAGCGAGGTCAGGGAATTTGCGTGCCACACCGATGATGTTGCGCACGGCGGGGTCGGCGTCGAATCCGAACAGCAGGTCAGGCGAGACCAGGTGGAAGAAATGCAGCGCGTGCGATTGGAGCATCTGGCCGTAGTGCATCAGGCGCCGCATCTTTTCGGCGGTCGGCGGCAGCGTATCCACCCCGACGATCTGATCCATCGCCTTGGCGGCGGCGAGATGGTGGCTGACCGGGCAGATGCCGCAGAGCCGCTGGACGAGTACCGGCGCCTCCCAATAGGGGCGGCCGCGGATGTAACGCTCAAAACCACGAAACTCGACGATATGCAATCGCGCCTGTTTCACGCGATCCTGTTCGTCGAGCAGAATCGTCACCTTGCCGTGGCCCTCGACGCGGGTGACCGGCTCGATCACAATGCGCCGGGACGCGGGTTGTTCAACCGTCTGAGTGACTGCCATATCCGGACTCCTGATTCCGGGGACCACCCCTCATGCTGGGGCCGTCCGCCGGAGGCTGTTCCTTTTCAATCGTACTTCAACAATTCGTAAGGCAATTCCATCGGCTTGTTGCTGAGCAAAGCGGTCAGGGCAGCCCAGATCGCGTCGGCTGGCGGCGGGCAGCCCTGGATATAATAATCTACCTTCACAACCTCGTGGCATGGATAGACTCGATTCAGCAGACGTGGAATCTCCGGATCGTCTGGAATGCGCCCGCGCGGATTGTGTACGGTTGGCCCATGCAGATAGGCCTCCTCGAGGCACTCACGCAGGGGAATGGTGTTACGCATCGCCGGAATACCGCCACAGATGGCGCATTCGCCGAGCGAGATGAGAATGTCGCAGTTTGCGCGGAACTCCTGCAGCACATGCACGTTTTCAGCATTGCAGCACCCGCCTTCGATCAAGCCGATAGCGCAGCGGCCGGTAAATTTCTTAAAGTCGTTGATCGGAGATTTGTCGAATTCGACCAGCTCGATGAGGTCGAGGATGCGCTCGTCAATGTCGAGCACCGACATATGGCACCCGAAACAGCCGGCGAGCGAGGCGGTGGCGATACGGGGTTTGGCCATAGCGATTATCCTTTCTTTTCGGCGGGGCGGCACGCCTCGATATCCGAACCGATCGGTCGGTGGTCATAAGCCCGCCGTCCAATGGGATCACGGTAGGCGGTCCCTTTGCGCAGGATCGCACCGACCGGACAGACCGACACGGCGCGATCTTCACCCTTCAACGGCGTATCCGCCAGTCGCGCCTCGGCGTCAATCCAGATGCGTTTTTCGTGCCCGCGACCGACAAAATCGAAGACGTGTTTACCGTCCACGTCGCGTGAGGCTCGAACACACCGCCCGCAGAGAATACAGCGGTTGCGGTCAATAAACACCTCCGGATGCGAGCCGTCGAGTGTCCGTACGGGATATTGGTAGTCATGCCGGGGTGCGGTGATACCGAAACGATAGGCCAGCGCTTGCAGTTCGCAGTTCCCGCTGCGCTCGCAGAACATGCAGAAGTGGTTGCCCTCGACGAAGAGCATCTCGATCAGCGAGCGGCGGTATTCGAGGAGTTCCGACGTGTCGTTCTCCACCATCATGCCTTTGGCGACGGGTGTGGTGCACGCCGCCTGAGGTCGACCATTGACTTTGACTGTGCAGACGCGGCAGGCGCCGAAGGCCTCGAGCTCCGGATGGGCGCAGAGTCGAGGGATATAGATGCCTGCCGCATCCGCCGCCTGAAGAATGGTTTGACCCGGCGTTGCCTCAATCTCCACGCCGTCGATCGTTATAGAAACCGTTTCCTCACTCATGCGCATTCCTTTCCGTCAATAGATTGCGGTCGTTTCCCCGATCAATGCTCGGGCCTCTGCCGTCGCCGCCTGAAGGTCGAAGGCGGCACGGTGTCCGTCCGTGCGCGCCGGTGCCCGCTTCTCGTAGGCGGTCCGAAAATTCTTCAGCGTGGAGAGCACGGGATTCGGGGCGGTCTGGCCGAGTCCACACCGGCTGGTGAATTTGATGGTCCGGCCCAGGTCTTCGAGATACGGCAGGTCCGCAGCCTCGCCGCGCCCTTCCAAGAGGGCGTCGAGTTTCTTTTTCATCAGCCAGGTGCCGACGCGGCAGGGCGTGCAGTACCCGCAGCTTTCGTGGGCAAAAAATTCAAGGAAGCGTTTGGCGATATAGACCGGATCGCGATCGGGCCCGAAAACAATCATCGAACCGCCCGTCGCAAGGTCGTCAAAGCAAATAGTCCGGTCAAAGTCCGCCGGGCCGACCATCTGGCCGGAGGGTCCGCCGATCTGGACGGCAGCGGGGGCCTCGGCCCCGACCTCCGTCAGCACTTCGCGCAGCGTCACGCCGAAGGGATACTCATAGACGCCGGGGCTTGCGCAATCGCCGGAGACGCTGAAGAGTTTCGTGCCGGTGCTGGCACGTGAACCGATCTGCGCAAACCAGCCCGGTCCTTGGTCGAGAATGCGCGCGACACAGCAGAAAGTTTCCACATTGTTCACGGCGGTTGGCCGGTCCAGGTAGCCGCGCTGCGCGGGGAATGGGGGGCGATTCTTCGGGTCGCCGCGCCGGCCCTCGCAGGAGCTGATCAGGGAGGTTTCCTCGCCGCAGACATAGGCCCCGGCGCCCATCTGGATGCGAATGTCGAAATCGAAACCCGCGCGGCCGAGTACGGACTTTCCAAGCAATCCCTGCCGGCGACGCTCCGCCAACAGGTGCTCCAGAAAGACACGCAAATAGGCATATTCGCCGCGTAGGTAGAGGATGCCCTCCGCGGCGCCCATCGCATAGCCGGCAATCGTCATGCCTTCGAAAACCAGGTCAGCATACTCCGTGAGGATTACGCGGTCCTTAAACGTGCCCGGCTCGCCCTCGTCGGCGTTGCAGATGACGTATTTGGGCTCGCCCTCCGCCGCACGGACAAACTCCCATTTCATGCCGGTAGGGAAGCCCGCGCCGCCGCGGCCGCGCAGGCGGGAGGTCTTAATATCGCGGATGACCTCCGCGGGCGACATAGCCATGGCCTTGCGCAACGCCGCCCCATTTTCAAACGGCGCAAACACGACCGGACCCTTGCGGCGGATGCTGTTGTGGACCATGGAACGCACCAGCGGGTGAGCGTTGTTGCCGTCGCCCAGCCGGTGAACCAGACGGCGCGGATCGCCATGTCGCCTCAGCTCGGCCACGATCTCGCGGGCCTTGTCGCTGGAAAGGTAGGTCACCGGCACGTCGTTAATGATCGCCGCGGGGGCCTGGTCGCTGAGTCCGATACACGCGGTGTACTCCAGCGTGATGGCTCCGTCGGGCGTGGTGCCACCGAACGGAATACCCAGTGCCTCGGAAAACGCCTGCGCGACCGGTCGCATGCCGCACATCTCATCCACGATATCGTCGCACAGGCGTATGACAACGCGCCCTTTGGGCTGCGCGGACAGGAAGGTGTAGAACGAAACGATTCCTTCCACTTCGACCCGATGCGTGTCGGTCTCGGCGGCAATGACATTGAGCGCTTCGCTCGAAACGCATCCGTACCTCGCCTGGACCGCCTGCACGATGTCCATCATCCGCGTGCGGTCGCCACGGAAGGAACGGCAGATTTCCCGCACCCCGCGTTCGAGATCGCTCATATCGCCCCACCTTTCCCCGACCATGTTCGTGTCATCTCTGTATGAAAAAATGGAAAAATTTATTCCAACATACACCACACCCTCTGAATTCGTCACCTCAAAAAGGTAAACATCCGAAGGTTTCTTACGACCATCTCGCCCTCTAATTCTGTAGTGGGGAAGGGAAGATATATCAGTCGTCTCATTGTCGTTCTGACATGCTCGTTCAAGGCATTGCGGTCTCAGCCGGCTGAGACCCTGTATTTTTCAGACGTGTGGCACGGACTTACTCGCGCCAAAGGGAACGACAAATGGAACCGAAACGATGAGACCGGAGATTCGGCGAGATCAAATGATCTCACTAGCGGCCCTGTCGCGGGAGGATGGTGACGATGGGACGGGAGAATGCGCGGGGGTCTAGAGAAAAACGTGCGAGAGATAAATCGCCAAGCACTGCGCGCTTTGGTTGTGATTCCCTGATGCCAGGCTTGTGAATCCGATCCCGGTTTCATCAAAATCAGCTCCGTGGGGACATGGCTGGGGGCCGAGCTTTTTCACGTCGCGGGGTGGAAGCCGGTAGGATGCAGAGGTGCGTGGCTCAGTCCTCCCTTTTTGCCCGGCTTGAAGGATGCGGCTTCTTTCTTCGCCCTTCGGGGTTCGCTTCAGCACGTCCCGCTGCGCGCACTCCCCGCGAAAACATCGCGATTTTCGCCCATGCAGATTCGGTTACTGTTCATGCCCTGCTTTGACCTTTGGTTGCGAAGACGGTCCCACACTTTCGTTCCACGCATTTTTCTCACCTCTTTCCGCCATCTCCGTCGCAGGCGTGGAAGTTCTTGCCGTGCGCCGGTTCGAGCGCAAAGGGCGCAAATCAGGTCATCCTATGTGCCCAGGCGCTCCGTTGCTCCATCTGACCCCGTGAACCAGCAGGCCGTAAATCACTCATCTGCTGTTTTCAATAATGACGGCGTGGGATTGCGTTCCTCAGGTCACCGCGTTATTTTTCGACTCATGAATCCTTACGCGCATATCCGCGACTTGCCTGCGCATGCGGGCGAAACGGTCGAATTGCGGGGCTGGCTCTGCGGCCGGCGAACGAGCGGAAAACTGATCTTTGCCCTTGTGCGTGACGGCACGGGGGTGTGCCAGTGCGTGGTGGAAGCGAAAACGCCGGACGCCTTCGCCGTCGCTGAACGCGCGCCGCTGGAGTCCTCCGTGATCCTCCGTGGTGTTCCGCGAGCCGACGAGCGCGCCCCGGGCGGTATCGAGATGCACGTTGCCGATTTTACCGTCATTCAGGGTCGTGAGGGGTATCCGATCGCCCGCAAGGAACACGGCGTGGATTTCTTGATGAACCACCGCCATCTATGGCTGCGCTCGTTGCGACAAACGGCGATTCTGCGGGTGCGCCACACTCTCGTTGCCGCCGCCCGACGGTTCTTCGACGAGCGCGGATTTACGCTCGTGGATACGCCGATCTTCCAGCCGGGCGCCGCGGAAGGGGCCGGGTCGCTTTTCCCGGTGGAATATTTCGGCGAGCGCGTCTATCTGGCGCAGACCGGTCAGCTCTATCTCGAGGCCGCTGCGATGGCCCTGGGCCGTGTGTACTGTTTCGGTCCGACCTTCCGCGCAGAAAAGTCCAAGACACGGCGGCACCTGACCGAATTCTGGATGGTCGAACCGGAGATCGCTTTCGCCGAATTGCCCGATCTGATGGACCTTGCCGAGGCGTTTGTCTGCCAGCTCGTGGAGGCGGCGTTGAGGGAGCGGCGTGACGACCTCCAACGCCTGGGGCGCGACCTCGCCGCGCTTGAGCGCGTCGCACCGCCCTTCCCGCGCATCACCTACACAGAGGCCGCCGAGTTGTTGCGCAGCGACGCCACACATCAGCGCCTCGTCGTCGAGCTAGAGGCCGATCGCGCGCGGCTGACCGACAGCATGAGGCGGCTGGCGGAACTTGAGGCGCGGCGCCACTCCGAAACGAAGGCGTGGCGCCAGGACAAACTCGATGACGAAATTGCCGCGCTGCGAGAGGAATTGCGCGAGCTGGAGACCGATCTCGCTAATCGGCCTGCGCATATCGAGTCGGCGCGCCGTTTCCAATGGGGCGACGACCTCGGCGGCGACGAGGAGACCATTCTGACCCGCCAGTTCGACCGGCCCGTGATCGTCACTCGCTATCCTCGGCAGTGCAAGGCGTTTTACATGAAGCCAGCGCCTGACGATCCGCGCGTTGTGCTGAACCTCGATGTCCTTGCGCCCGAAGGTTACGGCGAGATCATCGGCGGTAGTCAGCGCGAAGACGATCTCGACGCGTTGTGCGCGCGCATGAAGGAAGAAGGCATGGACCCCGAGCCCTACGAGTGGTATCTCGACTTGCGCCGTTATGGCTCCGTACCGCACGGCGGATTCGGTCTGGGAATCGAGCGCACGGTCGCCTGGATTTGTGGACTGCGCCACATCCGTGAAACGATCCCCTTCCCACGCCTCATCGGCCGCGCAACTCCGTGAGGGTTGAACGCGGCACGGAGCGTAGCCGCATCGACGGCGAAAGCCACGTGCGAAAGAGAGATGGCCCATCATGAAAAACGAAAAGCGGCCGAACATTCTGATGATCATCACCGACCACACCAACGCCGAGGCGGTGGCGCCCGGCAGCCCATGTCAGAAGCCGAACCTCGATCGACTCGCGAGCGAGGGCATCCGGTTTCATCGCTGCCACACGGTCAACGCCATCTGTTCTCCAGCGCGCGCCTCCTTGATGACCGGCCTTTTTCCCTCAACGCACGGCATCTGGGACTGCACTCATACGCAGCGGCAGGGCTGGGTGGACCTCGCGCCGGGTGAATTTCCCTTCTTCTCGGCTCGACTCGTGGAGGCCGGTTACCGCACCGGCTACTTCGGCAAATGGCATGTCGAGTCGAGCGAACGCCTCGATCAGTTCGGCTGGCTGGACTATGATCCAAACGGCTGCCATCTGCGCGGTGCGGAGGAAAACGACGGCTGTCGCCTGGTGATTCAGACGCCGGGGTACCGCGACTCTAGGGTTTGCGCCGTTCTGGCGGATGATCCCACTCGTCCACCCGCGCCGCATCCGGCGTTCGAAAAGGGCATCGCGTTCATCCGCGAAAAAGCTGGAGGCGGCGCCCCTTTCTGCTGTGTCATCTCGACCAGCGAACCCCACGACCCCTATCGGCCTCTGCGCCGTTTCCTCGACCTCTATGATCTCGAACGCGTCCCACTTCCGCCGACACTGCGGAATCCGGCGACCGATAAGCCGGAGATTGTACGTCGGATGCAAGCGGTCTGGCACGGCCTCAGCGACGCCGACTGGCGTCTCATTCGCGCCTCCTATTGGGCGGTGATTTCCTATTTGGACCACGAAGTCGGACGCGCGCTCGACGTGCTGCGGGAAACCGGCGCCTGGGAGAACACCATCGTAGTTTTTCTAAGCGACCATGGTGATATGCAGGGCGCACACGGCCTATGCACCAAGGGCGTCGGAACGGCCTACGAACCCGTATATAATATCCCTCTAATCATTCGATGCCCCGGCGGGCCTGCCGGCGTCGAGGATTGCTCTACACAGGTCAACTTGACCGACCTCGCGCCGACGTTGCTCGATCTCTGCGGCACCTCGCCGATCGCGGGCGCGCAGGGTCGTAGCCTGCGCCCATTGTTCGAGAACCAATCCTTCGATCCCGGTGAGAATTACGCCGAATTCTATGGTCAGCGCTTCGTCTACACGCAGCGCATCGTCTGGCACGGCGAATGGAAATTCATCTTCAACCCGGGCGGCGTGGACGAACTGTATAATCTTACAGAGGACCCGCACGAGGAGGTCAACCTCGCGGGCGACCTGACTCGGCGCGAGGTCCTGCTTGATATGACCCAACGCATGTGGAGGCGCATGAGAGCCATCGGCGACGAGTCGCTGTTGCGCTCAAGCTATTACACGCTCCGTACGGCTCCTATCGGGCCTGAGGGATGATGGCGCCATCATCGGAAACTGGATCGAAAGCAGCCGCATCGGGCGAAATATGGCGGTGCACACCAGGCCGGCGTCGCCGTTATGGCTCTTTTTTCGATGCCTCGTCCGGACGGAAGGAAAGTGCCACGGAATTGATACAGTAGCGTAATCCTGTGGGCCTGGGGCCATCCGGAAAAACGTGGCCCAGATGCGCGTCGCAACGCCGACACCGCACCTCAATCCGGCGCATGCCGTGACTGGTGTCCTCCCGCTGTTCCAAGGCGTCCTCTGACACCGGACGAAAAAAACTCGGCCAGCCGGTACCTGACTCGAATTTGTCGTCCGAACGGAATAGAGCCGCGCCGCACCCGGCGCAATGATAGGTTCCCTGCCCCTTGTGCGCGTAATAGCGACCCGTAAAGGCGCACTCGGTGCCGCCCTGCCGCATGACACGGTACTGTTCGGGAGTCAAAATGCGCCGCCATTCTTCGTCGCTTTTGACGATCTTGTCCATAGGCCGTGCCTCCTCCGCCCGAGCGCATATAAAAAGGACCGGCGCGGCACCGAACAGCACCGCACACAGCGCGAAGTGCCGCAAAATGACACCGATCTGAAGGCTCGTCATTCCGCCGCCGACGACTGGCGCTGGGCCAGTTCCCGGTCCACGAGAAAGAGACCCCGCGGATCGTCCCCAACGAGCTTCAGCTTTTGGACGATATCCATTGCGTTCGCCTCCTCCTCGACCTGCTCGGTCACGAACCATTGCAGCATGATCTGAGTGGCGTGATCTTTTTCGGCCACGGCCTGATCCACCAGCTTGTGGATGGATTCCGTGATGAATTGCTCGTGTTTCAACGTGGCCTCGAAAACGGCGGTAGGCGATGCAAAGGTCGCCGTGGGCGCGTCAATCGCCTGCAGCCGGATGGTCGCGCCTTGATCCTCCAGATATTTGAAGAACTTTAGTGCATGGCCGAGCTCTTCCTGCGCCTGGATTGAAAACCAGTTCGCAAATCCCTTCAAATTCTTCGCCTGGCTCCAGGCGGCCATGGAAAGATACAAATACGACGAGTAAAATTCCTTATTCACTTGCCCGTTCAGCGCATCCGCCATCTTCTTGCTGATCATGTGAGTTTTCTCCTTTGCGTGTAATTGCCGATCTAGACTCTAGCACAATTTCCTGTCTTTTCCAATAAGTCCTCAATTGAAGAGCGCCAATGGCGCTTTAAAAAGAAGCCTAAAGGACGAGTGTCCGCATTTTTCAACTCTAACCCGGAATATTCACGAAGGGGCATGAAATAGTTGGAAAATAGTATTGGAAAACCTCTGTAACATGCGATCGTTTAGTCCGTTACACAAAACGGCATGCGAGGTTTTCCAATGACGGATACTCCTACAGACTGTCTGCTTTTTCCAGACCTTTTTCACAAGCCCCTTCACGTCCGCTTTTCAGACCAGCGTCTCTCCAGCAATGGCGGA
>CALLML010000115.1 GCA_938005705.1 uncultured bacterium
CGAAAATGCATCCCCATGAACCCCCCATTTTTCACCTTTACTCCCCATAGCTTGTCTACGGCCGAAGAATGTAGGGCCTCAGCTTGCTGAGGCCGCGACGCCGTAAACGAGCATGTCAGGACAATTATGAGACGACTAGTAACATGCTCGTCACTTCCGGCGCGGGCGCCCCATCGGTAGCGGCTAAAGCGTCTGGCAATGACCATCGCGCTGGAGACCGGTCCGATCGGGCAGGCGGTTTCCAGGGCCGGGGGGCATTATGCCGCGTACGATCGGGTGGTAAGGACCGAGGATAACCCACAGATATGAGGGGGCCCTGCCGCCTCCCGTTCACCTCGAGGATGGACCGGATGTTCCGTTTCGACGGTTCGACGAGCCCCCCGTGAGGGGGGCCGTTCGCCGGCTGCGGTGTTTCCGCCTTTCCCCCGCCGATTCCCCGAGTAGAATGACTCGATGCGCTACGTATTGGACCGGGACCTTCCGTATCGGACCGCGGCGGAACGGGCGGCGGCGCCGGAAGCCGACCGTCTGTGCCGCCTCGATTTTTATCGCCCCGTGGGCGTCCGCGACTTTCCGACCGTCGTGTACCTGCATGGCGGCGGATTGCATACTGGCGAGCGGAGTATTCCGGAACTTTTGAAGAACCGCGGTTGGGCGATTGTCGGCGCCGACTACCGATTGCACCCGCAAACGCGGCACCCGCTCTACATCGAGGACGCCGCGGCCGCCGTCGCCTGGACCTTCCGGCGTGTCGGGGAATGCGGCGGCGATCCGTGTCGGGTTTTCTTGGTCGGATTCTCTGCCGGCGGATATCTCGCCGCGCTGATTGCGCTGGACCGGAGCTATCTCCGAACGCAGGGCTTCGATCCCGATCGGCTCGCCGGCGTCGCCCTCGTCAGCGCGCAGATGATCACCCATCAGACCGTGCGCAAGGAACAGGGCATTGACCGGATGCGCCCGACCATTGATCGTTTTGCTCCGCTCTATCACCTTCGGCCGGATGCGCCGCCGATGCTGTGTGTGACGGGCGGCTGGGAGAAGGATCTGCTAATGCGCGCGGAGGAGAACCGATACTTTGTTTCCATGATGAAACTGGCGGGCCATCGGGACTGCCGGCATGTCCTGATTGAAACCGCGGAAAACCACGGACAAGCCTGCCAGGGCAGCTGGCCTCATGTGATCGAGTTCATCGAGGGACGGCTGCGCCCATTATCGTCGGTCGCCCCTCAGGGTTGACCCCGCCGTTCCGCTCTCTCAAATGAGTCCAAACCCGCGGCGCCCGGCCGGCGCGGTGGGGGCTGGGTCATAGGGTTGACCAGATTCAAGAATTGAGATTCCATGAAGGACGTGGCTTCTCAGGTGAAACGAGCAATGAGCAATGGCGATGGGACTCGCCGCCCTGCCGCTTACCGCACGGAAAATGACTCCGAACAGGGCGGGCATCTCTTGCCCGCCATTGCGTGTTGGGAAATGGCGTGGAAGCCATCCCTCCAAAATTCACGTATGCCGTGGAAGGCGTCCCTTGACGCGATGCAATCGCATCGACGCACGCAATTTGGAGGTTCGGGTTCCATCTGACTGTTGGAGGGTCCGCTTCCACATTCCACACGGGTCGGAGGAATGGGGGACGGCGCAATGTGGGTTTTTGCGCTTGGCGCGGTGAAGGGACTATACTATAGTGTGTTAGTAATGCCTAAAATATTTAATGCCACTAAAAATGTCTCAACGACGTTGAGCGCGAGTCAGGAAGATTACCTGGAGGCGATTTTCCATATCCTGGTGACGCATCCCGCGGTTCGGGTGCGCGATCTCGCGCGCCGACTGGGCGTCTCCGGTGCGTCGGTCACGATGGCCCTGCGCACCCTGGCCGCTCGCGGCCTGGTCCATTACGCCCCGTATGAGTTCGTCACCCTGACCGACGAGGGGCGCGAAGCGGCGCGGCGGGTGGTCCGGCGCCATCAGGTGTTGCGCGATTTTTTTGTCGAGGTGTTGAAGGCCGACCCGGTCGAGGCCGAGGCCTGCGCCTGCCGGATGGAGCACACCATCAGTTCGGATGTGTTTGATCGTTTGTGTCGGTTTGCGGACGCCTATCGCAAGGAGTCTTCTCGCAAGGGAAAGAAATGAATGGTGCATCGTCGAACAGAATGGAAGAGGGGCGTCGGCTGCGACATCTCTCGGATGTTCGCGTCGGGGAGATCGTGCGTTTCATGGGCGTCGAACATGGATGCGCCCTGCGGATGCGGCTGGTGGCGATGGGGCTGACGCCAGGCGTGCCGGTACGGGTGATGCAGCGGGTGCCCGGTGGACCTTGCATTGTGGCCGTGCGAGGAACGCGCGTCGCGCTAGGGCGGGGGATGCTAGACCGTATCATCGTGGAGAACGCCGAATGAAGCTGCGCGTCCGCATCGCCCTGGCCGGCAATCCCAACTCCGGCAAGACGACGTTGTTCAACGCCATGACCGGCGCGCGCCAGCGGGTCGGCAACTATCCCGGCGTCACGGTGGAGCGGCGCGAGGGGCTTTGCCGTCTGGACGACGTGGAGATCGAGGTCGTGGACTTGCCGGGTACCTACAGCCTGACGGCATACTCGCTGGAGGAACGCATTGCTCGCGACGCGATTGTGGGCGGCGACATTGACGTCGTGGTGGATGTGGTGGATGCCTCCAATCTGGATCGCAACCTCTATCTGACCACGCAACTGCTCGAAATCGGCAAGCCCATGGTCCTGGCGCTGAATATGAGCGATATGGCGCGGGCCCAGGGCATCGAACCGGACGCCGCCCGGCTCTCCGAGCTGCTCGGCGCGCCGGTGGTGGAAACGGTCGGGCATCGGGGCGAAGGGGTGCAAAAACTGTTGTGCGAAGCCGTGCGCCTGGCGCAGTCGCCTGAGGCGTTCCGCCCTCCGCGCATCCACTACGGACAGGAATTCGACGCCGCGCTGGAGACGTTATCCGCCCGCCTTGAGGCGCTGCCGTCTGAAGCGCGTCCGCCCTATCCCGCGCGCTGGACGGCGCTGAAACTGCTGGAGGAGGACGAACTCGTCGCGGGGCGCGTGGCAGACCGAGGCCTGCGCGAGGATGCGCGGCGGCTCGCCGAACGCCTGATCGCGCACGCCGGCGACCGCGTCGAGGCCCTCGCGGCGGATGCACGCTACGGTTTCATCTCGGGCGTTTGCCAGAAGACGTTGCGCCAAACACCCCAACTGCGCCATACGGTGTCGGACCGGATAGACGCGGTGGTCACCCACGGTTTGCTGGGCATCCCGATTTTTTTGCTGATGATGTGGATGGTATTTCGATTCACGTTTGCCCTCGGCGAGCCGTTGATGGGAGGGCTGGAATGGCTGTTCGAGCGGCTCGGTGAGACGGTCTCAGGCTGGTGGCCGGAGGGGTCGGACAGCCTGTTGCGATCCCTGCTGGTGGATGGCGTAATCGGCGGCGTCGGGGGCGTGATCACGTTTGTGCCGAATATTCTGCTGCTGTTTTTCGCGATTTCGTTGCTGGAGGATTCCGGCTACATGGCGCGGGCGGCGTTCGTGACCGACCATTTGATGCGCCGGATCGGGTTGCAGGGCCGCAGCTTCATTCCGATGTTGCTGGGGTTCGGCTGCACCGTGCCGGGCATCCTGGCCACGCGCACGCTGGAGCAGGGCAAAACGCGGCTGGCGACCATTCTGGTTCTGCCGTTGATGAGTTGCGGCGCGCGGTTGACGATCTACATGTTGCTGATTCCGGCCTTCTTTCCGAAACACCTCTATACGCGGGTGCTCTGGCTGGTCTACGTCGCCGGCATTGTCGCCGCGATCGCCCTGGCGCGTCTGCTGCGCTCCACGCTGCTGCGCGGGGAAAACGAACCGCTCGTGATCGAGCTGCCGCCTTATCGCTGGCCCACGCTGCGAGGCGCCCTGGTGCGCATGTGGAACCAGGCCTGGCTTTACTTGCGCAAGGCCGGCACCATCATCCTCGGCATCTCTATCGTGCTCTGGGCCCTGACCACGTTCCCGCGCAAGGCGTCGTTCGATCGCGATTACGCCGCAGAAGCCGAGGCGGTGCGCGCGCGCTACGAGGCCGCTGCGTCCGCGGTATTTGCCGATGCCCGATCCGAAGACGTCCGCAGCGACGAGAATTTTCAGGAGCGGGTGCACCGCATTCAGAAAATACGAGCCCAATACGATGAGGATGTCATCGCCGCTCCGCTCGACGAAGGGCATGGCGACCGCGTCTCGGCGCGACTGGCGCGGGACGCCCGTCTGGCCGCGTTGCGGAAGGGCGATCCCGAACAGTTCGATCTGGCCGCGCGGTATCTGGATGAAGCCCGCGAACCCTTCGAGGAGACAATGGCCGCCCTCGCCCTCGCACGGCGAACGGAGCAGATCACGCATTCCTGGGCGGGGCGTATCGGTCGGGTGCTCGAGCCGGCGCTGCGCCCCCTGGGCTTTGACTGGCGCATCGGCACGGCGCTGATCGGCGCCTTTGCCGCCAAGGAGGTGTTCGTTGCGCAATTGGGGATCGTGTTCTCGATCGGTGAGGAAAGCGTCGCCACGTTGCGCGAACGATTGCGGACGGAGTACTCCGTGTTGACCGCGATTTCCCTCCTGCTCTTCTGCCTGCTGAGCGCCCCCTGCATGGCCACGATCGCCGCCACTCGCCAGGAGGCAGGCGGATGGCGGTGGGCGGCGCTGCAGTTTTTCGGGCTGACCGCCGTGGCGTATCTCGTCTCGCTGGGGGTCTATCAGATCGGGGGGATGTGGTGGCGGTAAATTGGGAAACGCTTGTTGTGGCAACGGCGGTTGCAGGGGCCGCGCTTTACCTGGCGCGGACGTTCCGCCGCGCTGCGCGGCGCGGGGCCTGCGATTGTGCCCCGACCTGCCCTTATGCCGCGGCATGTGCTGCCGGATCGAAGACGAAATCCTTACCCTGTCCGCCGGATATTTCCGGATATACGGCACCTTGTTCTGCGCCGCAAGGCGGGCGGTTGCTCACCGTCATGTTTCCGAATGATCTTCCGCCGGCGGATGCCCGGCGGCCTCGCGGTACCGCTCCGCCACCCAGAGGGTCTGGCGGGCAATGCCCATGAGGATGCGCACATCAGCCTTCGTCAGCGGCGCGCGCGCGAACACGCGCCGCAGCCCGAGCATCATGTGATGCGCCTTTTCCTCGTTCATGAACCCGATCGCCAACAGGGATTTTTCCCAGAGGGCGAACATCCGTTCGCGGTGCTCCGAGGTCGCCTCCGGCGAGCGTTCGACCGGGGGTTCATAAACCCCGGCGGCCACGAACAATTCATAAGCGCAGACCATCACGGCATGAGAGAGATTGAGGGAGGGATAGGCCGGCGCCGAGGGAATCCGGACGAAGTGATTGCAGGGCGTCAGCTCCTCGTTGCTCAGACCGCGATCTTCGGGCCCGAAGACGAGAGCCACCGGCGTATCGGCGGCGGCCTCGAGGATGCGTGGCGCCCATTCGCGCGGCGAACGGGCGTGCTCGCGGTAGAGACCGGTGCGGGCGGTCGTGCCGAAGACGAGCCCGCAGTCGGCGACGGCGGCCTCAAGCGTGTCAAACCGCCGCGCGCGCGCGAGCACGTCGTCGGCGTGCGTCGCCATCTGGCGCGCCGCCGTCCAGTCGGTCTCCGGACGCGGCGCGGCGATCGCGAGGTCGCTGAGTCCCATGTTCTTCATCGCGCGGCACACTGCGCCGATGTTGCCGCCATAGATGGGGCGGACAAGGACGATCCGGATATGGTCGAGACTCTTCATGGCATTGGTCGCCGCGAAGAGGCGTGCGTTCGATGCGATTCGAGCGCGCGTTACCGTCTCGCCTCCTGTGGCGCGCCCCGCCATATAGCGGGACCGCGTTTGAAAGGCGAGTGCAATCCACCGGGGGCTTTCTAAGACACCTTGGAAGCAAGGAAAGACCGAATCATGCCCGGCGCTGCGGCAGGGCAAGTCATCGTGGGGTTACAGCGACCGGATTCGCCAGCCAAGACGGAGTCGCAACGCCGTCAGCGGTGGTTCGGGGGGGCGGCGTCCTCCCCCGCATGTTCCTCAATTTCTCCGAGCAAATCGGTCATCCGGGGCATCAGGGCTTCCAGCCGTTCCACAAGCCGGAATTGTGCCCGAGCACGGTCGAGGTTGTGGCCGGGACGGTGGATTTTGAAATAGACATCGCCCTCGATATGGTCAGTCAGAAAGCGCGCGCCGATCTCCAGGGTGATCAACACGCCGCTAAAGGGCAGGTGGCGGCGTTCCTCGGGCGTGAGGAAAGCGCCGGCGCTGGAAAGATATCCTCTCAGCAGCGCCTCAAAATATTCGAATCGCGCTTCAATCCGGTCGAGGTCAGGTTCATCTTCCGGCGTCGGGCTAACGCTGGTGCGGATCATGTCGCCGAAATCGTAGTGGACAAGGCCGGGCATGACGGTGTCGAGATCGATCACGCAGATCGCCCGATGATCGGCATCGGAAATGAGCACGTTGTTGAGTTTGGTGTCGTTGTGGGTGATGCGTTCAGGGAGCTGCCTGGCACGTTGGAGCGCGAGCAGGCGCCCTGCGGCGTCCGCGCGCACCCGAACGAATTCGATTTCCGGCCGGACCGCCGCCGCGCGCCCCTCACGATCCTCCGCCACGGCGCGTTCGAGGTTTTCGAGCCGTCGCGGCGTGTCGTGAAAATGGGGGATGGTTTCGTGGAGCCGGGGCGGGGGTAGATCGGCGAGGTCGGCCTGGAAGGCGCCGAACGCGCGCGCCGCCTCGAAGGCCAGGGCCGGCGAGCGGACGATATCATGACTACGTACGCCGGCGATAAAGTTATATACGCGCCAGTAGTCGCCGCACCTATCGCGATGAAAAGAGTTTCCGTTGCGGGTGTGGATCAGTTTGAGCGGCGCACGCTCGCCGCGTTCGAGGGCCTTTTCGTACAGATGTCGCAGTACGCGGTCAATGTTTTCCATTACGCATTCCGGCTCGCGAAACACGCGGTGATTGATACGCTGGAAGATGTATCGCGCCGAGGCGCCATTACCGGAGAAACTCACGGCGAAAGTGTCGTTGATGTGGCCGTTTCCGCATGGAGCGGCGCGAAGGACTTTTCCTGACAGCCCAAAGGCGTGGCCCAGATCCTCGAAAACAGACGGGCCAATCGTCGACGTCGCGCTTGGCACTCCGGTTGCAGTCATAGATGGACAATCGATTCCATTTCAACGTCATCGCGGACCCAAAAGCTTAGAGGTTGTTTGGTCACGCGGGTTGCTTATAACAAAATTCTCACGCGCCGGAAAGCGGCGTGTCCAGAGTTAAGCCGATGACGCTGTGAAATTAAGATGGAAAGCCAGGCGTCCGCGGAGGGTGGCGAAAACCGGTTGGCCCGATTCTCCCGCGTCTTTTCGCCGGTTTTTGCCCACCACTTCCTCGGTTCGCATTTTTCAACCCACTCGGATTTGGCGCGGGTGTCCTGACGATCGTCCCCCGTCACATTCGCCACGTTTTCGAGGGCGCGGAGGCCGCCAGGATTCGCGCAGCGCAGCGCCAAAGGCAGCGATTCGGAGGCCGCGCGGCTTTGCGGAAAATTTTGGACGGATGCAGTTACAGATAAGAGCGATGGTCCGTTTCACTGCCAGGACGAGTTCGGTGGGGCTGAAAAGGCGGGGTGCCTCCGTTCGCCGTCGCCTCTTCGACTAACGCGAGGATCGAGCGATAGGGCCGGCCAGCGTGGTTCGACAGCCCGATCTCGCAGGTGCGGCTGGTCGAATAGCCGCACGCGCATTCCGCCGGTAACTGCTCCGCCAGGCGGCTCAGGGCGGAGGCGTTCAGCTCGGGCGTTGAAAAACCGCGATCACCCGCCCACCCGCAGCACAGGATGCCTTCCGGCTCAATGACCCGTTCTGCGCACCGCCGAGCGACCACCCGCAACGCCGGCTCCAGCCCCATCTTGATGGCGCTGCACGTGTGGTGGATGGCGACGATGCCCTGCGGCCTCGGTGGCGGCAGACGGGGCAGCAGAAATTCAAGGGCGAAAGTGGCCGGATCATAAAGCTGCAGACCGGGGGCGAATTTTTCGCGCATGCGATACAGACACGGGGTCATGTCCACCAGAATTGGCCATTTTCCGCCGTCTGAGGCTCGACGCAAGGTCTCTTCCAGCTCTGCCGCTTTGGCGTCGCCCGCCGCAAAGAAACCTTTGCTGGAAAAAGGGAGTCCGCAACACAGCTGGGCCATGCGTTCGGGATAAACCACCCGGAAACCTGCGCGCCTGAACAGCCGCACGGCCACTGCCGACACGGCCCGATCCGGCGTTTCGCCCGGATGCGCACCGAATGTACGGTTAAGACAGCTCGGAAAATAGACAACTGCCGGCGCCGCGGAATCGCTCGTGACGAGATTCGGTGGACGCGCGGCGGCGCGCGGCATCCAAGGATTCCACGCCGGCAGGCGGCCGCCGCTCCAGTGGCGCGCGCGGGCTGCCCAGCGGCCCATGCGTTCGGGTCCGAGCGCGTGACGCACCAAATCGGCCGTGGCCACACCCGCGCGAACGGCGGCCGCGACCAGGCCGAAATGCCGCGCGATCGCGCCGGCGAGAGCGCGCGCGAAAGGACCGTGTGCCTCCGCGCGGCACTGCTTGATGAGCGCCCCCGTGTCAATCTCCACCGGGCAGGCCGTCGCGCAAAGGCCGTCGGTGGCGCAGGTGCGGTCGCCCGAATATCGAAATGCCTGTCGCCAAGGCGAGCGCGACCCGAGGCGTTCGCCCTCCGTTTCCCGGCGGGCGATCTCGCGCCAGATCACAATGCGTTGGCGCGGCGTCCACGTGAGGTTGCGTGAAGGACATTGCGGTTCGCAAAACCCGCACTCGATGCATTTATCCACGATCGGATTCGCGAGCGGCATGGGTTTGAGATGGCGTAGATGCGCGTCCGGATCGTCGTTGAGCAGTACGCCGGGATTCAACAGGCCGTGGGGGTCCAAGAGCCGCTTGATTTTGAGCATCCAGGCGTACGCCCGAGGACCCCATTCCATCTCGATGAACGGCGCCATGTTGCGTCCTGCGCCGTGTTCGGCTTTGAGCGAACCGTCGTAGCGGTGAACCACCAGCTCGGCCACGTCACGGATGAACGCGTCGTAACGGCGGACCTCAGCGGGCGCGGCGAAATCCTGGCTGAACACAAAATGCAAGTTGCCCTCCCGCGCATGGCCGAAAATGATTGCGTCTTCATAGCCGTGTTTGCGGAACAGCGCCTGCAGATCGAGCGTGGCCGCGGCCAGTCGCGGCAGCGGAAATGCCACGTCCTCGATGATCACCGTCGTGCCGGGGCGGCGCATCGCCCCAACGGAGGGAAACAGCCCTTTGCGGATATTCCAGAGCCGCGCGGCGGCGTCGGGGTCTTCCACAAACCGCGGTGGCCGGATCAGTGGGGTGTCCCGCAGGGCGTCGCCAATGGAAGCGGTCTGCCTCCGAAGATCCTCGGGCGAATCCGCCCGTGTCTCGATCAGGAGCGCGGTGGCGTCGGGGCTCAGATCGTCGAGCGATTCCGGAAGGTCGGGTTTGCGTTCCACCGAACGAAGGGCCGCGCGGTCCATGATTTCGACGGCCGTCACCGGACAGGCATGGAGCCGCACCACCGCCGCGCAGGCGGCGGCAATATCTCGGAAGAACAGCAGCGCTGATGCGCCATAGGGCGGGTTCGGCACGGTCCGGTAGGTGATTTCGCTGATGAAGCCCAGTGTGCCCTCCGATCCGATCATCAGGTGTTGCAGCATCTCGATCGGGTCGTCGAAATCGAGCAAGGCGTTCAGGCTGAAGCCGGAGGTGTTCTTCATCCGGAACTTGGCGCGGATACGCTCGGCAATGGCCGTTTCCGAACGGATTTCAGCGGCCAGCGCCGAGAGTTCGGCGAGCAGGTCTGGGCGGCGCGCAGCGAAACGCGCCCGATCATCCGCGTTGCCGGTGTCGAGCCGTGTGCCGTCGGCCAGAATCAACCGCATGGATTGGAGGGTCCGGTAGCTGTTCTGGGCTGTTCCGCAACACATGCCGCTGGCGTTGTTCGCAGCGATGCCGCCGATCATGCACGCGTTGATCGAGGCGGGGTCCGGTCCGATTTTTCGGTGCCGCGGGGCGAGCCAGCGGTTGGCATCGCCCCCGCGCACGCCCGGCTGCAAGGTGATCGTGGAGGCGTCAGACGATATCCGGCCGTGGTTCCAGGATTCGCCGGCGATAAGAAGGACTGAGTCGCTGATCGCCTGGCCGCACAGACTGGTGCCGGCGGCCCGAAAGGTCAGCGGCGCGCCCGCCCGCGCGCACTCCGCGAGCACCAGCGCGACCTCGTCTTCGGATGCCGCGCGGACCACCAGACGAGGCACGAGGCGGTAGCAGCTCGCATCGGCGCTCAGCGCGAGCCGCGAGACTGGATTGTCGATGACACGCGCGGTGGGCAGTCGCTCGTGCAGTCGGGCGGTGAGACGGGCATATGCGTCCGAAGAAGGCACGGACCGGGAATCCTCGTCAGCCATCTCTGCTCACCTTTTTCATCCTTTCCTTATCGCGTTCACAGGGGCGATACTAGCCGGCGGCGCGGGGTGGTCAAGGACGCGGTCTATGAGGCGGCGGCATCGGACCGTGGCAGATCGATGGGGACGGCGTCGGACGGTCCGGGCGCTGAGTTGGATCGGGACGGAGCTGGGCGGCCCAGGGAACGGACGAACTGGCGATGGAGCTTGGCATAATGCCCCCCCGCCGCCAGAAGGGTGCGGTGGGTTCCCCGTTCGATAATCCGGCCGCCGTCGAGCACCATCACCAGGTCGGCGTGGCGGATTGTGCTCAACCGATGCGCTACGACAAAGCTCGTGCGGCCCTTCAACAACACCGCCAGGGCGCGTTGAATGCGCGCCTCGGTCATCGTGTCCACGGCGCTAGTGGCCTCGTCGAGAATCAGAATACGCGGATCGGCGAGCAACGCGCGCGTGAAACACACGAGCTGGCGCTGACCGAGGCTGATGCCCACGCCGCGCTCGCCCACCACTGTGTTGAATCCGTTTGGCAGCGACTCGATCAGGCTCAGGCAGCCGAGCCGGTCGGCAGCCTGCAACACCTCCAGATCTTTCGCGTCAGGGCGGCCCAGCCGGATATTCTCCATCACCGTGCCGGTGAAGAGGAAGTTCTGCTGCAGCACGATGCCCATCTGGCGATGCAGGGCGTCCGTCGAAAGGCGCCGGATATCCACACCGTCTATTTGCACCTCGCCCTCAGTCGGAAGGTAGAATTTGGCGATCAGATTGATGATAGAGGTCTTGCCGCTGCCGGTGGCTCCGACCAGCGCAATCATCTGGCCGGGTTCGGCGACAAACGAAATGTCGTGCAATACAGGCTTGGCCGGTTCATAGGCGAACGAGACGTGGCGGAATTCGACGCGGCCGGCGAGGCGCGGCGAGACGGCGTCCGGCGGGTCGGTCCATTCGGGCTTCGTATCGAGCAGACCAAAGATGCGCTCAGCGCCGGCCATGGCGCTCAGTGCGTGATTGTACTGTTGGCCGAGCAGTTGAATCGGTCCGAAGAAGACGCCGGCCATCAGGACGAACTGGTAGACCGCCTCAACATCCGCCGTGCCGTGAAACACCCGCCAACCGCCCACAAACAATACCAACGAAAGAAAGAGCTGTGTGTTGAACTCCAGCAGCGGCAGAAACATTCCGGCTGTGCGGGCAGCATCTAGGTTGAAACGCGAATGGTCGGCGACCAGTTCTTGAAAGAGGCTCGCATTGACCCGCTCGCGGGAGAAGCCTTGAGTGACTCGAATGCCGCCTACCGATTCCGCCAGCGTGGCCGTCACGCGGCTGAAACTTCGCTGGACCGCGCGGAACACCCGGCTCAATCGGCGATGAAAGAATCGATTCAATCCCCACAACACGGGGATAAATCCCGCGACCACCAGAAAAAGTACGGGGTCGTAACGGAGCATCAACGCCGCGGCCACGATCATTTGGCCGAGTCCGACGATCGTCACAAAAAGAACGTCCTGCACCCCGACGCGCACACTGTCGGCATCGGTGGTGAATCGGCTGATGACATGACCAGTCTTGGTGCGGTGATGGAACGACATGGGCAGACGCTGAATATGTGCGAACATTTGGGTGCGCAGGTCGCGCAGGACATCCTCGCCCAGTTCAAGCGCCCACCAGACGCGGTAATGAAAGGTCCACTGGGTGAATGCCGATAGCAGCCCGTAGCCGAGCGCGCCGAGCAGGATGCCGTGCCGGTCGAGGCGGGCGACGGGTCCGCCCAGCACCGCGCCGATCGCCCACGCCAACAGCGGCAACTGGATCGAACGTAAAACCACTGCGATAAAGAGCCGATTGCGACGGCGTGCGTAGGGACGGAGAAAGCTGAACATTCTTCGCAGCAGCCCCAGGTCGAGGGCCCGCGTGTTCTCCTCCCCGAAATCGTCGGAGACCGTCACCACGAGCGCATGGCGTTTCATGGCACGGCTCCTTTCTCCGGCGGCGCCGGCATCACGCCGCCTTGGATCTCCACAGCATCTCGATAGGGACCGGGCACACGAACGAGCTCCTCGTGGGTGCCGCGCTGGACGATGCGACCGCGATCGAGTACGAGCACCAGGTTCGCCCCGCGCAGCGTGCTGAGACGATGTGCAACCACGAACGTCGTGCGGCCCGCCATGGCCTGGGCCATTGCCGCGAGGATTTCCTCCTCGGTATGGGGATCAATCGCGGCGGTCGGATCGTCGAAAAGCAGAATGGGCGGATCAAGAAGGATGGCCCGCGCAATGGCCAGCCGTTGGCGCTGGCCGCCGGAGAGATTCGAGCCGCCCTCACGCAAAACCGTGTCGTAGCCGTCCGGCAGGGCCATGATGAAATCGTGGGCAGCGGCGATTCGGGCAGCGTGCTCAATTTGTTCGCGCGTGGCATCCGGGTGGCCGAAGGCAATGTTGTCAGCGATGGTACTGCTGAACAGAAAGCTCTCCTGGAAGACCACGCCGATATTACGCCGCAGGTCGTCCAAGTGATAGCGGCGTACGTCCACTCCATCCACGAGCACACGACCGCGCTGCGGGTCATAGAAGCGGGGAATGAGGCTCAGCAGCGTGCTTTTGCCTGCCCCTGTCGCGCCGAGAATCGCAACGCGTGTCCCCGGAGAAACATCGAATGACACGCGGCGCAGCGCGGGCGATTGGAGATCGAAGCCGAAGGTAACGTCCTCGAAGGTCACCCGACCCTGGGCGCGTGGCAGTCGGATGGCGTCTGGCGGACTTTGGATCTCCACGGGCAGATGCAGAACTTCCTGGACGCGCTGGGCGCTGGCGAGGCTCTCCTGCACGCTGTTGGCGATATTGGCGATATTGGCCACCTGGCCGGCAAATTGCTGCAGCAGACCGGCGAAGACGATGAGCTGGCCAACGGACAAACCCACCTGCGCCGCTTCCGCCGCGGTGGGCGCCTGCTCGTATCGCACGACGAGCCAACCGCCGAAGGCGATGAGTACGACCAGATTCAGTTGCGTGAGAAAGGCAATCAACGGTTGAAACCGCGCCACCTGCCGGAAGATCCAGCGTTTCTGTTCCCGGAATTCCTCGTTCGCCTTTTCAAAGAGCCGGATTTCCTCTTCCTCGCGCGCGAAGCCTTTGATCACATGCGCACCCTGCAGGTTCTCGCTCAGGCGCTGAATGAGGCGGTCAAAGCGCTCGCGGCTGATCCGATAGGCCGGCTGCACCTGGCGGGAGAAGCGGAGGGTGACCGCGGCCAGCGCGGGCGTCAGCGCCAGACAGGCCGCCGTCAGGCCGCGATGCATGCGGAGCATGTACACGGTGTAGGCGATCAGCGTGATCGCGAGAATGAGACCCTGCACGACGACGCCATCCACAAACATCCGGACGGCCTGCACGTCACCGGTTACGCGGTTGATGATCGCGCCGGTGGTGTTCGTGTCGAAGAAACGGAAGCTCAATCGCTGCAGTTTGTCATATACCTGCGCCCGCAAATCCACAACGATGCCGACCTGCACGAGGCGAGCGACTTCAACGGCGTAGAGATAGTTGAGAAAGGCGCGAAGCGAGGCGAAAAGAAGGATCGCGCCACCTACGGCGGCCAGCACCGTGAGATCACTCCAATCCGCCGGCGGAGCTAGGCCGAACGGCCAACGGGGCGGTTTCGGCGTCACGGAGACGCCGACACGATAACGGATGAAATCCACACCGATGCCGAGAAGCCCGAGGCCGGAGAGACCCAGGGCCAGAAGAACCACTTGAATGGCCAGAACGCGCAGACAGCCTAGGCGGTATTTCCAGACCAGACCGAATAAAAACCGCCATAACGGGGCGCGCGCCCCCGCCGTATCGTTGACGGACGGCGTTTGCATTCTGTACAGCCCACAGATCAGGGCGTTGAGGCGGGCAGCTCGGCAGGGCGGCGGGTCCGCTCCAACGTCGCCAGGGCCGCCTCGGCCTGCGACCGCCACGGCTCATCGGGCTGCGTGGTCAGAAAATCCTCATACACAGCGCGCGCTTCAACGGCACGATCCAAACGTAACAGACAGCGCGACCGCCCGAAGACCGCCAACGGCGCCAGAAAATGGTCGGCATGTAACCGCACAAAAGCCTCATAGCCGCTCAGCGCATCGGCGGCCCGGTTGAGTTCCTCTAGCGCGTGAAGCCGGCCGATTTCCGCGGCCGCCGCCATCTCGTGTGTCGGATACTTTTTCAGGAATTCTTCATAAAGCGATAACGCGACCGCATAGGCGCCCTGATGATAGCGGGTGGCCGCCAGCTCCAGCAGCGCCGGCGGGCCAGAGGGGGTCGCGCCAAATCGGCGGATGACTTCCTCCAGTTGTTCGGGCAGACGAGCCGCTGCCAGCGCCATCGAGGCTTCCGCATGGCCCCGCTGACGGTTCCAGCGCCAAGCGAGAAAAGCCCCCCAGACCACGGCCGCAATCAATACGGCGGTGACTATCGACCGCCCATATTCGTTCCACAACCGAATCCATTCGGCTCGCTCAGACTCCGTAACAACGGACGCCTTCGTCGTCGGGGTCACCCCCTTGTTCAACTCATTCATTCCCATGATTCCTTAACGTTAAGGGTTAATTATGGCTCGCCCGGCGGTTTGACGCAAGCCGCGACATGAGAGGCCATCTACGGGGATAGGCACGGATGGGCCTTAGGGAAGCTCACCGCGGAGGCACGGAGGTCGTGGCACGGTCGATTCCCGCGCGCGGGGGCGGGGAAATATCGCTTGTGTTTGTTGCAAAATTCGCCGTCTTTCGTAGTTCATATCCTCCGCGGTGAACGCCATCCCATTCTGTTCCTGGAGGTCGGATTCCGTGATGCCACCGCTTGACACGGCGGGCGAAGTGTCGTTCATTCGGTGCCGTGAAAATCGAGACGCCGTATTACCTGCTGGATGAGCGCAAACTGCTCTGCAATCTACGGCGGATCGCACGGCTGAAACGCCGCTCCGGTGCGAAGTGCGTACTCGCACTCAAGTGCTTTTCGACGTGGGCGGTGTTTCCCTTGCTGCGGCAATATCTCGACGGCACCACCTCCAGCGCGCTTTACGAGGTCCGCCTCGGCGCCGAGGAGTTCGGTGGCGAGACGCATGCCTACTGCGTTGGCTACAAGCCGGAGGAGATGCCCGCCATCCGCCGTTACGCCAACAAAGTCATTTTCAACTCACTCTCACAGCTCGATCACCTCGCCCCCACCGTTCGCCCGCGCTCAATCGGGCTGCGCGTGAATCCCGGTTTCAGCTATTCGCATTACGAGCTGGCCGATCCGGCGTGCGCGTTCTCGCGGCTCGGCGTGCGCGACACAGCGGCGGTGCGACGGGCTGTCGAGTGCGGCGCGGTCGAAGGGCTGATGTTCCATTTCAATTGCGAAAACGCCGATTTCCCTGCGCTCGTACACATGTTGGATCGGCTCACCGCGCAATACGCTTTCGAGTTGGAGCGCGTACGATGGGTCAGCCTCGGCGGCGGCATCGCCTTCACGAACGACGGCTATCCGCTCGAGGCGCTCGCCGCGCGGCTCCAGGAGTTCACCCGGCGCTTCGACGTGCAGGTCTATCTCGAACCGGGCGAGGCCGTGGTGACGCGGACAACGGAGCTCGTGACGACGATCGTGGATATCGTGCACAACGAGGCGGATATCGCCATCGTGGATGCCGCTGTCGAGCCGCACATGCTAGATCTCTTGATCTACCGCGATCCGGCCAAGGGTGTCGCCGGCGCGACAGGCGGACCGCACCGGTATCGCCTCGCGGGCCGCACCTGCCTGGCCGGCGATGTCTTCGGCGATTTCGCCTTTCCACGCCCGCTGCGCGTCGGGCAGCGCCTACGCATTCAGGACGCCGGCGGCTACACCATGGTGAAGAAAAACTGGTTCAACGGCGTGGCCATGCCCGCCATTGTTGTGCGGAGATTGGACGGAACGATTGACGTCGTGCGCCGTTTTGGCTACACGGACTTCAAAAACAGCCTTTCGTGAGAGGCGGGGGGAAGACGTATGGAACGCAAAAATGTGATGATCATCGGCGCCGGTGGCGTGGCGCATGTGGCGGCGCACAAGTGCGCGCAGAATAACGACGTTTTGGGCGACATCTGCATCGCTTCGCGGACAGTCGCCAAGTGCGATGAAATCATCGGAAGCGTCCGGCGCAAGGGTCATTTGAAAGACCCCGCGAAGCGTCTCTATTCCGCCGCGCTTAACGCCCTGGACATCCCGGCCACCGTCCGCCTCATCCGCGAGACGAACTCCGGCATCGTCATCAACCTCGCCAACGCCTTCTGCAACATGTCCATTCTGGAGGCCTGCATCGAAACGCGCGCCGCGTACATTGACACGGCGATCCACGAAGAGCCGGACAAAGTGTGCGAGCAGCCGCCGTGGTACGCCAACTACGAGTGGAAACGCGCCGACCGCTGCCGCGAGAAAGGCATCACCGCCATCCTGGGCGCCGGCTTCGATCCGGGTGTGGTCAACGCCTACGCCGCGCTGGGGGCCAAACAGTTTGATCGCCTCGAGTCGATCGACATCATGGATGTCAACGCCGGCCGGCACGGCAAATACTTCGCCACGAACTTCGATCCGGAAATCAACTTCCGCGAGTTCATCAAGGTCTGGACGTGGATTGGGCGGCAGTGGCGCGAATATCCCACGCACACCATTCGCCGCGAATACGACTTTCCCGGTGTCGGGCGGCATCCGATCTATCTCAACGGCCACGACGAGCTGCACTCGCTCTCGAAGAATATTGACGCCGATAGCATTCGCTTCTGGATGGGCTTCGGCAATCACTACATCAACGTCTTCACGGTGCTGCGCACGCTGGGCTTCCTCTCGCACCTACCGGTGAAGCTTTCGACGGGACAGGAAGTCGTGCCGTTGAAGGTGGTCAAGGCGTTGCTGCCCGATCCGAAATCGCTCGCGCCGAACTACAATGGTAAAACCTGGATTGGTGATTTTTTCCGCGGCTGGAAAGACGGCAAACCGAAGGAGCTGCTGATCTATCAGATTTCCGACCACAAGCAATGCTACGAAGAGGTCGAATCGCAGGCGATCAGCTACACGGCGGGAGTGCCGCCGGTGGCGGCGGCGATGCTGATCGCGAAAGGTTCGTGGGACGTACATCGGATGGTCAATGTCGAGGAGCTGCCGCCAGAACCGTTCATCGAGCTGTTGGGGCCGATGGGTTTGCCGACGCAGATGCAGGAAGTGAAGCCCGGCAGCGCGCTCTCGTTCGATGGCACGGTGGGGGATTTGAAAGAGGAGATCGAGCGCTCGGTCGCGATCGTGCGGGTGTCGGCGGCGAATCCGATGATATCGCTGGAGCCGTGGACGCCACCGACGGCGGCACCGGCGACCGCCCCGCGGCGCGCGGCAGCGAAAAAGGCGCCGGCGGCGAAACCGGCCGCGCGCAAGCGCGCCACGCCAAAAGGGGCGCGGAAAACGCGCGCCCGCGCCACGGCGAAGCGGCGCACGCGCCGGTGAGTTTTCCAAGGCTTGGAAACCGCGGGCGCGGATTCTTCCAATCCTTGTAACTTCCATGTGCCGCTAGTATTCTGGTCATGGGCAGGAGCGATAACTTGAGGATTCGGCGTTCACCGCCCCAGAGGAAAAAAGAGGGGCCAAGAGGGGGAGACACCGCTCTTCTGCCATGCCGACGCGCGGACCAAGTGTCTGCCCTGCCCGAACAGCGAGGGCCACCTGCCGCCCGGCGTCAAACTGGATTAGCGGATTTTTCGGCGAGGAGGACATCTACATCTCATGACCGGTAGAGAGCGCATATCTCGAATTCTACGACACGAACCGGTGGATCGCATCGGATTGTTCGAGCATTTCTGGGGCGATACGTTGAACGAGTGGCGCACGGCGGGTCATATTCCCAAGGACCAGGACCCAGCGGACCATTTCGGCTTCGACATGCAAACCTGCTGGCCGTTCCAATATGTCGCCGATCTCGATTTCGGCCTCGTCACGGTGGAGGAAACGGCCGAAACCATCCTCCAGCGCGACGGCAACGGCGCCCTATTGCGACGACACAAGCTGCACAACGCGACGCCTGAACATGTGGATTTCGCGGTCAAAATGCGGGCAGACTGGGAAAAAATGATCCGGCCGAAGCTCACCCCCGATCCCCGCCGCATAGACTTTGAGGCCTATCGCAATGCGAAAGCCGCTGCCGCCAAGGCCGGCAGGTTTTTCTGCTGGTCGGGCATCAATGTGTTCGAGCAAATGCATCCCGTCTGCGGCCATGAATATATGCTGGTCGGCATGCTCGACGATCCGGACTGGGTGCGGGACATGGTCGAGACCTTCGCCACGCTGAACATTGAGCTGCAAAAGATCCTGTTTGAGCGCGAGGGGCTGCCCGACGGCATTTGGTACTACGAAGACCTAGGTTTCAAGCACCGGCCGTTCCTGTCGCCGGATATGTATCACGAACTCGTCCAGCCGGGCCACGCACGCACCATCGCCTTCGCCCATGAGCTCGGCCTGCCGGTGATCATGCATTCTTGCGGATTCGTTGAGCCGCTGCTGCCGTTCATGATCGAGGCGGGTATAGACGCGCTCCAAGTAATCGAGGTCAAGGCGGGTATGGATTTGTTGCGCATTCACCACCAATGGGGCGATCGCATCGCTCTGATCGGCGGCATGGACGTGCGCGCGCTCTACTCCAATGATCGCGCGAAAATAGCGGCAGAACTGGAAGCGAAAATTCCGGTGGTCAAACGGGGCTACGGTTATGTCCTCCACAGCGACCATTCGATTCCGAACACGGTGCACTACGGCAGTTACCGTTTCTTCGTGGATCGCGGGTTGGAACTGGGGCGCTACTGACGCCAACAACCCCCCCCGACGTCGCGGTACCGCGGAGGGCACGGAGCGCAAAATCAGGCAGGATCTGCTCCGCCAATGCTGGGTGCAGGCTGATTTCTTCGACAGTAGCGCAAGCTGTAGTTCCTCCGGCGAAAGTCAGCAATGAAGGAAAATGTGTTCGGCGAAGAGGAAGATGAACCGCAAAGGCCATGGTTGCTCCGCAGCGGTTTGACAGCGGAAGACTCCTGCCTCATGATATTGCCCATGAATTTTTCCCCCCTGTTGGATGTCTTCGTGGACGTTTCGTTGCCGCCGGAGACCATGGCGAAGCTTCGCGAGGGTGCCGTCGGCTGCCGAGTGATTATGTCGCGCTGGCCCGCGGTCTCGGTTCTGGCGCGAGCCGAGCCGGATACCGCGCTGGCGCAGGCCGATATCGCTTTCGGCCAGCCGGACCCGGGCCTTGTGCTCGCCTCCGAACGCCTCCGGTGGATGCATGTGGCCTCGTCCGGCATCACCCGGTACGACACGCCGGAATTTCGCGCGCAATTGAAACAGAAAGGCATCGTCTTCACGCACAGCCCCAGCGTTTACGCGGAACCCTGTGCGAATCAGGTCCTCTGTTTCATGCTGGCACAATCCCGCGTCCTGCCCCGCGCGCTAACGACGCGCTGCCCCGGTGGTTCAGCCGACTGGCGCGCGCTGCGCGACGGGTGCGTCTTGCTGCGCGGGCAACGAGCGCTAATCCTCGGCTACGGCGCGATTGGACGCCGCCTCGTGGAACTGTTGCGCCCGTTCGACATGTACGTAACGGCCTACCGACGCCGTCCGCGCGGCGACGAGGCTGTGCCGGTGATCCCCGCCGAAGCCCTGAACGCTGCTCTCGCCGAGAGCGATCATGTGGTCAACATCCTGCCCGAAAGCGCGGAGACGAGAGGCTTCTTCGATGCCGCCCGCTTCGCCGCCATCAAGCCCGGCGCGGTCTTTTACAATATTGGACGCGGTACCACCGTGAATCAGAAAGCACTTGAGGCGGCTTTGCGTTCCGGGCATCTGCGGGCGGCCTGGCTCGACGTGACCGATCCGGAGCCGCTGCCCGATGATCATCCGCTGTGGACCGCACCGAACTGTTATATCACCCCGCACATCGCCGGCGGCTATTCCACGGAAACGGAATCGCTGATTCGGCATTTTCTTGAAAACCTGCGCCGTTTCCGCTCCGGCGAACCGATGCTCGACCGGGTGGTATAGCCGCTCGTTCCACATTTTCATGAGGCGATTGCGTGGTGGATTGTTTTGAGGGGTGAGACGAGGGGTCTGGATGCGGGAAGGAGCAAAAATCTTGGTCATTGGACCGAAAAAACCTCGGTTCCCGCCTTCCCAACCGTCGCTTCGGCCTCCGAATAGTCGTACGGTCTAGGTGAAACCCGACCCTACAACGACCTGCGATGCACTTGGATGGACGGCTTCCACGCCGTCCGTGAATTGCTCGACTTGACAGAAACTACAGCGCACGCTTATATGGTTTTTTTAATCCTGGGAGAAATTCGTAATGATCGGAACAACTATTCAACCAATCCGCCCGAAATGGAAAGGAACCCTGACAGACCGTGAGCGTTTCAACCGGCAGATGCACTATCAGCCGGTGGATCGTTGCTTCAATATGGAGTTCGGCTACTGGCAAGAGAATTTCCAGCTATGGCCGATCTTTGTTGAAAACGGCATCACAAACAACGCCGAGGCTGACGTATTTTTCAATTTTGATCGGATTGAGGTGATCGGCACCCCCTGGATGCATCCAGTCTTTGAGCAACGGGTGATTCAGGAGACGAAGACAACGTGCGTGCTGATCAATGCCGATGGTCTGTTGGCCGAAGTGCCCAAGGATCGCCACGACACGATCCCACATTTCTTAAAATCGTCCATCCAAACCCCTGACGATTGGAAACGCGTTAAAGAGGAGCGATTTCGTCGCGATGATCCCGCGCGCGTGCCGGACCTGGAGACATTAAAACGCGAGCACCCGCCGACACGGGATTACCCGCTTGGAGTGGATTGCGGTTCGATGATCGGGCGCGTGCGCAACATGCTCACGTTCGAGGGTCTTGCCTATGCCTGTTATGACTATCCTGAGATGGTAGAGGACATGGTGGAAACCTGTTGTGTTCTCATCGAAGATTTTCTGGATCGCGTCCTGCCCGAAATGGATTTTGATTTTGCCTCCGGCTGGGAGGACATTTGTTTCAAGAACGGACCGATTGTTTCGGTGGATTTCTTTCGCGAAGTGGTTGTGCCGCGCTATAAACGCATCCATCGTAAGCTAAAGGCGGCAGGTATTGACCTCTGGTATACGGATTGCGACGGCGATGTGCGCCCCATCCTGCCGCTGATGATGGAGGGCGGGATAAATTGTCTGTTTCCCTTCGAGGTGCAGTGCTGCGCGCACCCCGTTGAACTGCTCAATGAATACGGCAAGGATTTGCGGATCATGGGAGGGTTCGACAAGATGGCGTTGGGACGAGGACCGAAAGAGATCAAGGCCTACATGGAGACGCTGGTACCACTGGTCGAGCGCGGCGGTTATATTCCTTTCTGCGATCACCGTTGCCCGCCGAACGTGAAGCAGGAAGACTATCTCTATTATCTCGACCTAAAGGAACAGATGTTCGGGATGAAAGCATAGAATGTTTTCTGACTGCAGCGTGGATCAACACTACACGCCTGGAATTCAAGCAAACATCATTTGGTTCCCAAGCATGTTTCGCCTCATGGATCGGCGGCCTGTTTGAGAACGGTCACAGAAGCGGTCTAACCCGATCCGCTTGCAGAGCTCGCGTTACGTGTTTTTAGAATGAAACTCACGGACCAAGGGTGGCCCTCTCAAGTGAAATGAACCCCATACGTTCTTTCTGCTTTTGGTCCGGATTACGGCCGTGTCCTGAAGCAAGACGATTCGCTTTCCGGGACCCAGGGCTCGCGTTGTGACGGCGACACTGAAAGTGGGGGAATTGATTCTCTGAAACCTCACTCTCCTCTGTGTTCGAGAACGGGGAGCTCGACTGGCCATGGAATGAATGGCCGCTCTCACTTCTCTCCCCGCTCCGCCGCCTTTGCTCGGTCCGAGGCGGATACCGATAATCTGGTGGCGGCGCCTATGATTCCGTTGAGATACGCCCGCGCACATTCGAGACGCAATCATCGGATCGGCGGGTTCGCCACGAACACGCGCGGCGGTGCGCATTTCCGCGGCGGACGGCGTTTGCCGCGCCGTTGTACGAACCGCTGTAGTTGGTCGTCGGAATCAGTCACTTCGCCGCTGGTTGCGCAACTCGCGTTCCTTGAGCAACCCCGCCAGAACCGGTACGGTGAACCAGGTGAGTGCAGCGAGGATCATGCCACCGAGCACCGGCAGAGCCATCGGGCGCAGCAAATCGGCGCCGCGGCCGTTGGACGTCAATACCGGCAACAGCGCCAGCAAGGTTGTGGCGGAAGTCATCATGCACGGCCGGATACGCCGCCGGCCGGCCTCGATGACGCGATTTCGAACGTCTTCG
>CALLML010000116.1 GCA_938005705.1 uncultured bacterium
GTAGAGAACGTTTTGGATGATTTCGGCCATAAGCAAACTGTTAGGTCTCGACAGTAAAGAGGCGGTTTGGGTGCCGTGCGCGGCTGAGTTCCGGCAGGCAGATTTCGTGAAGCGAACAGCCTTCGCAGCGCGGGGTGAGGATCGGTGGAGGGACGGTGCTGGAGTCGAGCAGGACGCGGAGGCGGGTGATGGCTTCGAGTGTCTCGGCGCGGAGGGCATCATTCATTTCGACAGCGGTGCGCTGCTGTGACTTGGCGTGAAAGATAAATCCCTCAGCGACGGAGATGCCGAGCATTTCTTCGAGGCAAAGGGCCTGGGCGCAGAGCTGGACGTGGTCGTTGATCCATTTTGATTTGCGACCCGATTTGTATTCGACCGGGCGGGCTTCGGTGATACGGCCACGGGTTTCGCGGACTTCGACGATGTCGGCCTTGCCGGAAAGCCCCAGGGAATCTGACCACACGGGCAGAGCGCGGAGGAGTTTCCATCCGGCGCGGTGTTCGAAGCCGGGAAGGTCGGCGTGTTCGTGGTTGAGCTCACCGAGCAGGGTGTGTTCGTTCGAGCTCCACCAACCCTCGATGTGTTTTAGCGCAGCGCGGCGGTTGCAGTAGAGCAGGTCGTTGAGAAGAGAGAGGGGCATTTGGCCCCGGTCGGGTTTCTTGGTTGGCAACACAAGCAATCTTCCGCCAGTGCGTCAGAGCACAAAGGGTTCGGGGTTCATCCGGGCACGATGTTCTTCCCGATCATGAAACGGCGAGCGCATTGCTTCATTCGGGTGTGTCACCGGCTCTGCCTCGCGTGAGTTCGTCATTCGCATGAAGGGCGGAATCAACTTTGTCGGATCACAGCGCAGACACATTCGCGGATTTGATGGAGCTTTGCGGCGTTGAGTCGGCCCGCTGCCCGCTTGATGCAGATATCATTGGCGGTGACAACGCGATGAGGCAAAGCGAAGCTGGCTCGGGGCAATCCTCCTGTTTGGAAATCTCCCAAAGCAATCGGGACAGCTTCGGGATGACCTGCAGACTGGCTTGTGATCTGACAAAGAATGAGGTCACCGCGTGTAAGGCTGGCGAGCACCAGGGCGGGACGAACTTTGGTGCTTGCGAGGTCAGTGAATGGAAAGGGGACGACCACCACTTCGCCGCTTACAAATCGCGCCATGCTTCGTCCTCCTCGGGAGTGTTCCAGTCGGCAGTCCAGGCCGTTTGCGCCAAGGGCAAGAGGTTTTCCGCTCCCTCCGCCCTGAGGTGGGTGCGGGTTTTAAGAAAAACCAGAAAATCAAAGACCTCTTCTTGAATGCTCTCGGGAGCGGCTTTGATTTCTTCAATTAGGGTCTGCGTGATTGGGCTCATGGCAAAATTATATTCGCGCCCGGGTTGATTTCCAACCCGGAACTCGATGTGAGTTAGCAGGCGAGTTTTCTTTTTAGGGTATCGGTTGGCGAACTTTCAGGTAGGATCTATTTCCCAAATAATCCGACGGACGGTGATGTTGGAGACCGCTCCGTTGACAACTTTGGGGGCCAACGTTTCCTTGGAGCAGGAGACGACGGTTGCAGTAGAGCAGGTCGTTGAGAAGAGAGAGGGACACTTGGCCCCGGTCGGGTTTCTCGGTTGGCAACACGAGCAATCTCCCGGTAGTGCGTCAGAGCACAAAGGGTTCGGGGTTCATCCGGGCACGGCGCTTTTCCCAATAATCCGCCGAATTGGATGAGATCAAAAATCTGGCGTGTGCGATTTGTCTTTCCCACGACACATTGCCTGGCGGCAACGCTTGATTGTGCTTATCCACGACCGGGAGATTCAGGTCGAACAGGCTCTCAGTGTTGTGCGGATAGGTCTCGGAGGAGTCGTTCTTTGATGGTGTGAGTGGCATAGCGATCGAGAATTTCGGTAAAAGCCGGGGATTTTATTGCGACACGATTTGCCCGAATGAGGCCAAGGATATCATAGTAATCCTTTCCCTGCACTGCACGATCCCAGTTGCGCGTTGCATGAAGTTTGAGTGCAACCAGATGCAGAACTCCGGCCACCGCGACTTTACGGTTTGCAAATTCGATCCAATCAGCTCCCCTCATTAGTTTTTCAAAGGTGGAATCATCCACAAGCATCAGATCAAGAGGAAAATCCTCTATGGATGGGGGTTCGAACTGAGCAAAAGCCTTTGTTTCCCGAATGAGTCGAAAGTCCGCCTTGGTGAGAAGATCTTTCCACTGAGACAAGTCCCGGGCGGGAACGAGAAAGTCCACGTCGAGGGTAGTTCTCTCGTATCCACGAGCGTTGACGGCGTGTCCGCCGATCAGCAGCAGGGGCAGCCCCATTTCCTCTGCGGCGTCCACGCAGAAATGGAAGGTGTTCATGGAGGCATGGCTTTCTTTGGCGTGAAATGCATAAGTAAGCTCAGAGGAATTCAAGCAACTCGACCTCTGCGGGGAGGTTTGCCCTTTCAATCAACGTTTCGTAATCCGAGAAGGAGCGTGGCGTGATCACTCCCGGCTTACGGGTGACTTTGACAAGATCGAACAGCTTGTGCGCGGGGGCGTTGCCGAGCGCGGTCTGGTGCTTGAAGACGATGAGCTTCTGCGGTGCCATCGTGCCGCGCGAGGCGGAGCGGTCGTGATCGAACATCTGCCTGAGCGCCTGCCAGAGGAGTTCGAGATCTTCATCCGAGAAACCGGTCTCGCGGGCGAGGTGCGCGCTAATGAAACCGTGGCAACGATAGAGGCCGTAAGGAATGAGGTTCTTGCGGCCCATGGTCTGGTTGGGAGAATCGGCCTCCTTCGCCTCGGTGACGGCCATGCGGGTGATACTCAGGTCGAGCGGCAGGATGGGATCAATGCTGCGGCTGAAGCTCAGTTGCACCGGGCCTCGCACCTGGCCAGCGTTTGCGCCCGTGGACATGACTGCGCCAAAGGTGCGGACATCGTAGAAGCGTTTGCACATTTCGGCGCGGGCGGATTGGACCTGTTTGCGGTCGGCAGTTTTCTTTTTGCCATCCACGTCGTTTCCGGCGGCCTGGTGGCCTTCAAGGATCTTGTCGTTCAAGACCGCGCCTTGCTGCACGAAGATGTCGAAGGGTGGCTGGGCGTTCTTGGCGAGCAGGACGAAGTTTCGAATCTTGCGCTTGAGGCAGACATCGGAGACGAGGCCATGCATATCCTGCGGATCAATGCGCGGGGAGTTGGCGGCATCGGGGTCGCCGTTGGGGTTGCCGTCTTTGCAGTCGAAGAGATAAACGAAGTCGTAACGGTTGTTCATAGTTTTGAATTTTGAGATTTGCAGTTGGGATTGGTGGAACGGTGTTTTTTGGGGGGGTCAAGCGATAGCAGCTTCGGCTTTGGCTTCGGCCTCCTTGCGTTCCGCCGACCGGCGGCGGTATTCGGCTTTCTGGTGGTAGTAGCCGAGGGCAAAGCGGCCCTGGCCTTCGAGGTCGAGCGTGGCGGGGAATTGATCGCCCAGCGCACATGTGATGGCCTCGAAATCTTTGGAGACGTTGCCCGCCACGCCGCCCTCGGCCTTGGCGAGGTGGAATTGCGCGTTGCGGAACAGGCGGCCCATCACCAGCGCGGGCGTTGTGCTCGCGCTGGCGTAGTAGCGCTCGACCACGCCGGCGTTCACGCCGCCGAGGGCGAGGTATTGGAGGCGGTCAAAGACTGCGAACAAGCGTCCGCACAGGTAGGCGGGGTCGCGGGATTCGGGATTCAGGCATTCAGTCATAGTGTTTCCTTTCGTTTGATTGTTGTTGTTGGTTTGTGAATTGGGAGAGCGGAGCAGGCATGCTTTTATGAGGGCAAGCCGGGCAACGATGGTGGCGTTGCGCATGGCGTCGTCGCCCTTGGGCTCGATTTGCTGCCGTTTCAGGGCGACGGCGAGGGCAGATTGCGGTAAGGGCGTGCCACGCAGGGCGGAGTGAAGTAACTGCGTGGAAATTTGCGGAGGCAGTTCATCGAGCTCCTTGCGCACGAGGCCGTAGAGAAGCCCCAAGAATTTGAAGTCGCGCTTCACGCCTAAGCCGTCTGGCGGCACGATGGCGAGGTCTTGAAACCATTGGGCTACGTTCCGTTCGACTTCGGGCACGGTGCTTTCCAGCCAGTCGCGCACGACGACACGCCCGCCGTTGCCGGAAAGGCTCAGGGCGTAATAGGCGTTGGCGTCGAACATGCCGGACGGCTGCCCGGTGTGAACGGATTTGAGCAGCTCGGCGACGGCGTTTTCATCGCCGTTGGCCAGGATGTCGAATGGGTCATAGGCGATGGGCTGCCGCGTCCAGTGGAGGTGGACGGTATTGTTGAAAATGAGCTTTTGCTGGCGGCTTTGCTCGATGAGCGCATTGAGACCGGCTCGGATTTTCAATTCCGCAGGCGCGGAGAGGGCGGCGTTCTGGGCCTGTTCCAGGCCGAACGAGCAGAACGAATCTTTATCGAAGCTGATCAGGTTTGTGCCGGTGGCGAGGCCGCCGGGCACGCCTTTGATCTTCTCGGTGGTGTCGAGGGTTTCGACCAGTTCGCCGGTGGCCACGCACACGCGGAGGCTGCGCGCGCCTGCTGCCGCTGCGGCGTGGCGGCGGCGATTGCGCCAGAAAGTCTTCAGGCTCTCGAAGTCCAGCAAACTTGCGCCCTCCACGGAGAACACGGCGTTGTCGGAAGGCTTGGCTTTGGCTGCCTGAAGCTGCCGGTGAAGTTCGGCAAGGGTGTCGGCGTCCCGGAGGAACCTGAGGACGGCTTGCAGTTTTGGGGAGACGTCCGGACACGCGGCAGCGGCTTCTTCCAAAAGTTTCTGAAAATAGGCGTGCTGCACGCGGCGGGCTTCGGCTTTCTCCGTGGCTTTGGGATCGAGGAACAACGTGGCGCGTTCGAGTGTGTCACAGAGGAAATGCGACTTGGTGCCTTGGTTCAGTTCGTTGGGTGATGTGAACGGACGGACGAGCGTTTTCGGCCGCGGTTTTTTCTCCTCGGGATTCTCAAACAAAGGAATCGGGTTGCCTGCGAGCTTGCCATGCTGATTCAGCGGAATCAGCCAGCGCACAGCCACGGATTCAAAATCCGCGTCGCCGATGTTTTCGCGTTCCGCGTAAGCGATGAGTGCTTGGAGCATCATACCTTGGTCTCCAGTTGTTTTTTTACTTCGGCCCAAGCGGGCACATTGACCACGCCGTCTTTGAGCTTGGCCGGGAAGAACGTGATGCGTGGGGCGGGCTTTTCGACTTTGCCGGGCGGCTGGTCCTTGGCCACGTCGAGGTTGAATACGTCGTAGAGCATGAGCCCAAGGTCGGTGTCGGGGTTGAGGCCGGGGGGCACGCACATGGCGGATTCATCAGCTAGTTCAAAATGCGCGGGAAACTCGCGGCAGCCGAAACAGGGTTGGGCAAAGCACTGCCCCTTCTCGGCGCGGCGTTGGAACATGGCGAGGTATTTCACCAGCGTATCGTCACCGTGATCTTCGTCGTTGGCAGGGCCGCGGCGCGGCTGGCCAGCGAGCGGTGTGAGGTGCAGGCTGGCTTCGATCACGTATTCCACGTCGCGCAGGGCGAGGGTGTTGCGCTGGGTGCGGTCATCGTCGGCCAGGAGCGGTTCGGGTTTTCGCGGCGAGAGGCGGGATTTCACCTCGTTGCGGCGGAAGGCGAGGAAACGAATCGGTTTCTTGACGGCGATGCGGCGGATGTGCCAGCGGAATTGCGGCTTGTAGAGGATGGCTTCGAGCAGGCCGCGTGCGGCACTGGGGGTGATGACGGCGTAGCTCACGCGTTCCACTTTCATTTCGGGCCGAGTGAAACAGGCGAGGTCGCCCCAGGTGCGGAGGTGGATGGTCATAAACGAACGGAGTTAGTTGGCTGCAATGCGCAAGCGAAAAAATGGTCTGCGTTGGGCGATTTCTCGCCCTCGCGCTCTTGTGCGATTCCAAGTCCGAGCAATTGCCGAACTGCAATTTTGGTATCATGGGGAGAAGCCACGTAAAAGTCCACCAAAGCACAGTTTTGATGAGGTAATTCCCTTTCATACCACGGATGGATTCGCGGTCGCAGGCGGAGACCTACAAACCTGGAAGTGGCTTTGGATGCATGCGAGCGGATGTTCCAAGTTAATCGGCGAAATTTTTTGTCAGAGCATATTGTTACAGCGATCATTTCAAGGACAGAATTATTAGATATTTCGCAATTGTCAATCGCTTTTTGAAAAAATTTATGATGTGGTAGATTGCGTTCGCCGACTTCGGCGTGGATTGAAACCTTGAAATGCTTGCTGTGGATGGTCGATCGGGCGCAAGCCCGGTCGGCTTTCGATTGCGGGTTGGAGCAAGTGCTTACCATATCATGCTATCCGCATGGCCGAGGCCAAGCTGCTCGTTGTAATCGGAATTCCAGACCCAGAAATCCCAGGCCTCGGCAGGTTGATAGATGTAGCCTCGAGCCTGGGCCTCGAAGAATTCGCTCTGGTAGAGGTTCACCGAGAAGCGCTGGGCTTCGCGACATTCGGCGGCGGTGAGATGCTTTTGCTGCGCGAGTTTATTGGCGAGGTCCGCGCCGCGTTGCCATTTTACGAGGACGGCGCGGGTTTCGTTGCCGACCAACCGGCATTCCTGAGCGGCCTTGGGGAAATTGAACGCGGCGCTGGCGGCAAAGACGGGATCGGCTTGGCAGGATTCCGGTCCGCGCAAGCCGTAGAGTTCGGCGAAGTATTGGGCGTAAAATTCCGGCTTATGAATGCGCGCTTGGGCGTCCTCGAAGCGGTCAAGGAAGCTGTTGGTGATTTTCATCACCTGCTCGTAGCCGGGCGGTAGTTTGCTGCATTCCTTGGGGCGGAATACAATGACCGGACAGGGTTCGGCGTGCCGACCTTCGCGGTTGCAACGGCCTGCGGTCTGGATGATGGAATCGAGCGGACCGAGCGCGCGGTAGGCGATGGGGAAATCCACGTCCACGCCTGCTTCGATGAGTTGGGTGGAAACGAGGCGGCAGGGTTGCCCAGCGGCGAGTTGGGTTCGGATGGTTTGCAGCTTCTCCTGCCGATGCGCCGGGCACATCCGGGCGGAGAGATGGAAGGCGGCTTGAGGTTCAGCAGCTTGCACCAGGCAAAAGAGTTCGCGCGCGTCTTTGGTAGTGTTGACCACGCAAAGGGATTGCGGGACGGCGGTGAGTTGGGCGGCGAGGTCGGCCCAGGCTATTTCGGTGTTGGGGTTGGGAAGTTCGATTCGGGTGCGCCGGAGGGATTCGGCCATTGCGCCGGGATTGGACGAGATTTCCACCGGCTTCCAATCGTAAGGCAATGCTTGGCCTGCCGTGGCGAAAGCGGGCTGGGTGGCGGTCATGAACACTGCGGTCACACCGTAGTCACGCACCAGCAACCGCACGGCGGAGAGCAGCGAGGGAACGAGGCGGGTGGGCAGCGTCTGGACCTCGTCGAAGAGAATCACGGAGCGTCCGATGTTGTGGAGTTTGCGGCAATCCGAGGGGCGGTTGCTGAAGAGGCTCTCGAAGAACTGCACGTTGGTGGTGACGACGAGCGGCGAGGCCCAGTTTTCGGCGGCAAGCCGAGCGCGGCGGAGGCGATCCTCCTCGGCGTCTTTGTCTGCACCCGGTGGCGGATTGCGCGGGGCGACGGCGCTGTGATGTTCGAGGATGTAATCCGGGCCGAACTCCGGCTCGAACAATGCGCGATACACGCGAGCTGTTTGCTCAATGATGCTGGTGAAGGGAATCACCACGATGACGCGGCGGAAGCGGCGGGGATCGTTTTCGACGTGTTGTGAGTTGTATTGAACAATGTGTCGCAGGGCAAAGGCGAGGGAGGACAGCGTTTTGCCGCTGCCGGTGGGCGCGGTGAGGGTGAACAGGCCAGGCGGCTGGGCGGCGGCGACGTTGAGGCAGTCGGCCAGCAATTGGCGGCGCAGTGCATAGATCGGGCCGTCGCCGGATTTGGCTGTGAGATGGCGATCGAGAATTTCCAAAGCGCGCACCGGCTGGAATTCGGGCACCACTCGCAACGCGCTCTGGCTCGAATCGAAATGATTTTCCGTGTCGAGAAAGTCCGCATCCACGAGGCAACTAAAGAGCATTCGGGTGCGGAGGGCTTCCTCGAACCATTGATCTTTAGCCACCGGTCGTGCGGAGAGGGTTGGCAGTTTCAGACCGTCGGCGTGGAAGCGATCCAGCAAAGTGGCGAGGTCTTCCGAGCATTGGCCTGTAAGCTCGAGGCGGCGCCGAGCGTCAGCGAAATCGGCAATCGTCTTACGCAGGGGCGTTCCCGCTTCGGCCTCATTTAACGCGGGAATGCCCGTGTGATGGCCGTCGGCAGTGAAGGCCACACTTAGATTTTTTAGGGCGTAGGCATGGGCGGCACCCGCCGCCCAATGGTTGATGCCGTGGATGGCGGGATTCCGGAGGCGCATTTGGAAACGCTCTGCATACTTGCCCAGGTCATGAAGCAATCCGCCCAGTTCGGCCTCCTTTTCAATTCCAAGTGGTTGGGCAAAGTGCTTAGCCAGGTTGGCAACATTCTGGAGATGGATGGCCAGCGGTTGCCAGAGACCGGAAGATTCCTCAAGAGGGGTGCCGTTGGAGGCAGTTGCGGTGTGG
>CALLML010000117.1 GCA_938005705.1 uncultured bacterium
GCCAGATCGCCCGCGGTAAACATCACAGCGTCGCCATCAGCCACCTCATCCGTAAAATCATCGAGGTCCTGTGCGGCATGTACAAATCCGGCACCCGTTTCACGCCCGCTTTGCTCGAAAATGCATCCCCATGAACCCCCCATTTTTCACCTTTACTCCCCATAGCTGTCTACGGCCGAAGAATGTAGGGCCACAGCTCGCTAAGACCGCGACGCCGGAAACGAGCATGTCAGGACAATTATGAGACGACTAGTAGGTCAGCTCTTGGAGGCCCGGACGGGCGTTGAGACCGCCCGCCGAACCGCGACGACTACATCTTCCGGATACAGGGGCTTGTGAAGCAGTTTTTGCACGTTCGGAAACTGCTTCATCTCATCTTCCTGATAACCGGGATCGGACGTCATGAGGATCACCGGCACGCGTACGCCGTCGGCAACCATCAGCATCAGCAGCTCCGGCCCATTGATGCCCGGCATGTGAATATCGAGCAGGACGGCTTTGCATTTCGGATCGCGGACATGATGGTATGCTTCCGCACCGTTCCCTGCAACGCGGACCTCATAGCCCTCGGATTCCAGCAATTCTTGAATCAGCTGGACCAGCGCGGCGTCATCATCCACGACCACAATCATATCCCGAACCTGTCTATATTGGCGCCTCTATTGTTTTGTGAAGGCGCCGATTACTTCTTGCCGGATGCCGCCGCGCGCGCTCTCTCCTTAAGCCGTTTCAGTCTGCGAAGCCGCGCCCGCCGCTTCACACGCACTCTCAGTTGCTGTCCCATAAGATTCCGTCTCCGCTATCATCTCTGACCGTCACAAAACGTCCATGACGGGTCATTCGCAATATTCCTTTTATTCCTTTCGGCACTTTTTCGTCAACGAGAAGATAGTGAACCGATCCGATTGCGCTGCACGGGATGGGCGGCCAATCAAGGCGTCGGCGAAGGGAGGCGTAATCGCTTACCCCAACGACCCCGCTCACGAGGTGATTGCGCTGCAGGCGTAATGTTTTCGCCGCCGATTCCATTCGCCGCGGGCACCGAATGAGCTGGTCTGCCTCATCAAACGGCGGCGAAAGGGACTCGACGCCCTACCCCGTGATTCGACGATTCGAAACCGCCGTCGGGGCCGCATGATTGGGATGGTAGGGCCTTTGCTTGCTGAGGCCGCAACACCGCACACGAGCCTGTCAGGACAATTATGAAACAACTAGAATTTGCCGCTCATTCCCCTCAGCGCCATCGGCACCCCGCACGCGCGCCGGCATTGACGGCAGAGGCGCGCCGGACTATGAATCTTCGGGTCGCCGCCGTAAGCGATCAAACGAAAGCTGTCGTGGAAAAAAGTGTGCGAGTTGAATTGGGCGCGCGTGCCTATGACATTTTTTTAGGCGCGGGCTTGCTATCGTCCATCGGGCCCCGTTGCGCGGCGCTGCCGAACGCCCACGCCGCTCTGGTGGTGAGCGACGAGAACGTGGCGCCGCATTACCTGGACTCGGTCCTGGCATCGTTGCGGTGTGCCGGTCTACGCGCCGAATCGGAGGTGCTTCCGCCGGGCGAGGCGACGAAGAGCGAACCATACCTCTTTCGCTTGTATCGGCGCGCCGTCGCATCCGGGCTAGACCGCTCCGGTCTGTTCGTGGCGCTCGGCGGAGGCGTGATTGGCGACCTCGCCGGTTTCGCCGCCGCCACGTTTCTGCGGGGGGTGCGTTATGTGCAAATCCCGACCACCCTGCTCGCCATGGTGGACAGTTCCGTCGGCGGAAAGACCGCCATTGATCTGCCCGAGGGCAAGAATCTCGTGGGCGCTTTCCATCAGCCCGCGCTCGTCATTGCCGACACCGACACGCTGAGGACATTGCCGCCCCGCGAGTTTGCCTCGGGCATGGCTGAGGTCATCAAGTATGGCGTCATCCGTGACGCCGCGCTGTTCGAATTCCTCGAATCCGCTTTTCCGTCTCTTTCCAACGCCGGGGTCGGGGCTCTGACGGAGATCATCGCGCGCTGTTGCCGGATCAAAGCGGAGGTGGTGCAGGCAGATGAGCGCGAATCAGGCCCGCGCGCAATTCTCAACTTCGGCCACACGGTTGGCCATGCGATTGAAGCGTTGGCCGGGTTCGACCGTCTGCGCCACGGAGAGGCGATCGCCATCGGCATGGTTTTCGCGGCCCGCGTATCAGAGCGCCTGCGCGGGTGGCCGCCGTCAGATACACGTCGGCTGACGGCATTGCTGCGTCGTTTCGGCCTTCCGACAGAGCCTCCGGAGGGCATGGGCTGGGTTGACGTCCAGCGAGTTATGGCGGTAGACAAGAAAGTTGGCAGCGGCCGGCCTCGTTTCGTGCTCGGTGATCGAATCGGGCATGTCGAATCCGGCTGCGCGGCGGACGATGGGCTGCTGGAGGAGGTCTGGTGTCATGGCGGGCGTCAGTGAGACCATTGTGCGTGAGTATTTGGAGCACCTCGGGTTTCTCGTGCGGCAACCGACCAAATACCAGGTCACTGCGCGCCCGAAACGTGCGGACGAAGAACCGGATTTAATCGCGGTGAACTTGAAGGTGGCGGGCGCGCCGCCGCGAGCGGGACTCTGGACAAGCGCGGAAATTCGGCGAGTGCGCCGCGCGATTATTGGCGTTCGCGGGTGGCACACGGAGCGCATCACTCCGACGATCCTAGACGCCTCTCCGGAGATCTTTCATATTTCGGACGGCGAGGTCGGCCGCGCCGCCGAACAGTGGCTCGGCCCCGGCCCTTTCGCCCGCGTGCTATGTCTGCCAGCGCTGCCGGCAAGCGTTGCGCTTCGGCAGGAAACGTTGCGCCGCTTGGTGGAGCGCGGGGTAGACGGCGTGCTGACATTCCGGGGCATCCTGAGTGAATTGATGGGGTGGGTAGACGTGCACGCCAATTACGAGAAATCTGATTTGCTTCAAATGCTTCGAATTTTGAAGACGTATGGTCTGTTGCGCGATGCGCAGCTCGATCTTTTCTCGCACCGGCCGCTGCGCTCGCGCAGGCGCCGCGCGCACTCGCCGCCGCCGGATGTTGGTCGCGAGGCGGCAACGGATGGGGCGGAGCCGTGACAGAACATGAGGCCTATATTGCGCTGAATCTGATAGATCAGCTCGGCCCCGTGCGGGTGCGCGCCCTGGTCGCGGCACTCGGTTCGGCGGCAGCGGTTTTCGAGGCCGGCGAAGACGATCTGCGGCGTGCCGAGGGGGTCGGCGCTGAGATGGCACGGGCGATCATCGCTCAGCGCGACGCGTGCGATCCCGCCGAGGAGGAGAGGAAGGCGGCGCGTCACGGGGCCCGCATCGTCGCTTTCCCGGACGCGGACTACCCCGAATTGCTGCGGACGATCCATGATCCGCCGCTGGCCCTCTACATCCAGGGCGAATATACCGCGGCCGACCGGCGCGCCATTGCGATCGTCGGATCGCGGCGCTGTACGCTTTACGGGCGCGGCGCGGCGGATCGCCTCGCTTTCCAACTAGCCCATGCGGGATTCACTGTCGTCAGTGGCCTGGCGCGCGGCATTGACGTCGCCGCCCACGAGGGGGCGCTCAAAGGCGGCGGGCGGACCCTCGCCGTGCTCGGCGGCGCTCTCGACCAGCTTTATCCGCCCGAATGCGCGCCACTGGCCGAACGCATTGCCAACGGCCACGGGGCGGTAATCTCCGAATATACGATGGGCCGTGCCCCCGACCGCACAACGTTTCCATATCGGAACCGCGTTATCAGCGGTCTTTCTATGGGAGTGGTGGTCGTCGAGGCGGACACACGAAGCGGGGCCATGATCACGGCCGCGCAGGCGTTGGATCAGGGGCGATCGGTGTTCGCCGTGCCCGGCCGGATTGATTCGCCTTCATCCCGCGGCACGCACCAGCTCATCAAGAACGGCGCACGGCTGGTCGAGGACGCCGCGGATATTTTCGAGGAGTTTGCGTGCCTTCTGCCGCCGGAACGGCCCGCACCGCGATCGGATTCCCCCTCCCCGCTTCCTTTCCGATTCAGCGCGGAGGAAGAGGCCATCGTCGATGCACTCGCGGAAGGCGCACTCGATGTGGACACGTTGGCCCGCCGGAGCGGTCTTCCGGCGGCGACCATCGGCGCGTTGCTGATTGGACTTGAGATGAAGCGCGTCGTGCGTATGCTGCCCGGACGCCTGGTGGAACTCACCGTCGTCCTTCCGCCGCGTACAACAGAAAAAGAGACTTGACGGCCGATCGCCTCCGGCGGCCGCGCCGTATGAGTGGATGATCCATGAGCAACAAACTTGTCATTGTGGAATCGCCTTCGAAGGCGAAGACCATTCATCGGATTCTCGGCGATGATTTTGTCGTTCGCGCCTCGTTGGGGCATGTGCGCGATCTCCCCGAAAACCGGCTCGGCGTGGATCCCGATCGCGGTTTTCGACCGCAGTATGTCATGCTCAAATCCCGCGAAAAGACCCTGAAGGAAATCCGGGCCGCCGCGCAGAAGGCTTCGATCGTATATCTCGCACCGGACCCGGATCGAGAGGGCGAGGCCATCGCCTGGCATCTGCGCGAAGTGTTGCGCGAGCAGGTCCCCCTCGAACGATTTCGCCGGGTGACTTACAACGAGATCACCGCCACAGCGATCCGGCGCGCCATCGAACGCCCATCGGACATTGACATGAACAAGGTGGACGCGCAGCAGGCCCGGCGCATCCTCGACCGGCTCGTGGGTTATAAGGTCAGCCCGCTACTGTGGAGGCGCATCCGAGGCGCGGAAAGCGCGGGCCGGGTGCAGTCCGTAGCGTTGCGGCTCGTGTGCGAACGCGAGAGAGCCATCCAGCAATTTGTGCCGGAGGAATACTGGTTGTTGGGCGCGCGCGTGGCGAAGCGGATCGAGCCCCGCGCACCGTTCGTGATTCGCCTGGAACAGGTGGATGGTGAAAAGGCAAACGTTCCGAACGAGGCGGAGGCGGCAGCGCTGCGCGAGGACCTGGACGATCGTGAACTCCGAGTTAAGGCCGTCATCCGAAGGGAAATCGTGCGCCGAGCCCCGGCGCCCTATATCACCAGCTCGCTTCAGCAAGCGGCGTCCCGCCTGCTCGGATTCTCGCCGGCCCGCACGATGCGGATCGCCCAGTCTCTGTACGAGGGCGTGGATTTCGGCGAGGGACCGGTGGGTCTGATAACTTACATGCGCACGGATTCGGTGGCTGTGGCCCAGGAGGCCCAAGCAAGCGCTCGACGGTTCATCGAAAAGACCTACGGCGCGGCGTTTGTGCCGCCCAAACCGAATGTTTACCGCAGCCGCGCGAGCGCGCAAGAAGCCCATGAGGCCATCCGTCCGACGGACGTCGAACGGACCCCCGACGCGCTGGCTGACCGTCTGAAACCGGAGGAGGCGCGGTTGTACCGCCTGATTTGGGAGCGATTCGTGGCCAGCCAGATGTCGCCGGCCATTATCGCGCAACGCACGGTGGAGATCGAGGCGGAGCGGAAGGGCGCTTCACAGCATGATTTTCTCTTCCGAGCCCGCGCGTCTGAGATTGTTTTCCCAGGATATCTGAAAATTAGCGGCGCCGACACGCCGATCTTGCCCGAGCGCGCGGAGGAAGGCGCTGACGAAGGGGAGGACGACGGCACGGTGCCGCCGCTGGAGAAAGGAGAGTTCCTCGACCGGCTCGAATGGATGGCCGATCAGAAATTCACCCAGCCACCGCCCCGCTATTCCGAGGCCACGCTGGTGCGGGCGCTGGAGGAGAACGGGATCGGGCGGCCTAGCACCTACGCTCAAATTCTCTCGACGCTGACTGAGCGGCGTTATGTGTTGAAGCAAAAGCGCCAGCTGGCTCCCACACCGCTCGGCATCGCAACAAACGATTTTCTCGTGGAGCATCTGGATGCACTTTTCAACGTCGGTTTTACGGCTCAGATGGAAAAGGCTCTGGACGAAATCGAGAAGGGGTCGGTCGAGTGGACGGCGATGATCGGGCATTTTTATGAGCAATTGAAACTATGGCTCAAGGAAGCGCGCGGGCCCGATGGAAACGCCGACGAGGCGCGCGATCTGATTGAAGCCTTGTCCCATGTCCGCGAATGGCGCCCGCCGCCCGCAATGGAGGAAGGCCGGCATCGACGCGCCTTGATCGGCGACCAGGCCTTCTACGAATCACTGCGCAAACAACTCGAAAAGGGCGAGAAGCCCTTGAGTGTCCGTCAGGTCGAGGCGCTGAAACAGTTGGCGGCACGGTACCGGGATCAGGCGCCCGAAATCGCGGCGGCAGCGGAACGCTGGGAGATTCCAGCCGACGAATCGTCATCTTCTACGCCTTCAGAAACGACCATGCACAAGCTTCGGATCCTACGGGATGTCCGATTCGATGCACCCCGCAAAGTCGGACGTCGCGTGTTCGACGACGCCGCCTTTTTCCAATCGCTTCAGCGGCAAGCCGAGAGCGGTCGTTCGCTGACGGAGCGCCAGGAGCGGTATCTAGACCGCCTGTTGCAGAAGTATGCCGAGCAGATTCCTCACTTTGAATCCCTGGCCGTCGAGCTTGGCCTCGGAGCCCGCGAGCCCGCGGAGGAATCGAAGGCGGATACGGCCGATGTTCAGCGCTTGCTGACCGCTTTCGAGGGCGTGACGGAATGGAAGCCGCCGCAGAAACGAGGTCACCGCGTGTGGGACGACCGAGAGTTTTTCCGTTCGGTCGCGAGGCAGTTCCGCGCACGCGGCTCGATCACCCCGAAACAGCTTCAGGCCCTCCACAAGATGGCCGCGCGCTATGACCTGGCGTGATTGACCTCCACATCCATTCGACCTGTTCGGACGGCACGTTCACACCCGCCGAAATCATCGCCGCCGCGGAATCGGCGGGGCTTTCCGCAGTCGCGCTGACCGATCACGACACTTTGGCCGGGGCCAACGACTTTCTGAAGGCCGCCCGCGGACGACGGGTGCGGGCGCTCATCGGCGTCGAAATCGCCGCCCGACACTCCCCCGGCGAGATGCACGTGCTCGGCTATGGACTTGAGCGTGCACCCGACTCATTCCGCGAATGGCTGGTGCGGCAACAAGCGGAACGTCGGGCACGGAATATGAGGATTCTGGCGCGTCTGGCGAAACTCGGAATGCCGGTCTCCGAGGAGGAGATCGCCGTCGGCTCGAAGGGCGAGGTGATGGGGCGGCCGCATATTGCCGACGCGCTGGTGCGCAAAGGGTACGCTCGGGACAAGGCGGAAGCATTCGAGCGGTGGCTGGGCAAGGAGCAGCCGGCCTATGAAGAGCGCCGGCATCCGGAGCCTGAGGAGTGTCTCGAACAGATCCGAGCGGCCGGCGGCGTGGCGGTGCTGGCGCACCCAATTTCGCTTGAACTCGCCCGGACCGAACTCCTCCGGCTGGTGAGCCGCCTGCGCGCCGCCGGTTTGCGCGGCCTCGAAGTCTGGCATCCGGAACACAGCGTGACGTTTCGAAGAGAACTTCTGCGACTGGCGCAAGATCACGGGCTTGTCGCGACGGGCGGCTCCGACTTTCACGGTGCGCGTTCGCCCCATCTTCGCCTCGGCGTCGGCTTCGGTGACCTGTGCGTGCCGGACGATGTCCTGCCGCGATTGCTGGGCGAATAACGGACGTGCTCGCCCCACCCTGTGCGCTCTGGCCTTCCAAGGCTTGGAAGAAAACGGCCGGCGATTTTCCAAGGCTTGGAAAATGTGCGCCCATCCCCTCGAGCCGGTTCTCCGTTATGCCTCGCCCGCCGCGCGCAAGGCTGCCTCCGCCAACGGAACGTCCTCCGGCATGTCCACACCCACCCCGGGCTCGTGCGCGAGCCGGACATAGATGCGGCAGCCCATTTCCAACGCCCGAAGCTGCTCGAGTTTCTCCAGTTGTTCCAATCGCGAGGGCGGCGAGGACACGAACCGTTCGAGAAAATCGGCGCGATAACCGTAAATGCCGATATGTCTCAAATAAACATCTTTCGGGAAAGGCGCGTTCGGTGCGCGATCGCGAATGCACGGGATCGCCGCGCGTGAAAAATACAGTGCCGCACCGTCCGGCGCCCGCACGACCTTGACGACGGACGGATTGCTCACGACGGATTCGTCGGTAATTGGAGAGGCCGCTGTCGCCATTTCCCATTTGCCTCCTGCGAGCGTTTCGATTAGCGCATCCACCAATGCCGGGTCTAACAACGGCTCATCGCCCTGGATGTTAATCACCACATCCGCGCGACGCCCTCGGACGGCCTCGGCCACGCGATCGGTACCGGAGGGATGCGAGGGCGACGTCATGACCGCTTCGACCCCCGCGGCCAGGGCCGCCGCCCGCACGCGCTCGTCATCGGTCGCCACCATCAGCTCCGTCGGTCGCCGCGCGCGCCGTGCGCGCGCGATCACCCAGTGCAAGAGCGGCCGTCCACAGAGCGGATGGAGAATTTTGCCGGGAAAACGGGTGGATCCCCAGCGCGCTGGAATGACGCCCACCGCCCGGATCACGTCTGCTCCTCCGCCAGGGACCGGAGAAGCTCCTCCGGTGAACAGGTGGCCGTGCCCATTTTCCCCACCACGATGCCGGCCGCGTAGTTCGCGATTTCCGCCGCCTCCACCATATCCGCCCCTGCGGCCAACGCCAGAACGCACACGGCGATCACCGTGTCGCCCGCGCCGCTGACGTCGAACACCTCTCGCGCGCGGGTAGGCACGTGAATGAATGAACCTCCCCGCGGGGCAATGAGCATACCCTGCGGACCCAACGTAACCAGCACGTGATGCGCCCCCCAATGCCGCAGCAACCGACGCGCCGCCTCCCGCAACGGCGCATCCTCCATCGGCGCAGGCGCGGCGCCCGGATCGGTCATACGTGCGATTTGGAAGGCCTCCTTCCGGTTCGGCGTGACCACCGTCACGCCACGCACATGTAACGCGGGATTTTTGGGATCGAGACCGGAGGGTATGCGCCGTTCCTCCGCAACACCGAGCACAGCGTCCACGATGCGCTGGTCGAGCGCCCCTTTGCCGTAATCGGCCAACACGATGCCGTCGGCCTTGTCGGCGGCTTCGGCCACGTGCGTGCAAAACCGGTCCCAGTTGGCCTTCGGAAGTGACGGACGTCCATCGTAATCCACGCGCACAATCTGCTGGCGCTCGGCGACAATACGCGTTTTGACGGTTGTCGGCGCATCCTTTATTCGGCGGACCCGCCTGGCATCGACCTCCATCTGCCTCAACAGCGCCAGGAGTTCGTCTCCTTCCTCGTCGACGCCCACGAAGCCCGCGACCGCGACGCATGCGCCCATCGCGCGCAGATTCGCCGCCACGTTGCCCGCCCCGCCGAGCATGTGGCTCTCACGGATCACGCGAACCACTGGCACCGGTGCTTCCGGGGAAATCCGGTCCACTGTCCCGTACACATAGCGATCCAGCATCAAATCACCGACAACGAGAACGCGGCGATCACGCATGGCGCGCAGGCGCCGATCGGCCGCATCCCGTCTCAACGGCAAGACCATTGATGAAACCTTTTTTCTCACAGTCGACACTTCAGCCGAAGGCGGGCTGTATTGTCAAGGACGGGAAAGGCGGAATTATCCACGTTGATGCATGCGGACACTGGGAAAGAGGGAGGCGCGCGGCCGTCCGGAAGAGGGCAAGGGGACATTTGAGACCAACGGAAAACGGGTTTCGAAAAAGAAAAATGAGGCGCAGATCACGCAGGTGGATATAAACGGAAAAAACACCCAAAAAGAAACTGGATCCGAACGGAGGACGGTCTAAGATGAAGTCCCATGAATTCCCGTGAAAATTTGGCGGAGGATCTGCTTCGTTGCTGGGCGGATTGGGCGGAACGACATTGGTTTGAAGAGGGAAACGACCAGGGCGTCTGGGGTACCGGCTACGCGCACTGGGGAGTCCAGTCCCATCAGAAATACCTCGCGGTGATGGCGCTACTCGGAATTTCCGATGGGATCGAACCGGCACAGCGTGAATGCTGTCTGAAGCGTGCCATGGCCGCGCTACGCTGGACGCTCGGCAACCATGTCACAGGCACGGGCCGTTGCGTTGATGGTACGCAGTGGGGGCGGACCTGGATCAGCGCACTTGGTATCGAGCGGATGATGTTCGGCGTGCGTCGGCTGGACCCCTATCTGACCGACGCCGATCGCGCAGCGCTGCGGCGGGTTTTGACTGACGAAGCCGAGTGGCTACGAACGTCTTACCGGCGCGGGGAATTTGTCGGCGTCCAGGCATCGAAATGGAACCACGAAGGGCGGAACCATCCGGAATCCAATCTGTGGAATGGAGCGCTATTGTGGCGGGTGGCAAAGATGTGGCCCGATGATCCGCGCGCGTCCGCATGGGAAGAGCAAGCGCACTGTTTTCTGATTAACGGCGTGAGTGTCGCCGCAGACGCCACTGAGGACCGCATCGTGGCCGGACGTCCCGTGCGGGAACGGCATGTCGGCCCCAATTTCTTCGATCATTACGCCCTCGATCATCACGGCTACATGAACACCGGTTACATGACCATTTGCATGTCGAACGCGGCGATCCTGCATTTCGACCTGGCAGAAAGCGGTCTGTCCCGTCCTGAAACTCTCGATCACCATCAGCGGGATCTGTGGGAAGTCTTGCGGCGAATGGTTTTCGACGACGGGCGCTTGGTCCGCATTGGAGGCGACAGTCGTGTTCGTTACGCCTATTGCCAGGAGTATTTATTGCCGGCACTCCTCTATGCGGCCGATCACCTGGGCGATGCGCAAGCGCTCGCAATCGCCGACGCCCAGGTGGATCTCCTGGCGCGCGAAGCCAAGGCGGCGACCGGAGGCTTTTTCTCTGACCGACTGGATGAGATGAAGCGCCATCTCCCGCATTATCATTTACGCCTCGAATCCGACCGCGCCTGCGCCCTGGCGATGTATCTGGCCTGGCGGCCTCGGGTGAGGGAATCGGAGCTTTCTCCGCCCCATGTGCAGCCGACCTACGGCGGATGGAGTGAACCCGAGCACGGCGACGTCCTTCATCGCGGACGTCGGCGTTTCGCGTCATTCGCCTGGCGCTCATACGGCTGGACCCAGGCGCTCTGCCTGCCCCCGGACACTTCCGATCTGGCGGAATATTGGCAGAACCTGGTTTCTGTCATCCGTTTTGCTGGCGATGACACCGCAGACGGAGCGGGCGGGAACGTGCCGCGGCATCGCCGTGTGCAGCGACATTGGCTGTGCGAGTGCGAGGGAGGTTTTCTGACCTGCGGCACCGTCATGGAAGGGATGAACCTCGCCGCCGAAAGCTTGAGCCTCTCGGATATGGCGCGACACGACATCGCTATCGCCGCCCTGCCCGACGAACGCACACTGATCGGTGTGGAGCGCATCCGCATCCACGACAAGCGCGCATGGGTGGTGGAGTTGAAGGGCGTGCACTTGGGAATTCCGAACGACATCTACAACGGCTGTCATCGCATCATTCACGGACCGAACGGATCGCTCGAACTGACAACTCCGGCGCCGCGCGATGAGATCATTTCCATGGGCGGTCGCTGGGCAAACGTGGATGGACGGCTTGGTGTGGTGTTGCTCGATGGAGCCGACACTTTGTTTCTCTCGAGATCCGTCCGCCCTCGTGGTGGGGTATATCGTTCGCTGCGGGTGGAAGAACTCTGTGCGCCGTGTCGTATCGAAACATTCGTGGCTGAACCGGGCGAGACCGTGCTCGATCTCGTCTGGGCGGTGCTGGCTTCCGCGGACGCTGGGGAGACGGCGGATTTTGCGGAACGCGCAGCGCAGACCCTGGCGGTGGCGCGCGACGGCGACCGGCGCGCAGTCTCCGTTATCGGACTCGATCGCCGCCGTTATACGCTCGTAATCCATTTCGGTGAATGGCCGGTGGACGCGCCCCCCATGAGTCTGGAGCGAAGCGGTGGGCTCGGGGACGGACCTCATCGCTGACGGGATCGTACGAGCGAGAAGAAACGGTCCTGGTAAACCTCGAAGAGTCCGTGTTTGCGCAGTTTTTCCGCCAGATGCGGGATTCTCGAAACATCCCGTGAGGCAAGCCGGAACTCCTCCTCGATCTCATGCCGATAGCCTTGTGGGTCCTCGCGCAAATCCCGGATATGCCCCGGCGCCGAGCGCCGCACCATTTCGACCAGGAGTTTCAGCAGACAGACCTCCCACGGTTCGTCCACGCCGACCAACAGCGCCGCAAAGGGCTGTGGCTGACGCTTCAGCCCGTCACGGATGCGATCCACCACCGCTTCGACGCGATCGGTGAACAGGTGCTCATTGACTGCATCGCGACGGATGCGAAATCCGTACTTGAGAATCATCAGATCCTTTTCGTGCTCCCGGAGCCATTCGATGTAGCGTTCAGCTTCCTCGCTCTCAAATCCCTCAATAGCCGTTCGAAAAAAATCCTGAGGCGTGACAATCTCCGGGCGCTGGGCCTGAAGGCGGCCTTCCCGCACGCGTACCTGGCCCACAGCATCCATAGGCTCCGTCACGAGCCGATAGTCAATGATCGTCGCACCAAAAGTTTCAAGCCGCCGCTCCGGCGCTAACACGATCGCGGTATTGGCGACGGCATACCAGAAATCAAATGGATCGGATTTGGACATAGGACAGAGTATAGCGACTCGCCCGCCAGTTCGCCAGCAGGAATCACGTCTCTTTCCGCTGTACGCCCCCAAAATATCAGGCGGAATCTCAAGGCCAGGCGAGATCTTCGCCGCGTTCCACTTTTGCACGCATGACACCCGTTCAAGGAACACGATGGGCGGCCACAAATGCGGCCTCATACACGGCGCGCGCAGAAATGCCGCGCTCCGCAGCCAACCGAACGCAGTCATCCATCTCGGGCGCGCGAGTCACGACACGCCCGCGCCATTTTCCGATCTTCACCCGTACATCACCGTAGGGCGTGGCAACGCGATCCACGCTCCGACTCAGCACGTGGCGTTCGGTCCATCGCTCGCGAACGCCGAAAGTCGTCCCCTCGCGAAACAGCAGATCAAGCAACGCGTCCCGCTGTTCGGGACGGCATAAAACCGTCAACAACACTCCGGGACGCTGTTTTTTCATCTGCGCGGCCACGGTGAACACGTCGAGTGCACCTTCCTCCATTAGTCGTCCCGCGAGAACGCCGACGAGTTCGGGGGTCTGATCGTCCACTGCGCATTCCAGCAGGAGACAGCCATCCGAGTCCGCATCGGCTTCCACCATCTCCAGCAGCGTCGCGCGCAACGCGTTCGGCCGGCCAAGCAACTCGCGCACGCCGAGTCCGTATCCCGCCGCGACAATGCGGCAGCGGGCCGGCGGCCGTTCGAGGTCCGCCCACGATCGCAACAAAGCGGCGCCGGTGGGTGTGACGGTCTCCCATGGCTCTGCAATAGGCGCGATGACGGCCCCCCGCAGCAGTTCGACCGTCGCCGGCGCGGGCGCGGGATATTCCCCATGCGCGCAGGTCACTGTTCCCCTGCCGATGGGAAGCGGTTCGACGCAGACATGTTCAACACTTAGCCGATAACGAGCAAAGCACGCCCCCACGATGTCCGCAATGGAATCCACTGCGCCGATTTCGTGGAATTGCACGGCCTCGGGCGCAATGCCGTGGACTTGGCCTTCCGCTTCTGCCAAAAGGCGCAATGCGTCGAGCGAGAGCCCCTTTACCGGCGTTGGCAACGGCGATCGTTCGACCATATCCCGAATCTCGCGAAAGGTGCGATGAGGATGCGCATCGTGTTTCTTATGAGGGGGGAACGATGTCGCCTCCTGTTCCACCCCTATGCGAAGCCGAATACCACGAATGCCGCGATCTGTCGCCGGTACGGGCTCGATGCGCAAAGCACCGATACCCAGCCTACGCAGCGCCTCCTCGACTTCGCGGGCCTCGACGCCGAGCTGGAGCAGCGCGCCGAGAATCATATCGCCCGACGCGCCGCCGATGCCGTGGAACCAGAGCACGCGGCTCATGACTTCTCCGCCCCGCGATTGATGATCGCGGCGGCTACGCCGGCGCCGAAACCGTTGTCGATATTGACGACGGTAACGCCCGGTACGCAGGAGTTCAGCATGGCGAGCAGCGCCGCCAGCCCTTGGAAGCTGGCCCCATAACCCACGCTGGTCGGCACGGCGATCACTGGACACGGCACGAGGCCTGCCACGACAGACGGCAGCGCGCCTTCCATGCCGGCCGCGACGACGATTGCGCGTGCCGAACGCAGGAGCTTCACGTGCCGCATAAGACGATGAAGCCCCGCGACACCCACGTCATGCAAACGCTCCACTTGTGCGCCCATGCGTTCGGCGGTCAAGGCAGCCTCTTCCGCAACCGCTCGATCCGCTGTGCCGGCGGAGACCACTGCCACCAGGCCGACAGGCGTCGGCAGCGGCTTTGGATCGGCCGTAATACAGCGAGCTTCAACGTGATAGATCGCCGCCGGGCAACGGGTTTTTACGGCCTCGAAAATCTCAGGACTGGCGCGCGTGATCATAACATTCTGGCCGGCAGAAAACATGGTCTCCGCAATTTCCACGATATGATCCAATCGTTTGCCGGGAGCGAACACCACCTCCGGCACGCCGCACCGTCGTGGGCGATCCAAGTCCAGTCGAGCGAAACCCAGATCACGCTCAAACGAGGCTTGCACACGTTCCGCCGCGGCTTCGGGCGTCAGCGCACCCGTGGCGACCGCCTTCATCCATTCGAGCAACCGATTCATCGCCATGCAGCATGACGAGAAAACGCGCGCAAATCAAGCATCGGTGGTTTCCAACTGATTCCGTTGCGGAAAATTTAGGAAAGCTGTGCCGGCGAGACCGACTTTTTCTCGGCGCATAACGCCGCTAAACAACTCGACCGAAACGCTGTCGGCCGAGTTATCTGGCCCCCCCATGCACCAATGGGCGTCAAAACTCGGCGAAAAGCGCCAGACCATCGTGACGTCTTCCTTTTTTCCCTCGCCCCGCAAACGCCGATTTTTCTGCACGCTCTCGGAGGTCATTGAATCCGACGGTTTGCTGTTGTTCTGAATCGGCCGGTATTTTAGTCTCTGGATACGGACGCTGGGACAACGGACCAGAGCACCGGGCGGGCGATTCATGCAAATTCCGGGCTACGAGAACCTAGAACAGATCGGGGCTGGCGCTTTGGGCCTCGTCTACAAGGCGCGCCAAGTGTCTCTCGGCCGCCTAGTGGCGATCAAGGTGCTGCGCCCCGAATTGCGCGATGATCCCGTCTCCGTCGCCCAGTTTCGTCTCGAAGCCAACGCCGTAGCCCATCTCAAACACTCCAACATCCTCTGGGTCCATGAAGCCGGCGAGGTGGAGGGCCTCCCCTTTTTCGTCATGGAATATGTGTCGGCCTACAGCGTCGGCCAATGGATTCAGCGCAAGGGACGCATTTCCGAAGCGGATGTCCTAACCGTGGCGGATTCGATCGCGCGTGCGCTGAAATACGCGTGGGACCGCGCCGGTCTGATCCATTGCGACATCAAACCGGACAACATCCTCATTGACGAGGACGGCATCGTGAAAGTGGCCGATTTCTCTGGCCTCAGCCGGGACAATCTTCTTCCGGAATCGGAGCTGATCCGACATTTCACGATCGGCACGCCCAACTATATGTCGCCCGAACAGGTCAATGGGTTGCTCGATCTGGATTGTCGGGCCGACATGTATGCCCTTGGGGCCTTGCTTTATCACATGACGACCGGCGTGATGCCGTTCGCTGGGATGAGTCAAGAGGAAGTCATGCGGGGACAAGTGGCGGGATATCTGGCCGACCCCTTGGAGACCTGCCCGGAGCTCTCTTTGCCGGTAATCACGTTAATCGAAAAGCTTCTAATCAAAGACCGCAACGCGCGGGGACCGGATTGGAAAGTTGTCATTGACGACATCGCGCAGGTTCGCGCGGGCTTGCTACCGCACCCCCCGCTGCCTCTTCCCGGAGCCAGCACTTTGCGTCGTTCGATCCCGCAGGTTTTCCAGACTGCGGACATGGCCGGCCACATACCGCCGATCAAGCGAACGCGAAAGCAGATTCGACTCCCCGAAAAAACATCATTGCCCGTTTTCGGGCGTCCTCCTGCTCGAAAACTCCATCTCGGATGGTTGATCGCTATCGCCTCCGGATTACTCTTTCTTGACCTTTACCTGTTGCGGAATCATCTTTTCAAGCGGAGGCCTGTTCCGCCGGTGCTGATGCCTATATCCGTACCCTCGCAAAGGCCTATTCCTCCCCAGGTGTCTAATGAAACCGCCTCACGACCTATCCTGCCCGTAGAGAATCCCCCTCGCCCTCAATCCGTGCACGCGCCTGAAAGGCCACCTTCATCGTCAGAACCACCAAAGCCATCCGAAACCAACACGACGCCCGAAGTGGCGCCACCTGCTTCCACTGTTTCGGAACCCTCCTTGGTCGAATCCGCGCCGCCTGTCGTCGCGGAACCCCAGCCCGAACAATATATCGCGACCGTCAATATCCTCGCCCGGTCTGCACTCCTGACTCAGCGGCGCAACTTCGACCAAGCCATCCGAGGACTAGAACAGTGGCTGGCGACTCAGTCCCCCCACCACTTTTTGCAGCTTGTGGAAATCGAAATCCGCGGTCTAAAGCGAATCAAAGAGAGCCTCGCGCGCCTTTGCCGTAGCGGCGGACGGGCAGCGGGCATCACAATTGACGGGACTCCGGGCATCACCGGCGAGGTTATCCGTCTCTCGGAAGGAAACGTGGTGACCGTCAGGCACCGTCTTGGGGAAGGTACGGTAACGATGGATTTTGACCTGATGCGATTGAGCGACACCGATCTCGAACGACTTTTTCTCACGGCCAACGGTGAAGTCGGCCCTCGCGACGCCGCCGCATGGGCGATCGGACAGGGTCAGTGGCGGCGTGCCACGGAACTGCTGTCGCGAGCGACGGGTGACGACGCAGATTTCCTCCGGCAGTGGCTGGAAGCTCGGCAGGACACGCAACGCGAAGCGGCGGCCTTGCGCGCATTCGATGATGCCCGAACCTTGGTGCAGGCCAGCCGCTTCCGCGACGCCCAGATCATCCTTCGCCGAACGCGGGAAACCACCCCAAAATCGCAGATTATTTCATGGGTCTTCCGTCAGGAATGGGCCGAACTGGAGCGTCTGATCGAGGAAGAAATCGCCAATACCCCTTCCTCTCCATCGCCGTCGCCACCCCCGTCTGTTACCCCACCTCCCCCCGCCGATCCGACGCGCGATCAAGTGTCGGAGGGAGACACCGTTTTCATTCGGGACTTGAGACAGCGTCCCTCGACCTTCGACGGCAAGACGATTCGGCTCCGCTTTCGCAATCGCGGCGGGATCGAGGCCATCGACGGCGGCCGTTTCACTACGACGTTGTTTTCAGAGGATGGTGAGATCCGGGTGGAGTTCCCGGAAGAAGGATGGCGATGGGTTAACAACCTGCCCGAGTACTTTGATCGGGGAACAACTCGATATGTGTATGGCGTTTTCGACGCCAATCGCGAGGTTCTGCAACTCATTGGCCGCACGCGGAAGGTCCCTCTGGGAGGCCGAAGTGTCGAATACGGCTGGTAATACATCCACTCACCCGCGGACGGCTGAAATGCCGACACCCTCACCTCCACCTTCCGAGCTGCTCTTGATCGCCGGTGGTGGGGTATACCCGCTCGAATTGCTCCGATCTGCGCGCGCACACGGCGTGCGTCGCATTGTCGTCCTTGCTTTTCGGGGCGAGACCAATCGCCAGGTGGCCGCGGAAGCCGACGAGGTCCATTGGCTATATCTGGGAAGTCTCCGCGCCTTTCTGGAGCGCGCGGCGTCGGTGGGCATTCGGGACGTCCTCATGGCCGGTCTCATCCGTCCCTTCCGTCTTTTTCATCTGAGACCTGACCGCGAGGCCTTTGAACTCCTGATGAAACTTCGAGTGAAAAACGCAGAAACCATTTTCGGCGCCATCGGCCACCGGCTGGCCGAACACGGAATGACACTGCAACCTGCGCACTGGTTCATGGAACATGCCATGCCCGCCGCGGGACTTCTCAGCGCGCGTCCGCCTACCCCACGCGAGGAATCGGATATCGCATTAGGATGGCGGGTCGCCCGCGCCACGAGCGGACTCGATATCGGCCAGACCGTAGTCGTGCGCGATGGAGTGATTCTCGCCGTCGAAGCTTTTGAGGGGACTGACGCGGCCATTCGGCGGGCGGGCCGTTTTGGCGGTCCCGGAGCGGTTGTGGTCAAACGGGCCAAACGCGGCCACGATATGCGGTTCGATATCCCCGTCATCGGACGCCGCACAATGCGGATACTCCGGAAAATACGCGCCTCCGCCCTGGCGCTGGAGGCCAAGCGAACCATCATTCTGGAACGAGAGACGGTGGTCCGCGAGGCTGATCAAATGGGCCTTTGTTTGCTCGCCTTTGAGGGGGATGACGGATGAAACACAGCATAGGTGGACGAGCCGTGCGCGTCGGTGTATTCGGGGTGGGCAGCCTCGGTGAACATCATGCACGTCTTTTCAAGGAACTGCCGGAAGCGGAACTCGTCGGCGTGCACGATGCACGATTGGACCGCGCGCGTGAGATCGCGGAGAAATTCGGCGTTCGTGCCTTCGAGAGGTTTGAGGATCTCGCCACCGCCGTCGAGGCCGCAAGCGTGGCCGTACCCACCGATCTTCACCATGCCATCGCTGTACCCTTGATTGAAGCAGGCCTGCACCTGCTCATTGAAAAACCGATTGCGGCGACACAGGAGGAAGCCGACGATCTGGTCGCACGAGCCGCACGGCGCGGCGTTATACTGCAGGTGGGCCACGTCGAGCGTTTTAATCCCGTGCTCACCTGCCTAGAAGGGTTGGCCGGTCCCCTGCGATTCATCGAGGCGCATCGCCTCGCGCCCTATCCCCCACCCCGCCCCGGCGGCCTCCGCCCGCGTGGAACGGAGGTCAGTGTGGTACTCGATCTGATGATCCACGACCTCGACATCATTCTTCATCTGGTAGGGTCGCCCGTGAAAGAAGTGCACGCCGTCGGCGTGCCAGTGTTGAGCGCCACGGAGGATATCGCCAACGCGCGCGTCGCCTTCGCCAACGGCTGCGTGGCGAACATCACCGCCAGTCGCGTCAGCGCAGAACGAATGCGAAAAATCCGGCTCTTCTATCCAGATGCCTACGTTTCACTCGATTATATGAACCAGGCCGGTGAGATGTGCCGGCGGACAAACGGGGCTCTCGAACGTACCCCGATTCCGATCGCGCGCGAGGAACCCTTACGGGTGGAGTTGGCGTCTTTTCTGCGCTGTGTACGGGAAGGCGCGCCTCCTCCCGTCAGTGGCGAGCGAGCGGCCGAGGCGCTGCGTCTGGCGTTCGCGATCATCCGGCAGGGCCGAGAATCACCTTCATGAGCGTATCACTGATGATTGTGACCGGCGAGGTATCCGGCGATCACCACGCCGCCGCCCTGCTGCGGGCGCTGCGCCGGCGGCGACCCGATGTGGCTGCCTGGGGGATTGGCGGCGACGCCCTGCGGGACGCCGGGATGGATGTGGTCCACCACGTGCGCGATATGGAATCGATCGGCTTTACGGATGCCTTGTTTCGTCTTCCTTTTTTTCTTAGCGTGTATCGCGACCTTCTGCGTCGCGTGGATGCCGCTCCCCCCGCCGCCGCCGTACTCGTGGATTATCCCGGCTTTAATCTACGGCTTGCCCACGCCCTCCGCTTGCGGGGTATTCCTGTGGTGTACTATATCTGCCCGCAGGTCTGGGCATGGCATCGTTCACGCATCCGCACAATTGCTGCGAATGTGCGGCGTCTGCTGGTGATTTTCCCATTCGAAATCGACCTGTTCAAGGGGATGTCCCTGCGTGTTGAATTCGTCGGCCATCCGTTGGCCGACACCATCGCTCAAGCGTCGGACCATGACGAGACACCGTTGCCGTGGCGCGGGGAACCGCGCATCGCCCTGCTCCCTGGCAGTCGGCGAACGGAAATCGATCGCATTTTGCCGCCGTTACTCGGGGCCGCGGGCCGGATCGCACGCGAGCGAAAGGAGGCCTCGTTCATCATCGCCGCACCGGATGAAAAGGCCGCCGGATGGATTCGCATTCAGCTCGCCGCCGCCGGCGAATGCCCGCCGCGTTTGGAGATCGTCGTCGGCCGCACTCGCCGCGTCCTACGTGAGGCGCGGGCGGCCTGGGTCGCCTCCGGCACGGCTACGTTGGAATCGGCGCTGCTAAGATGCCCGATGGTGATCGTCTATCGCACCGGTCCCTTGACCTATGCGATCGCTCGGGCCCTGATCCGTATACCCCACATCGGTCTGGCGAACCTGGTGGCCGGGCGTGCGCTCTGTCCGGAAATTCTACAGAACGCGGCGCGTCCTGAGGTGCTGGCAGACGCGTTGGAGCCCTTGCTGGACGATAGCCCGCAACGCCGTGCGATGCTCGAAGGATTCGAGCAGATAACGGCCGCGCTCGGCGGACCCGGCGCCGCCGACCGTGCCGCCCAAGCCGTAGCGGAGGAGCTGAACAACTGACCCGGATGTCTTGCGGGATGGGACGTCACGGTCAAATGTCTCTCCAGTGTGCCTTTAATGGTTGGGACCAAAGACCAACGAGCAAACCGCCGCGTTTCCCTCCGCCCTTCGCAGCGACGACCGACGCGCCTCAATTCAGTCAATACAACGGTTAAAGCTCAAAAAAAACTGATCACAACTGCGGAATTTACTGACGATGAACCTCCAACATGATGCGCTACAGTCCAAATCGGCCGCGTCCTAACAGGAAGCCTGTCGTCTATCCCGGATTATTCATGAACGGCCTTGGAAATAGAGCGTTCGGGGGTGGTCGGCGTAGGAATGGGCGCTGCGGAGGACGCGCCGGTGTCGCAGCGCTTCACCGGATGCTTGGGTGAGGGTGTGTTGATCCAATTTCGGCCAGGATCGGCAGAGCTCCGCCACCCGGCGGGAAAGCCGGTGGACAGACCTGGATGCCG
>CALLML010000118.1 GCA_938005705.1 uncultured bacterium
GGATGAGGTCTATCCCGAGGGCGCTGTTCGGAGGCTGACGCGACGGTTGGGGAGGCGGAAACCGAGTTTGTTCGGTCGCATTCTGAAGATGTTTGCTCCTTCCCGCATTCCGATCCCTCGTCTCACCCCTCAAAACAATCCACAGCGCAACCGGCTTGGTTGCCCCATGGGTCACCGCTGAGGCGTAATCGAGGGGGGGGCAGACCATGAAATGACTGCTCCAGGAGTGATCGAAGACGAGCACAACCTCATTTCACCCAATCATCACAGGGTGAAAACACCGTTAGTCTGCCCACATGCAAAATTCGGGATAATTTCGAAGGAGAGGGGTCGTATGCTCAGACCTTCTCGTGCGCTCCCAATCCCCTTCTCCGCCTTGGATCATCAACGGGGCTTTCTAACGACCACTTGATCCGGTATGTTGACGCAACCTCATGGGAGTAACATTTTGGATGAGAATTTTTCTTCCTTGTGATCAGGAGACCTTAAGTCTGAATGTGCCAGAGTCGGCGCGGGTTTATACGTCCCATTATCCCGCCCCGCCGGCCGATGCGGCGTCCATCATGCAGAGAGCGTTGGACAATCCCGTGGGTGCGTCCGACTTGGAAGCGGCATTGGCCCACCGTCGTCGGGGAAAGGTGTGCCTCGTCGTTTCGGATATTACCCGACCCATTCCCTATGCGTCGTTTCTCCCGCAACTCCTTGCGCGCGTGGAGGCCACGGGTGTGCCTCGAGCGGAGATTTTGATTCTGATCGCCACCGGCATGCATCGGCCCAGCACGGAGGCTGAACGCGTCAAAATGTTTGGACCGTATGTTGCGACGCACTACGAAATTGCGGATCACCGGTCCGATGCGCCGGAGGAGCTAGCCGAAGTGCCCGGACGGAGCTGGTCAGGCCGACCGATCCGGCTGAATCGGCGCCTGGTAAACGCCGGCTTTCGCCTCGTGACGGGGCTGGTGGAACCTCATTTCATGGCCGGTTTTTCGGGCGGTCGCAAGGCCATTTGCCCGGGGTGCGCGTCGCTCGACACCGTCCGGCGGTTCCATGGCGCGGAGTTTCTCGATGATCCGCGCGCATGCAACGGCCATCTCGAGGAAAACCCGCTCCATCAGGAGGCGCTTTCCGTCGCGCGGGCGCTCGGGGTGGATTTCACGCTCAATGTCGTGCTCGACCGTGAGCGGCGCGTCGTCGCGGCTTTTGCAGGAGATATGGAGCGGGCCCACGCGGCGGCGTGCGATTATGTCCGGCGGTGCGCCTGTCCTATTGTCGAGAAGGAGACCGATGTCGTGGTTACGTCCTCTGGCGGGTATCCGCTGGATGCAACATTCTACCAATGTGTGAAGGGGCTGGTCTCGTGTCTCCCCGCCGTGCGGCGCGGTGGCACGATCATCGCCGTAGGCGGCTGCGCCGAGGGAGTGGGTAGCGTGGAATATCAGTCGGCCATGGCGCGTTTTCCCGGCGGGCGCTGGCGCGAATTTCTGGACTACATCCACCAGCCCGGTGTCTTTGAAAAAGATCAGTGGGAATACCAGATGCATACCCGCGCCCTCGAACGCGTCGGAATGGAAAACCTGATTTTTATCAGCCCTGGGCTCGACGCGGCGGCTTTCGCGCCTATCCCGGTCCGCGGCATTTCGGTCGCCCGCGCGGAGATTCAAAGCGTCCTACAGCGGCTGCTGGATCAAGCGTCCACCGCCGGCAAGACGCTGGCCGTATTTCCAGAAGGACCCTATTGCGCGCCGATCCGAAAAAGCCAATTTTGATCGCATATCTCTGGCTCCATTTCTCCAACCCCACGGCGCGAATTCATTTTGACCGCACGGTGAATGGGGGTAGTTTGTTCCGGATCCAACCATTGGAGCCCCACACATGCATTTTCTGATATTCGGAGCCCTTATCATCTTGTTCGTGGCGGCGATCGTCCTCACCAGTCTCGCGGGGAAAAAACGACGGGAAGCGCTGGGCGCCTGGGCCGCCGAAAACGGTCTGAGTTTCACCTCGGACAGGGATTTCGGATTTGACGCCCGTTTCCCCGCTTTCGGCTGTTTGCGGCAAGGTGAACGCCGGTACGCCTACAACATTCTCTCGGGACTATGGCGCCATCGGCCGTTCACGGGGTTCGACTACCATTACGAGATCCACTCGCACGACTCGAAAGGCCGCCGGCAAACGCATCATCATTACTTTTCGGCCGTTGTGATCGGCAGCGACGTTCCCTTGAAGCCTTTGCGCATCCGTCCGGAAGGCCTTTTTGACAAGCTGGCCGCGGCGTTCGGCTTTGACGATATTGATTTTGAGTCGGCGGAGTTCAGCCGCAAATTTCATGTCAAGGCGACGGACCGCAAATACGCCTTTGACGTGCTGCATCCGCGGGCGATCGAGTTTTTGTTGCAGTCGCCGGTTTTTTCACTGGAGTTCGACTCGAAACAGGTTATCGCCTGGCGCTCCAAAAAATTCCAGCCGCAGGAATTCGAGCAGGCGGCTGCGGTCGCAGACGGTCTGCTCGACCAACTGCCGCCCTATCTGGTCGCGGCCATGAAGGAGGGAACGCGCTGATGCCTACTGCCGTTCTGATTTTCATCGTCATCGCCGTTCCGTTGCTTTGGTTGATCGGCACCTACAACGGGCTGGTACGGTTGCGCAATCACTGCCGCGAGTCGTGGTCGGGCATTGATAACGAACTGAAGCGCCGTTATGACCTGATTCCGCGGCTGGTCGAGGTCGTGAAGGGCTACGCGAAGCATGAGCGCGCGGTGTTCGAACGCGTGGCGCAGGCGCGCGCGGCGGCGCTGGCCTCGACCGGCTCGCCGGCCAGCCAGGCGCGCGACGAGAACGTCATGATCGGCGCCATGAAGGGACTTTTTGCCGTGATCGAGCGCTATCCGGAACTCAAGGCCAGCGGCAATTTCCTTGCTCTGCAGACGGAGCTCGTGAACACCGAGGACCGCATCGCCGCCGCGCGCCGCTTCTACAACGCCAATGTCCGCGACTTCAACACCCGCATGGAGGTCTTCCCGGCGAACCTGCTGGCCGGTCTCCTGGGTTTCAAGAAGGAGGAGTTTTTCGAGATCGAGGATCATACGATTCGCGCCGCGCCGTCGGCGGTCGTGGGAGTCGGCGATGTCTGATGTCGCGCGGGGGCGCGAAATAACGAGAGGGGGGAGCGACTCGATGACGAAAGAACTGCGAGTCGACGCGGAATTTTCTGGAGGCAATATCGTCGTGGAGGATATCGCCGGCGACGAGATCCGGCTGCATCAGGATTTGCGCGACACGGCGAGAGATTGGTTCTACTGGTGTTTCCGCATTCGCGGCGCCGCCGGTCGGACGCCGCGGTTCACGTTCACCCGCAGTCGCGCCATCGGCGTGAGGGGACCGGCGCTATCCCTGGACGAGGGAAAAACGTGGAGATGGCTCGGTCCGCATGTTGTCGAGGGGTCCTCCTTCCACTGCCCATTCCCGGCCGATGCCGCCGAGGCGCGGCTCAGCTTCGCCATGCCCTATCAGGAATCCGACTGGCGCCGTTTCACGGCCGCCGTAACGGCAGGCCATCCGCTCGTCGAGGAGGGGAGCCTCTGCGTCACGCCCAAGGGGCGCGCAGTGGAATGCATGACGTTGAAATGCCATAGGGGGCAGCCCTCGTGCCGGGTCGTCATCACGTGCCGGCACCATTGCTGCGAAATGATGGCCAATTACGTGCTCGAAGGGATCATCCTCTGGTTTCTGCGCGACGACGAAGCCCGCTGGCTGCGCGATAACGCCGAGTTCTTCCTGGTTCCCTTCGTGGATAAGGACGGTGTCGAGGACGGCGATCAAGGGAAGGGCCGCCAACCCCGGGATCATGGAAGGGACTATGAAGGCGAGAGCCTGTATGCGTCCACCAAGGCCCTGCGGGAGAGGCTTCCCGAATGGTGGGGCGTCACGCCCTTCCGCGTGGGTCTGGACCTTCACTGCCCGCATATCTCCGGTCCGCACAACGAGGAAATTTATCTGGTGGGCTCGGCGGATGATCGCATCGCCGCCCAGCAGAGAGCATTTTCACGGCTGTTGGAGTCGGCGATTCGGGGCCCCCTGCCTTTTCTCGCCGCAAATTATCTGCCGTTCGGCGAGGCGTGGAATGTGGCCCGGAATTACGAAGGCGGCAAGAGTTTCGCCCGCTGGATCGCGGCCTTGCCGGGCGTGACGCTGGGCACCTCCATCGAAGTGCCCTATGCCAACGCCTGCGGCGCCGAAGTCAATCAGACCACCGCCCGCGCGTTCGGGGAGGATCTTGCGCGCGCGCTGATGCGCTATCTCCAATGCCATGCGGTCTCTGGAAGTCTTTCAAGTTATGGGCGAATGGTCGGCTTGGCAAATCTCAGTAGGGCACGATGAAAAGAGAAAGCGGGCGCGGCCGACGGCCGCGCC
>CALLML010000119.1 GCA_938005705.1 uncultured bacterium
TCGCCGATTTTACGGAACCTCGTCGAATGCCGTGAAGACCCAAGTGTGGATCGCCATCTGTGTCTACCTGCTGGTGGCAATCCTTCGAAAGCAATTGGGAATATCCTTGAGCATGCACAGCTTTCTTCAAATTCTCAGCGTAACGGCTTTCGAGAAAGTACCTCTGCGCGAACTACTTACAGATTCCGTGTCCGGGAATGATTCTTTACTGAACGAAAAGCAGTTGATATTCAATGACTTATAACCGGACACTAGTGGTCCGCCAGTATCCGCGACTTTGATTCGCCCTCCTTCTTGGCCGCCCGGGCCTTTTTCCAACCAGAGGACCGCCCGCGCGCCCTCTTCGTTGACCCGACATCGAACATGGAGTTATCGTCAACAAAGGGGATTGACCAATTATCCACCGCCGCCCCAGCACTGACCCAGATGAATACGCACTGAAATTTCTCATTCTTCCGACGGCAGGCCCTGATTTGTTGTGACGCGAGTCCTTTCTTTCTCGCTATTTATGGACGATGGGTTTTTCTCCTGAGGAATCACGTCCGGGGCACCTTTTGCAGAATGAGTCCTTGGATCAAAATTTTTTTCTGGACAACGGTATGAGTGCAGAGGCAAATTACAAAACGTCGGTGAGTGACATAAGCTAAAGATTGTTGTGCCTATATGCACGGTGGCTTTCAGGTGCTAGGCGCTATGGGAGAGATTAGAAGTCGGTCACAGAGGGTGGTCAGCATACGAAACAAGCACGAGGGGTGTTGGCTGCTGAAAAGGCGGGCAATAAGGACATTCCAGTGAAAAGGGATCGACAAAGCGGGTTCACTCTGATGGAGATCATGATTGTGGCTTTGATCATCAGCCTATTGGCCGCAATTGCTGTGCCATCGTACCGGTTGGCGCGTAGACGAGCGGGCGCGAAGGCTTGTGTGAACAACTTGCGCATACTGGATGCTGCCAAAGAAGAATGGGCCATGGTGAATAATCTCGCGGAGGGAAGTGTGCCTGGTGAGGCCGATATTAAGCCTTACCTCGGGAGGGAGTTTTGGCCGGTGTGCCCTGCAGGAGGAGTTTACACGCTTCAGCCCATCGGCGTTAATCCCACGTGTAGCATCAACGGTGAACATGTTCTGCCATAATGCGGGCAATATATCACGTGACAAGCCAGAACCGAGCCCCCCCTTATCTTCTCGACAGGCTATTTCAGTTTGAGAAAGATCACGAAAACCACCCATAAGATCATCAAGACTGAAATCTCTTATCGGCGCGCGTCTGTCGGGAAGCGGATGCGTCGAACCATCCCGAACGCGATTTCGGAAACGCATCAAAGGCGGCCACATAAGGTTTGATATCCCATAGCGGCGTGCCGTCGAGCACATCCACATCGGCGATGCGCAGGACAAGGTTTTCAACCGCCAGAAGCCGAACGCACGACAGGCCAATCGGATTGGGGCGACACGGCGCCCGCGTGGCAAATATTCCGTGGGGACGGTTATCGCGATACGGCGTTACGACCATGCGGGGGCGCTGCGCCCGATCGAATGGATAAATCAGCCAGATGCGTTCGAAACCGGCCAGATCTGTCAATCCTTCGGCAAACTCCGGCTGAATCTCCGCCCACCCTTCGATGCCTTCTGCATAGATCGGTTGAATCGGTGTGCCCGTGGATTCGTGAAATGGAGTATGAATCACACCAATAGGCTTAACAGCAAACGATGGCAAAGCCCCAGCGCTAGCGGTCATGTGTCCTGATCCCGATAACGGTCAGGTATAATCGTACTTCCGTTGAGGAGAGGCAAGCCAAAGGGTGTTTGCTAGATCGGAAGAGATCCATCGACGGGGTAGAAATCCCTTTTATGCCCTGTATTTCTTCATGCGACGCGAGCCTCAAAAATCCACGCACATCTTCGCGGTTCAAATAAAGACCGATTCATTCCACAGCGATCCTGAAAAAGGGTGAAAATCACACTGGAGGGTGCGTGCGGCAATGTGCTAAGATGCATATGGGATGAGGGAAATAGTGAACATGTCGGAAATATCCTTTTTCAAGATGCACGGCGCAGGCAACGATTTTATCGTGGTGGATGACCGCGCAGGAGTTTTTCCTCTATCAGATGCCGATTGGATTCGTCAGATTACCACACGGCGAACGGGCGTGGGATCTGACGGCGTGCTGCTGATTCAGCGGTCGGAAAAGGCGGATTTCCGAATGCGTTTTTTTAACCCGGACGGTCAAGAGGCCGACATGTGCGGAAATGGCGCCCGGTGTGCGGCGCGTCTGGCTGCCGAGATCGGTGCGGCGCCGTTACGCATGATGTTCGAGACGGGGGCGGGCCTGTTGCGAGCCGAGGTTCATGGGAGTCTCGTAAAGCTGAACATGACCGATCCTAATGACTGGCGCATGGACCGATCACTGGTTGTAGATGGTCGGACATGGTCATACGGTTTCGTGAATAGCGGTGTTCCCCATGTCGTGATTCGGGTAGAGTCTCTCAACGAAGTGGACGTTCAACGCATCGGTGCCGCGATTCGCCACCATGCTGATTTTCAACCGGCGGGGACGAACGTCAATTTTGTTCAGGTTGTTGGGTCTTCCCGTTTGAAAATTCGAACCTTTGAACGAGGGGTAGAGGCCGAAACATTGGCCTGCGGCACCGGTATTGTCGCGGCGGCCCTCGTGTCGGCCCGCGCGGGTTGGGTTCATCCACCGGTACAGGTGGATACATGGGGAGGCTATACGTTGTGTGTGAATTTTTCGATGCGAGGAGCCAAATGGAGTGATGTGACACTCGAAGGACCGGCAGCGCTTGTTTTTAAAGGTTCCTTATTGTATCCTGACGGTCGTGGATCACAATCAGGAAAGGGTGCGTAATGAACTTGACGGTTTTTTTGAAGGGCGTTGTCGCGGCAGTTTTGTTGCCGGTTCTGACGACGGCAAGTGCGCAGACCGTCCGCTTGGCCAACGGGGCGGCGGTGCAGGGCGAGCCTATCAAAGCTACGCCGGAGGGGCTCGAGGTGAATACGCCACGAGGGGCGCAGGTTTTCCCGTGGGAAACACTGTCTCCGGCTACGCGGTATAGGCATCAGCCCGGGTTCCGGGAAAAATTTTCCTCGGTTCTGGCCGGAGAGGCGGTGGCCATTGAGGCGCCAAAAGCAGAGCCGTGGGCGACGGATACGGGTTCAAAAACTGGGACTCCCCAGAAGGCGTCCACGTTCACCCCTGTTGTTGCGCAGGCACCAGCGGCACAACCCGATAAGAAGCCTGAAACTGGCACGAGCCCGAGGTCTCAGACACCAGCGGCATCTTCAACAGTAATGCCTTTTCCCGCCGGCACTTTTGTCAATGACAGAAACGCGGCTGTGTTTGGGTTGATGTTTGGACCCGAACCCAAAGACACACTTTATATGGGGTTTGATCTACCCGCCGAGCGCGGGAAACGGCCCGATAAGCTGTTCGTGAGGACGAGCAATCCGCCCGAGGGAACGCCCGTTCAAGTTGTTCCCGCCGTTATTCGTAATGCAGGCGTCTTCTTCGACGGGATTAAATGGTCGGGAACTCGTGAAGAATACGATTTGGAGGCGGCAATTGAGATCCAGTACCGCGGGGGACACACGCATCAGTTGGCGGCCGTGGTGCGATTGGATGGCCGCAAAGGAAACGCGCGAGTCCGGTACTTTCTTCGTTGTCCTGAATTGTCCTGGGCTTCCGCTCCAAAAGCCCCACCGGTGATCAAAATCTTCGAAACTCCTGCAATCACGGCGCGGTTCACGGAAGGAGGCCGAAAGATGATCGCCATGGTCAAAGCCGGAGTGTGGGACCTCCTTCCACTTCAGGGCGCCGTCGATCAGCAACTTCAGTTTGAAGTATTGGACGGACGTGGACGCTCAACCGAACGTGGACGCGTGAAGACTGATGAATCGGTGTTGCGAGGAAAATCGGAAGCCTGGGAGAATGAATTCAAAAAGATGAAGGGCGGAGAGACCTATCAAATCAAACTGTCCATGAATCTTGGCGAACTCTTTGGAAATGCCACTTTCGAGCAGTTGGTTACGGCAGTGGATTTGAAATAATACGGTCAAACCTGCGCTAGGGGCGCGCCGTAGCAATGGAAAAGAGCTTTGTCAGCGAAAGAGGTGGCATCACCTTCTCGAGCAGTGCCTGCCAAGTCCATTTTGACGCGTCTGCCCGCCGTTCCTCTGTTCACGCATGACCCTGGTTTCAGGATTTGGCAGATGGGAAATACACTCGATGCGGATGGCCCCCCGCATCAGACGGGTCATGTCCGCCGCGCTTGTGTCTAGGCGAGAGTGGATGGTGTCTCATGGAGTCTGTCGGGTTCGGCCGCCGTGCGGCCGCGGAAAGGTGTGAAGCGATTTTTGGCGGAGGGGGTGGGATTTGAACCCACGGAGCGAGGATTAGTCGCTCGCTCGATTTCGAGTCGAGTGCCTTCAACCACTCAGCCACCCCTCCGATCGATCGGGCGTCCGACGGATATGAAAAATAAGGGAAAGTTCCGTTCGCTTCAACCCGCATTTCAACGCATCCGTCTGGGCGGGAAAGATGCGATCATAGTTCGCTTGGTTCTGCAGGGTCAGACACCGATTCGCTTCCCGACTATTTCGTCTCCGGTTCCTCACCCCAACCCCGCCCGCGCCAGAATCTTTCGGCGTTGTATTGTGACTTCATGCCGCAATGCGTCCTCATCTATGGCCGTCAGGCCTCCGTCTTCATAGAGAATGCGGCCATCCACGATCGTCATTGCAATATCGTCGGCACGCGCGCCATATACCAGGGCGGTGGCAGGATCTTCCCACGGAAGGATGTGAAAGCGCGACAAGTCTACAATAATGATATTGGCCCGCTTGCCCGTTTCGATCGAGCCGATCTCTCGCTCCATTCCAAGCGCACGCGCACCGCCTGCCGTGGCAAGGTGAACAATTTCGCGCGCGGGGAGAGCAGCTGGACCAAGGCGAAGTTTTTGCAGCAGACCCGCCATCCGCATTTCCTCGAGCATGTCGAGTCGATTGTTGCAGGCGGCGCCGTCGGCGCCCAGTGAGACCGATACACCTAGCGCCAAAAGTTCAGGAATCGGGGCGATGCCCGAGCCGAGCTTGCAGTTGGCGGAAGGACAGTGGAGTACACGGGTGTCCGTTTCGGAGAGCAGCCGCTGCTCTGTTTCGGAAATATGAACGCAATGAGCCAGGCACGTGTCAGGACCGGAAATTCCGACGTGATGCAGGTACTCCACGTTGCGTCGGCCAGTGCGCCGCAGTACTTCCGTCACCTCCTCGGCTTGCTCTGAGGAATGGGTGTGTAGCCTTAACCGACGATCGCGGGCATACTGAGCCACTTCACGCAGATTCGTTTCGCGGCAGGCGAGGGCAAACCGCGGCGCCACCGCGACACCGACGCGCGGATGGTCGGCCCAGCGCCGCAACAGCAGGTCACAATCCGCCAAACCATCCTCGATGGAAACCGCCAGCGGGAAAAAGCCGCCGCTCTCATCCATCAGACAGTGCGAAACGATGCCGGTGAGGCCGGTGGATTCTACCGTCTCCAGCACCACGTCGGTATGCCGGACGGTTTCCATGGAAAGAAACGTTGTGGTGCCGCCGCGGATCAACTCGGCGCAAGCGAGCAGGGTCGAGGTTCGAATCGAGGCTTCATCATGAGCGGCCTCTAGCGGCCAGATATATTTTCTCAGCCAAGGCAGCAAAACTTCGCCTTCGGCCACATGGCGAAAGAGCGTCTGACAGAGATGGACATGGGTTTGCACAAAGCCGGGCATCACGAGGCCTCCGTCCGCGTTCACCCGTGTCTCCACGCGGGCGCGCAATTGCCGGCCTACCGCCGCGATGCGTCCGTTTTCGATCAATACCTCGCCGTTGGCGATAGGTTCACAATCGACGCTGGTCCACAACAACGCATTATGAATCAACCATCGTTCGGGCATCGGACCAGACCCGGAAAGGAAGGTGAAATGCAATAAACAGTTTCTGCTGTACAGTATATCAAAAAGGGAATGACCATGGGAAAAAAAATAGTGGTGGCGTTGTTTGATACAAAACCGTACGACCGCGAGTATTTTGAGGCGGCGAATACGCGATACGGCTATGATTTGCGTTTTTTGGCGCCCCGATTGAACGCGGAAACGGTTCGCCTCGCGGAAAGAGCGCTCGCGGTGTGCATATTCGTTCACGACGTCGTGGACCGGCCGGTCGTGGAGGAACTGCACCACAGCGGCGTGCGGATCGTCGCATTGCGTTGCGCGGGTTACAACAATGTCGACCTCATCGCGGCAAAGGGACGGCTGCGGATCGTCCGAGTTCCCGCCTATTCCCCTGCCTCCGTGGCGGAACACACTGTGGCGTTGATCCTTTCGCTTAATCGCAAGACCCATCGCGCCTATTACCGCGTCCGTGACGCCAATTTTGCCCTGCAGGGGTTGATGGGGTTTGAGTTGCACGGCAAGACCGCCGGGATTGTCGGAACTGGCCGCATCGGTCGTATAGTGGCGAGAATTCTCTGTGGGTTCGGCATGTCCGTCCTGGCCTATGACCCAGCGCCCGACCCGGAGGCGGCGCGCGCCATCGGGTTTGATTATGTGCCGCTGCCCGAGCTCTACCGGCGATCGGATATCATCTCCCTGCACTGCCCGTTGACGCCCGAAACCCGGCACATGATTCGCGCTGAGACCATTGCGCGGATGAAAGACGGGGTGATGATCATCAACACGGGGCGCGGCAAGCTGATCAAAACGGTGGACCTCATTCGCGGTCTGAAGAGCCGGAAAATCGGTGCCGCAGGTCTCGACGTCTATGAGGAGGAGGAGGCGTATTTCTTCGAGGATTTTTCCGCCGGCGGCATCGAGGATGATGTGTTGGCGAGGCTGACGACATTTCCCAACGTTCTGGTGACCGCCCACCAGGCCTTTTTCACGCATGAAGCGCTGCGGGCCATTGCAGAGACGACTATGGAAAACCTTTGGCGATTTTTCGAGAGCGATCAGCTTTCGTACGAGATTTGCGCGCCACCGCCCGATTAGCGAGAGGGTCGCGGAGAGGTCGCCTGGGTGCCGGGGCTGTGGCCGATTTTCATTAGGATCAAGATTCAAGCCCACCCGGGACGGAAGGGGCTTGCAGGACATACTGCGATGGGAGCCTTCGAGAGAGATCGCCTTTATTGCTGCTGCGCATTGCATTAAGACTTGCGATGCGGGGTGGGTTCGGTTAATGAGAAACACCATGTCTACGTGGAGATGCGGCATTCGATGTGGGGTGCTTGGGCCGCTGATTCTGGTGGCTGGCTGCACGACGGAGTTTTGGACGGAGCCGAGTCATGTAGCCCAACGGGAGCGGGAGGATGCTCTGTTGCTTGAAGAACGTTTCCGCCAATTGTCCGGTCGAATTGAAGCGCTGGAGATGGAGACTGCCGCTCAGCGGCGCGAACGGGAGGCTGACCGAGGCCGGATGGACCCCGCGATAACCGTGCGTCTTCGCGCGATGGAGGAACGCATCGAGGCTCTGGAACGCCGTCTGCAGGAGAGCGAAACCGCGCGCGAGAGAGATCGAAAAGACATCATTGACATATTGAGTCGTCGTATGGCTGAACTTCTGCAAGCCTCCACGCCCGCCGCGGCGCGATCGTCGGTCGCTGTCAAGCGGGGGGATCGGGCCGGCTGGGAGCATGAAGTGAAACCCGGCGAAAGCCTGTCGGCGATTGCGGCCGCTTATGGCGTCCGCGTGGCGGACATAGTAGCCGCCAACCAGTTGCGAGATGCCGATCGAATTCGAGCCTCGCAAAAACTTTTTATTCCAGCGCCTTGAACGGGGAGGAACGTCGCCGGTGGACTGGTATCTAAAGAAATCGTCGGGGGAAGAATATGGCCCCGCAGACCTGGAAACCCTGCGAGCTTGGGCCGCGGAAGGCCGTGTCGCTGCGGAGGATCAGGTTTCTCGGAATCACCGGCAATGGATTCCAGCCGCTGATGAGGTGTTGCTGGAAATCGAATGGGTGATAGCGGAAACAGAAGGAACGCCGGCGGTTCCGTTTCACCTGGGGGTCTTGGCGGAACGGGTCCACGCCGGCGTTCTGGCGCCGGAGACGGTCGTGCAGAATGCGCGCACGGGGCGCACCGCCACGTTGGCCCAGCTGATGGGGCTGCCCGAAGAACCTCTGCAACCGAAAGATTCCGGCGTCGCTCCCACGTCCGAAGACTCCCGGGCCGTTGGCCTTCCCCAAACGACCGATTGGCAATCGATCGCTCGAGAACGCGACAGGTTGGCGGACGAGTCTCGCAAGTGGCGCGCTTTGCACGATGAATTGGCGGCGACGTTACGGCACCGTGAAACCGAGTATAAGGCGAAAGTTCGCACGCTGGAAACCGAAGTCATCCGTCTGCAAAACACGCTCGAACATGAACGGCAGGAACTCGCTGCTCTCCGCGACGATCGGGAGACGATGGTCTCCATGGCGGACGAGTCAGGCGATTGGTCGGCCGCGTATTACGCGCTTGCGGCATCATATCGAGTATTGACCGAGGAACTCGAGGCGAAAGCGCGCGAAGTCCAGGCGCTGCGGGAAGAGCTGGCCCGGTTGCACGAGACTGCAGAGGATCGCGTGCGGCGTGCGGACGCATTGGCCGCACAAGAACGCCGGTGCGCCGACGATGCGCGCCGAGCGATGGCCGAACTCGAGCGGGCACATCATGAGGTCATCCGTTCTTTGCGCGAACTCAATGAAAGGTATATCCGACTTCGCGAACGTCAATCGAAGCCGTCCGAACAAGGACCGGCCGAAACGCCGTCTGCCGGCTCCGCCACCGCCGGTAATCCATCGTCCGGCCCGCGGATTCGCCTGATACGATGATTTTCGCCACATGCGGTTCTCGCAGACCGAATTCCCGTTTTTTCCGGCCCTTCGGACTCGACACAATTCCGCTGCTACCGGCCTGCGTGGGCTTTCGGCGGGTATCCGGACTTATTCGACCGTGACGCTCTTCGCCAGATTTCGGGGTTTGTCAATGTCTGTTCCGCGGGCTTGCGCCGCGTAGTAGGCCAACAGTTGAAGGGCGACGATGTTGACGATGGGCGACAGTTCATCCATGACCTCCGGGACGAAAATCGTGTCTTCCGCCAGCGCCCTCACGCGCTCGTCGCCATCATTCGCCACCACGATGATCCGTCCGTGACGCGCCTCTACCTCTCGGATGTTGGAGATCATTTTTTCGTAAACTTCATCGAGCGTGCGCGTGCAGATACAGATGACGGGCATATATTCATTGATCAGCGCGATCGGGCCGTGCTTCATTTCGCCTGCGGCGTAGCCCTCCGCGTGCTGGTAGGATATTTCCTTATTTTTTAGTGCTCCTTCAAGGGCGGTGGGATAATTGAATTTGCGTCCGAGATAAAGCGAACTGGGCCCATCGTGATGTTTATAGGCGATGGCGCGAATGGAGTCTTTGCGGTCCAGCACATAATGAATGGCGTCGGGGACCGCTCGCAATCCGGCGATCAGTTCCGTGACCCGCGTAGGATCGAGTTCCTCGCGAATCAGGCCGATGTGCGCCGCGAGCAGCACGAACGCCGTGAGCTGAGCCGTATAGGCCTTTGTGGAGGCTACGCCGATTTCCGGCCCGCAATTGGTGAAGAACACTGCGTCACTCTCCCGCGCGAGTGTGCTGCCACGCACATTGCAGATCGAAAGTACTTTACAGCGTTTCCGCCGAGCCAGGCGCACCGAGGCGAGGGTGTCGGCCGTTTCTCCCGATTGGGACACCGCAATGACGAGGGTATCGCGTTCGATGCGAGGCCCGCGATAGCGGAATTCGCTGCCCAGGTCGGTCTCGACAGCCAGCCCTGTGACGTTCTCCAACAGCACTTTGCCGTACAACGCGGCGTGGTAGGCGGTGCCGCAGCTCACGATCATCACCCGGCGAAGTATTTGAAAGTAGTCGGAGCTCAAACCCAGGTCGTCGAGCTTTGGCCGGCCTTCGGCATCCACATGATCGCGGACGAGACCGCGAATCACGCGCGGCTGCTCATGGATTTCCTTCAACATGAAGGTCTCGAAACCGGCTCGCTCCGCCGCCTCCGGCTGTAAATCAATCTCCCGGATTTCCGGTTGGACGACGGTGCCGTCGAGACGTCGAATCTCAATGCGGTCCGCTCGAATGACGGCCATCTCGCCGTCCCGCAAATAGATGACGCGGCGCGCGTGTCGAAGCACGGCCGGCACGTCGCTGGCGATGAATGTTTCGTTCTCCCCGAGGCCGATGATCAATGGGCTGCCCTCGCGCACGGCGTAGAGCGCATCCGGTTCGTCGGCGCAAACGATGCCCAGCGCGAAGGCGCCACGAAGCCGAGCGAGTGCGCGGATCAACGCGACGATCAGGGTCGGGGCGCCCCGCCGCCGTTCTTCCTCAATCAGGCGCGGGACAACTTCGGTGTCGGTTTCAGAGACAAAACGGTGCCCTTTCGCCTGCAATTCCGCGCGAAGCTCCGAAAAGTTCTCAATGATACCGTTATGTACGACCGCGATACGGCCCTCCGAGTCCAGATGGGGGTGCGCGTTGATTTCTGAAGGCTCGCCATGTGTGGCCCACCGCGTGTGTCCTACACCGACGTGGCCCTCGAGTGGCGTCTCTGCAAGCGCCTCTTCGAGACGAACCAAACGTCCGACTCGTCTGCACACCGCAATGCGGCCCTGGTGCAGCAACGCCAGACCGGCGGAATCATACCCGCGGTACTCGAGGTTTCGGAGCCCCTCCATGAGCAGAGGAGCTGCGGATCGCTGTCCCACATAGCCGACAATCCCACACATGATGCCTTGCCTTTCGAAAACGGATCACCCCTCCACGCCGAACCGGCGAGGAGGGGTGATGATCATGAACCTCCGTGAAAGAAAAGAAGACTCAATAATTGTTGCCGGGCCGCAGCACAACGTTGGTCACGTTGCCTGCGGAATCCACGCCTGTTGCACCTGTGCCCGAACGCAAAAACAGATTGGTAAAAGCCGTCGAGCCGCTGAACTTCAGATCGTCCTTGAACGGTGCGAAACTCGCGCCGCCCGTCGTCACGAACACCATGCCCTTCTTGCCGAACGGCGCCACATCCTTGATCTGATCCACGAAGCCCCTGGCGTCGGCCGTGAACGTCGTGTTCATGGTATTGAATGTCGTCCCGCTGGTGCCGCCTCCGCCGCCGAGGTTCCGGGTAAACAGTGCCGGCGCAGTGTCCGGATAAGAGTCGAGGATATCGCCGACGATGCACCACGCGTTATTCGCCGAATCAAAGGTCGCGTTATTCGACGCCGCGGTGACACCGGGGGCCGAGAAAAAGCCAAAGCTGACGTTCATCCACTCACTTGTAACCATGTAGCGGAAGAAGTCCGTGGACGTCGCAAACTGATAGTTGGTGATGTTGTTGGCGCCGGATTTCGGCCATGCAGAAGCCGTCGAGGAATAAATCCCTTCCGTCGCGCGCCCGATAATGGATTGAACGATACTGCGCCCGTTTGCGGCGGCGGCCATCAGACGGCCTCGGAACAAAGCATTGCTAATCGCCGGTAGGACAATCGAAACTAGAATGCCGATGATGGCGATCACCACCAACAGCTCCACCAGTGTAAAACCACGGAAACGCATCGAACGGATGATTTTTTTCATCGTACCCTCATTGTCCTTTCTTCATGAACTAATTCACTTTGCCCGCCCCATACAGACGCGCCCGCCCGCCGGCTTTTCCGGCACCAAAACAATGATTATCGCCTCTAATTTACCGGTCACACGGTCGAACCGTCAAGTCCCATATTTAAAAAAAGTGTCGATCCTATTGTCTGACCTGCTTATACATCAGGCACGCACGATGCAATAGGCGTTTCCACGGGGCGCTGAAATCAGGATTAGCATGAGACACTCGCTGATGTATTGGTCGCTGGGAATCGGCGCGGCGCATATGGCCTTGGGGTATATGGCCTGTATGTGGACCGAGAGGTTCCGGAGGCTTCTCGATCGTTTTCCAAGGCACGTCGGAGCCGGCAGGGCTCTTTCGGCATTCGCTCTGTTGTGGGCAGCGCTGATCGTGCGGGGGACCAACCTCGGCCGTTTTGAACCGCTCAAGCCGGCTCTCTTCGTAGCGGCACCGTTGACGTGGGGCGCGGTCGTCTGGTTTATGGACGAATTGCTCGCCCCGCGCGCGCTGGGCGGTTTGCTGTTGCTGCTCGCCCGTCCGCTGCTGGAGGCAGCACGTCTCCATCCGCATCCTGCGGCGCGCGTCGCTTCGGTGCTGGCTTACCTGTGGGTCGCGGCGGGCATGACGCTCGTCGCTGCGCCCTGGTGGTTCCGGCGAACCGCAGCCTGGTCCGCGCGTTCCCCGTCGCGGTGGCGCGCAACCGCTGTCTCTCTGCTGGTGACCGGCGCAGCGTTTCTCATTCTAGCCTTCACGGTTTACGCATGATCGCTCGCCCCCGATTTCTAATTCTGCGCGGCGGGGCCATCGGCGATTTTATCCTTACGCTCCCCGTGTTGCAGGCACTGCGCGCCCAGTGGCCGGAATCATACATCGAGGTGGTCGGTTACCCCCACATCGCCATCCTCGCACAGGCCGGTGGCTGGGCGGATCGCATCGAATCGCTGGATCGCGCACACTTTGCCCGCTTCTATTCTTTGCGGCCCGCCCTCGGCGAGGAGCTGATCGGTTATGTGCGTTCCTTCGATCTGGTGGTCTCCTTTCTTCACGATCCCGACGGGATCGTCCGGAGAAATCTGCTCACAACGGGTGTCCGGCAGGTCCTCTATCATTCCCCTGTGAACCCGACAATCCATGCCTGCGATCATCTCGTCAAGCCGCTGGAGACGTTGGCGATCTATGCCGCGGGGGCCGCGCCGCGCCTGACGCTGCCGGACGCCGATGTGGCCACGGGTCGCGCGCGTCTGGCGGCGCTCGGCGTCGCGGGCCACCCTTTGGCGTTGCATCCGGGCAGCGGCAGCGCCGCTAAAAACTGGCCGGCGCGAAATTTTCTGGAACTCGCACGCACTGCCGCCGAGCAGGGCTGGTCCCCCTTCTTCCTGGTCGGGGAGGCCGACGATGCGGTGGCTTCAACCCTCCGAAGCCTCGGCAGCAGCGCGCCCATAGTGGAGGGCCTTGAATTAATTGAGACAGCCGGCGTGCTCGCCGCCTCAGATGCTTTTGTCGGGAATGACTCGGGCATCACGCACCTGGCCGCCGCGTTGGGCCGCCGCACCGTGGCGTTGTTCGGACCCACCGATCCGGCGATTTGGGGACCCCGCGGCCCGCATGTGCGCATTTTGCGCGGCGCCGGCGGACAGCTGACCGACATTTCACCCTCCGCGGCGATGACGGTTCTCGTCAGCGCAGCGCCGCCTGAGCCGCCGCCAGTCGCATCGCCGGCACCTGAACTGCCACCGCCGTGACGCCGTCGAATCCCGCACGCATCATGAAGCGCAGCCCCGCCACGTCCGACGGCGAAATACCCGCCGCAAAAAGCCGAATGTCGTGACGCGCCGCCCGCGCCTTGCGCGCAGCCATTTCAACGAGTTGCCCGACGCCCGCCGTGTCGAATTCCGTCGGAACCTGCCCATCCTTGGTCACGCCCAGACAGGCGTACGTCAACGCGGACAGATCGAAGATGAGGAATGCCGCGCGCTCGGCGAAGTGATCGGAAAGAAGTGCGGCACGCGGAGTTGTCAGTCGAAAGCCGCATTTTATCGCTCCGTCATCCTCTCGTTCCACCGCGCCCATCGGCCATGTTTCGATGTCCGGAAATGCCGTCTCGGGCAGCACCACCGCTTCCGCCACCTTGTCGGACACGTCGGGCATCTCCAAGACAACTTTCCCTGCTCCATCGTCCGTCTGCTCTGGTCGGGATAGATCGAGAAACAAAGGCAGGCCGCCGGCGGCGGCGCGGCAGGATTCCACGGCGCGATGGCCGTGGCCAAGGGCCGGCTCCATCACGCGGGGCCAGGTGAGAGGCAGGGCGATCAGGCCGTCGGCCTGCAAACGTCGGGCTAGCCGAATATCAGTCGGGTCCCGAGCGTCCGCCCATATCCGCAATCGCGCGAGTCGCCGAGTCCGTTTGTTCAATTGGAGCAGGATGCGGTGATAGGGATGCCGGGTACCTTCCCGCGCGCCCGTGCGCAGCGCTTCAAGGAGAGTGGAATGGGACGATGACGAAGATCGGGATGCGCTCACCTCCCCGCGCGTGTTCAGCAGCTCCTCAATGTCACGGCAGTTGAGTTCTCGCAGGGCCGCCTCCGATCGTGCACGGGAAGTGCCTCCGCCAGCGCGCCCTGTCCGTTCGCCCCCCATTTCCAGCGCCCATCGGATGGCAGCGAGACCCGTGCGGGGGGCGGTTGCGCATTCCGTGATCCATAGACGTCCGCGTTCGACCACGAAGACGGCCTGCTGCGGATATCTCCATTTCTTTTCAAGCGCGCGGAGCATCGCCAATATCTCATCGCTCGCCCGCCGCAGGGCGGACGAAGAATCACGATTCATCTCCTCCAAAGGGCGGGGGACGCGCTCATCGGTATTCAGATCCTCCTCTTGAGCGCGGGGGAGATACACGCCCGTCGGTGTGTCTGCGCCGGTTTGCCCATCTCGTGAGGCGGCGCGCACCACCGCTGAATCGTCATCCAATTGCCCGAATACCGCTATGGTGATGATCACAGCCAGGCCGATGCCGCCATTCAGGCGTCTCTTTGCCTCGTGGGTCTCAATTCCTGCTTGTAGCCAACGCGCGTACGCTGCCAACAACGCCGTGCGCAGTTGCTCCATCGGATCCTGGGGAAACGGACGCCCGCTTTTCTCGAAGTAAACGCGTTTGTACAGATCGCACAATTCCTCCAGACGGGCTTCGTCCAGTTCAAATTCGCCCGCCGCGCCATACTTGTCCAGCAGACGGCGCCGCTCCGTCTCAAAGGCTGCCGCCGGCAGACCAGCCGCGGCTGGCCCAAACTGTGACAGGAGCCGCCGATAGGCGTCCCATGCGGCGCGACGGCTTCCGACGTGCCGGGCAAAGCCCTCGATCAGACGGTCGGAAAGCCCAATGTTGCGAATAGGGGGCGGTGACGCGGTGGGGGAATGGGAGGCATCCGCGTATAGGCACAGCAGTAGTGGACGCGAGAGGGAACCGAAGCGAGCACCGTCCGGCGTTGTCAGCCGGCGCAGGTGCTCGCGAATCTCATCCCAAAGCGTCGGCGGAAGGCGACGGTCATGCCGCGCGTAATATGCGCATGCCTCCGCGGATATGGCAAAACCGGGCGGTGTGGGGAGGCGGGTGGCGCCCAGCGCCGATAACATAACCCCTCGCGCGCCGATGAGCGTACGGCAGGTGGGCTTGCCCTCCGAGTCGCTCCAATCCTCTCCGATCAAAAAAACCTGTTTGCGTTCCGACATCGAGTGACTTTCGCGCCGCGCGCAAGGGACAAATCTAGCAGAAGCTGAAAGCGCTGCCAATTCACGTTTCAGCCCCGAAAAGAATCCCGTTTCCTAAGGTTGGAAAATGAAGGTTCGGGGTTTCCTGGGGAAATGCGGTGTCCGTCCAGACTCGCACCGCCGGCTTCGGAGGCGGCCGTTGTCAATTTTTGTGAGCGGAGTTTCTGCGCCCCGCTGACGAAATCTCCTTGGAAAGACCGGCCTTCGAGTGATAATGGCGGATAGGGCTTTGAACAAGAGCGGCCGGCATGGACCCCAAGAATAATCCCTTGGTAATAGGCGGCCGCACCCTCGAGCGGCGGAAAGAGCGGAGGATCACCCGGCATGCGTGATACGAATTCGAGCGTCGAGAAATTCCAGCAACTCCTGCGCGAACTCTTCCAGTTCGACTGCGCCGACTTGGACTTTGGCATCTACCGCATCATGAACCATAAGCGGCAGGTCATCGAGCGCTTCATTGCCGAGGATTTGCCGAAAGCCATCGCTGAGGAACTGCAAAGCGGCGCGCTGGCAGAGCAAGGACAGGCACAGCAAACCCTGGCCGCCGCCCGCCAAAAGGTGCTGGACGCGCTCGGCAATGATGCGCTGGACGCCGACGGCAATCTGGCCGAAACCTACCGCAACACCCCCGCCGGCAAAGCTTATCTGGAAGCCCAGGCCAAGGCCCAGGGCAGCCGCTCCACCAAGGCGCTGGAGGCCGCCATCTACAACCACCTCTACACGTTCTTCAGCCGCTACTGGCAGGACGGAGACTTTATCTCCAAGCGGCGCTACTCCAAAAAAGAACGCTACGCGATCCCCTACAACGGCGAGGAAGTCACCCTCTACTGGGCCAACCACGACCAGTACTACGTCAAGACCGGCGAATATTTCACCGACTACACCTACCAGGCCCCCAACGGCGTGACCGTCCATTTCAAATTGCAGCAGGCCGACGTGGAGCAGAACAACGTCAAGGGCGAGAAACGCTTCTTCCTGCCCGTGCTGGACGGCATCGCCTGGGATGAGAAGACAAGCACGTTAACCATCCCATTCCAATTCCGCCCGCTCACCGAGCAAGAGAATATCGCTTACGGCCAGAAAAACCAGCAGGAAGCCATCCTCGCCAAAGCCCTGGAGGACATCCCCAAGCGCGTAAAGGAGCGCGTCAAGGCTATCGAAGCGCTGGCCGCTCTTGCCACGAGTGGACTGGACCTAACCTAGAAAAGTGGACATGCAGTTAAGACTTTCTGACATTAGAGGAAGGAGTGCTGTATGGGAAACGAACGGAGGGTATACCAGGAGGAGTTCAAAAGGGATGCATTAGCCCTTCTTGAGTCCTCGGGTAGGAGCGGTGCAGAAGTAGCCAGGGAACTGGGGATATTGCCGAGCCT
>CALLML010000120.1 GCA_938005705.1 uncultured bacterium
CCTGTATCTGGTCGCGATCATGGACTGGTACAGCCGGTATGTGCTGGCGTGGGAGTTGTCGAGCACGCAGGACGCGGCCTTCTGCGCCGGGGCGCTGGAGGCGGCCTTGCGGCAGGGGAAGCCGGGCATTTTCAACACCGATCCGGCGTCTCCGTTCTCGGGCCCCTCCGTCGCTCACATCAGGCGCTGAAAGCCGTTTTAACGCTCTCCGGCCGTTGGTGGAGCCCTCCGGCAGGAACCCTCCGGTAGGATCCCTCCGCTTCGGCCCGTGATTGAGAGGCCCCGTGCGCCGCCCATGGGCTCTGAGAAAATGTACTTCAGCCTTGCGCCCAAACAGGCGTTGAAATATTCTAAATGCCTTTTCCGACCACTCACAGGAGTAGATGCGACATGACAAAGATCGCCAAGGTTTATGGACGGGAGATTCTCGATTCGCGGGGCAACCCGACTATCGAAGTCGAAGTGACGCTCGAAGCGGGGGTGAGCGGCCGCGCCGCCGTCCCCTCCGGGGCCTCGACCGGTGAAAATGAGGCCTTGGAATTGCGCGACGGCGACAAAAAACGTTATCTGGGCAAGGGCGTGCTCAAGGCCGTCAAAAACGTCAATACCCACATTGCCGAAGCGGTGACCGGACTCGACGCCCTGGATCAGGTCGCCGTGGATCGCTGTATGATCGAACTCGACGGCACCGAAACCAAATCCAAACTCGGTGCCAATGCAATCCTCGGCGTTTCGATGGCGACAGCCCGCGCGGCGGCTGCCCTTCTGGACATTCCGCTATTCCGATATATTGGCGGCACTAATGCGAAGACACTGCCCATTCCGATGATGAACGTCCTGAACGGCGGAGCGCACTCGGATGCGCCCGTGGACGTGCAGGAATTCATGGTCATGCCGAAAGGCGCACCGAACTTCGCCGAGGGGCTTCGGATGGGCGCTGAGGTCTTTCACGCGTTGAAGGCCGTGTTGCGTAAGCAGGGCCTCAGCACCGCCGTCGGCGACGAGGGCGGTTTCGCTCCCAACGTCGCCAGCAATGAGGCCGCGATTGAGGCCGTATTGCAGGCGATTGAGGCCGCCGGTTACAAAGCCGGACAAGATGTCTTCATCTGCCTTGATCCGGCCGCCAGCGAATTCTATGACGCGGAAAACAAACGATACGTCTTCAAAAAAAGCGACGACTCCAAGAAAACCGCCGAACAGATGGTGGACTATTGGGAAAAATGGGTCAACACCTACCCCATCATCAGCCTCGAGGACGGCATGGCCGAAAGCGATTGGGAAGGCTGGAAACTCCTGACTGAGCGCCTCGGTGACCGTATCCAGCTGGTCGGCGACGATGTGTTCGTGACCAACACGAAGTTCCTGAAAAAAGGCATTGAGAACGGCGTGGCCAATTCAATTCTGATCAAGGTCAACCAAATCGGTACGTTGACTGAGACACTCGACGCCATCGAGATGGCGAAATGCGCGGGCTATACCGCGGTGATCAGCCATCGGTCGGGCGAAACGGAGGACAGTTTCATCGCCGACCTGGCGGTCGCTACGAATGTAGGCCAGATCAAGACCGGCTCGATGAGTCGCACGGATCGTATCTGCAAATACAACCAGCTTCTGCGCATCGCGGATATGTTGGGACCGACCGCGCTCTACGGCGCGTCGGCGTTCGGGAGTCGGATCTGAGCTTGCCGCAGACGGCCAAAAAGGGGCGGGCCCTAAGCCGCCCCTTTTTTCTTATTTACGAGCCACCGCTGCCCTCAGTTTTTCGTACGTAGGCCCCGTTGAATCTGTTATATTCCACAGAGAAAAAAGGTCATCGCATATGGAAAATGTGGTCATTTTAGGCAGTGGGGCGGCGGGATATACGGCGGCCATTTATACCGCACGCGCCGATTTGTCACCGGTGCTGGTGGATGGATCGCAACCGGGAGGTCAATTGACGACTACCACCGAGGTGGAAAACTTTCCCGGTTTTCCGGACGGCGTGGATGGTTTCGCATTGATGGATGCAATGCGCCGGCAAGCGGGCCGGTTCGGCACACGGTTTATTTCTGCCTCCGCCACCTCATGCCGACTGACGGAAAAACCTCTGCAAGTCCATCTGGACAACGGCGAGACTCTAGAGACGCGCGCGCTGATCATCGCGACCGGCGCAACGGCGCGTTACCTCGGCCTCCCCTCTGAACAGGCCTTGATCGGTTACGGCGTTTCTGCTTGCGCCACCTGTGACGGCGCATTCTTCAAGAATGTGCCGGTGGCGGTGGTGGGCGGCGGCGACACGGCTATGGAAGAAGCGATCTTTCTTACACGATTCGCTTCGGAAGTGTACATCATTCACCGAAGAGACGCCTTTCGCGCTTCCGAGGTGATGGCGCACCGCGCCCTTTCCAATCCCAAAATTCGCGTCCTATGGAATACCGTGGTGGAGGAGGTACTCGATCCGCCAAAAAAAGAGGTGACCGGATTGATGCTCCGAGATGTGAAAAGCGGTCAGATTTCCGAGCTCGCTGTCCACGCCCTCTTCGTCGCCATTGGTCACCAGCCGAATACGGCGATCTTCGCCGGTCAGTTGGAGACCGACGCCGCCGGCCACCTGATCACACAAAACACGCGCACGCGCATCGAGGGCGTCTTCGCGGCCGGCGATGTGGCGGACCCTATTTACCGTCAGGCGGTGACGGCGGCGGGCTCCGGCTGCATGGCGGCAATTGAAGCCGAGCGTTATCTCGAATCGTTGGGCCATTGATTCATGCCCACGGAAAAAGGTATTCGTGATGAGTGGGCGGTTTATCGCCGCCTTATCGGGTTTGCTCGACCCTATCGGCGCCGTCTGGTGGTTGGCGCGTTGTTTTGCCTGCTTTTCGCCGGGTCCACCACAGGACTGATTTTGGCCGCCCGGCGTTTCTTTGAGCGAGTGTTCAATCCCCTCGAACGAGACGGCGCGGCGGTGCTGGCCGCGGCCTTCGGCCTGATCCTGTTGGGACTGTTGCGTGGGGCCGGCGATTATGCGGGCCGCTATCTGATTCAGTGGGTCGGTAATCGCATCGTAATGGATTTGCGTGTGGCGATGTTCGAACACTTGCAGCGTCTTTCTCTCGCCTTTTTTACGCGCCGGAGAACGGGAGAGCTGATTTCGCGGCTCTCGAATGATGCGGCGCTGGTTGAACATGCCGTCGCCCAAGTTTTGACGGACATTTTCAAACAACCGGTCGTGCTGTTGGGCGCCGTCGCTATGCTGTTTTGGCTAAATACCCGGCTCGCGGCGGCCATGATCATTCTATTCCCCCTTTGTCTCCTGCCCATTCTGCTCTTCGGACGCCGTGTCCGCCGCGCCGCTCGCCAAAGCCAGGAGCGATTGGCTGATGTGCTGTCGATCGCGCAGGAAGCCATTTCCGGCGCGCGCGTGGTCAAGGCCTTCGGCATGGAAGAGTATGAGGCAGATCGGTTCTCCCGCAGCGCGCGCGAGGTGTTTCGCCGTATTATGCAGGTGGCGCGCGCGCGGGCCGCCATTGAGCCGATTATCGTCGAGCTCGGCATTATCGGCGTGGCCCTGGTGCTGCTGTATGCATGGCGAACCCGGATGGGCGTGGATCGCTTTTTCGCTTTTGCGCTCGCTCTGATGCTGCTCTACGATCCGGTGAAGCGGCTGGGCGGCATTCACGTCACGATTCAGCATTCTTCGGCGGCAGCCGAACGCATCTTCGAGATTCTCGATACGCCCATCACCGTGCAGGAAGCGCCAAAGGCCGAGGTGTTCAATGAACCGGTGCGCGAGGTGCGTTTCGAGCATGTCGAGTTCGATTACGGCGAGGGCCCCGTGCTACGAGATATTTGTCTGGTCGTACCGGCGGGACGACGCGTCGCGATAGTCGGCGGATCCGGGGCGGGCAAAACAACGCTGGTCAGCCTGCTGCCCCGCTTCTTTGACGTCACCGGGGGACGCATCGCCGTCAACGGACGCGATGTCCGCGCATTCACGCTCGTATCTCTCCGCCGAGCGATGGCGCTCGTGACACAAGAGACAGTTTTGTTCAACGACACGATTGCCCGCAACATCGCTTATGGCGATCCCTCCAAGCCGTTCGAAGCCATCGTGGAGGCGGCGCGCCGCGCACACGCCGATGAATTTATCCGTCGCCTTCCGCAGGGATACGAGACCGTCATCGGCGACCGCGGAGTGCGGCTCTCCGGCGGCGAACGCCAGCGTATCGCTATTGCTCGCGCCTTACTGCGGGACGCGCCGATTTTGATCCTGGACGAAGCCACCAGCGCATTGGACACCGAGTCCGAACGACTCGTCCAAGCGGCGCTGAACGAGTTGATGTCGCATCGTACCGTATTCGTCATCGCCCATCGCCTCTCGACGATCATCGGGGCAGATGAGATCCTCGTTCTGGATCGGGGTCGTCTTGTCGAGCAGGGTAACCATGCGGAGCTGTTGGCCCGTGGCGGCATATATCGGCGATTGTACGACCTCCAGTTTGAGCCATGAAAACATCCATTATCGGCGGTATTCATAAACAGGGGCCCTGGCAAAATCCTGGTTTTCGGTTGGCTTTGCTGGGGCTTGGGCTGTTGCTTATCCTGGCGCTTCTGGCCGATTTGCGAAACGCCATGAAGCGGCGTCAGGCGGAGTTGTCACAACTGAAAGCCTTGGAGCGACCTGAAGCGCTGCTGCTCGGCATTGCAGACCGGCGCTATGAATCACCGGGCGGCCGCTTCGCCATCACACTGCCGGAACCTTGGATTCGATGGGATGGAAAACGCGCCGATCCATATACGGCGGTGTTCCGAGGACCGCAAAACATCGAAATCAGCGTGGTCGTCAGCGAGCTGCCACATGACCGTTTCGACCTGTTGCTTGCCCAAATCCGCGGCCGGGAACAACAATTAGAGGTCCAAATGAATATTCGGACCATCGAGTTTCAAGGCCGCCCAGCGATCGAACGGCGAAGTCGGCTCCCACGAAACAGCGTTTACGCGCTGGATTTCATGGTTGGAAATATTGCCCATCATATCATCGTCAGCATTCCGCGTGAAGATTTTGATCGTTTTCTTTCCCCTGTGTTGGACATACTTCAGACTTACGAAGCACCCGCCGGCCGCCGGTGGACGCGGGCCCCCGAAGTGGGCGCCCCGGCGATGAATGAGGCACAAAAGCCGGAGAATTCCGAATCCGTTCATTTCTGACTCTTCCCCGCCGACGGAGTGCGGCCAGCCCGCACACACGGTGCGATGCGTCGCCCTTTTTGCGTTGGGCGTTGGCGGGCTCATGGCCTAAAAATATGCGTCTTCTACGAAATGGTGTATGATATGTCTCATAAAAGACAAGACGAGGAAAAGCGGATTGCGCTTTTCCCAGTGAGGGTGGTTTGAATTGAAAAAGAATTTTGTGGAAACCCAGATAAAGGCTGCGCGCGAAGGGCAAATCACGCCGCCCGTTCGGGCCGTCGCCGAATCTGAAAGGTTGGCACCCGAAACCATCCGTGACCAGGTGGCGAAAGGCCTCATCGTGATTCCGTGGAATCCGACGCACGCCCCCAAGCGTCCTGTGGGCATTGGGAGGTCTTTGCGCACCAAAGTCAACGCGAACCTCGGCAACTCCGCCCTCACGGGCAGCATGGACGATGAATTGGAAAAGCTTGAAACCGCTATCCGGCACGGGGCCGATACGGTCATGGACCTCAGCACGGGGCCCGACGCCGACAAGATCCGCAGTCGAATCCTGGAACGAAGCCCCGTACCGCTCGGTACGGTACCGATTTATCAGGCTATGGACCGCGTGGAGAGCATCGCGGAGCTGACCGCCGATCTGATGTTCGAGGTTGTCGAGTTCCAGGCTCGGCAAGGTGTGGACTACATGACGATCCATGCGGGATTTCGAGCCACGCACATTCCCCTGGCGTTAAAACGGAAAACGGGCATCGTCAGCCGCGGTGGCGCCATTCTGGCGGCTTGGATGAAACACCACGGCCGGGAAAACCCTTTCTATGAACAGTTCGACAGACTCTTGGAAATCTGCTCGGAACACGATGTGACGCTTTCCCTGGGCGACGGTTTGCGGCCGGGTTGCCTGGCTGACGCCTCCGACGACGCCCAATTCGCGGAGTTGGAGACGTTAGGGGAGCTGGTTCGACGCTGCCGTGCGGCGGGCGTGCAAGCCATGGTCGAAGGCCCTGGCCATATTCCCATGGACCAGATTCAGATGAATATGCGCCGTGAACAAGAAATATGCGATGACGCCCCGTTCTATGTCCTCGGCCCCGTTGTCACGGATTGCGCACCGGGCTACGACCATATTACCTCCGCGATTGGCGGGGCTATGGCCGCCATGTATGGAGCGGCCATGCTCTGTTATGTCACGCCGAAAGAGCATCTGGGGCTTCCCAACGCCGCCGACGTGCGCGCGGGCGTCATCGCCGCCCATGCGGCGGACATTGCGCGAGGACGTTCGGGTGCACGGGAACGTGACGACGCCATTTCCGACGCCCGTTTTGCGTTTGACTGGGAACGGCAGTTTGAATTGGCGCTCGACCCCGACCACGCCCGCGCTCTGAGGGCAGAGGCCCTACGAGAATCGCGCGTTGAGCTGCCGCCGTCGCCCGTGGAGCCTGCAGCCTGCGACGAGCGGTACTGTACCATGTGCGGACCGAAATTCTGCGCCATGCGCATAGGGCGCTCGATGAAAGAAGGTTGACCCTTGCCCCCCCCTTGGGGGCGAGCGAAGCCAAATTCTCCTCTTCTTAGCGGATATGCGCCGCGGACGGTGGTAAGGTCTCCCGTTCGTTCAGCAGCCGCGCCAGGTATCGTCCATACTCGGTGTTACGAAGGCCGCGGCTCAGACGCGCCAGTTGCTCCTCGTCTATATAGCCGAGACGAAAAGCGATTTCTTCGAGGCAGGCGATTTTCAGTCCCTGCCGTTCCTCGATCGTCTGAACGAAATTGGAAGCTTGCAACAGAGCCTCATGGGTGCCCGTATCCAGCCAAGCAAGGCCTCTTCCAAGGAGACGAACGCGCAAGCGCCCCTCACGCAAATAGCAGAGGTTCAAATCAGTGATTTCCAGTTCTCCCCTTGGCGAGGGACGGAGGGTGGAGGCTATGTCGCAAACGTCTGGTCCGTAGAAATAGAGCCCTGGAATTGCATAGCGCGATTTAGGATGTGTGGGCTTTTCCTCGATTCCGCAAACGCGGCCCTCAGCGTCGAATTCAACGACGCCGTAGCGTTCGGGATCGCGCACCGGATAACCGAAGATCAATCCGCCTTCCGTCAGTCGACCCGCTTCGCGGAGTTCTTCGCGCAAACCCTGCCCATAGAAAATATTGTCTCCCAACACGAGGGCCGCCGGGCCACCGGCAAGAAATTCGCGGCCGATCAGAAACGCTTGCGCTAACCCTTCCGGGCGAGGTTGTTCAGCATACGCGAAAGACATGCCGAATTGGTGGCCGTCACCCAAAAGAGTACGATATCGCGGCAGATCATCCGGCGTTGAAATGATGAGAATTTCCCGAATGCCGGCGAGCATCAGAGTCGAAAGCGGGTAATAGATCATCGGCTTGTCATACACCGGCAACAATTGCTTGCTGACGGCGCGGGTGACCGGATAAAGCCTCGTCCCTGACCCGCCCGCCAGAACCAATCCTCTCATGATCGCCCCTCCCGGCAAAGAAGGCTCCAGATGTCCAGCAGTAACTGCTGATTTTCTAATGACGCCGCTGAATCGAGCCAGTCGCGGCCAGCCAGGAAATCGGCGATCAAGATCCGCATCGGATCAGGCCGCGCGACCGATCCGTCCGCCCACGAATAACGAACCTGAAAGAGTCCATCCGGCCCTCTTTCGCCGCTCAAATCATATGTGCATCCATCGAATACCAAACGCCGTTCGTGCGCCGGTTCGACTTCCCGATGATTCACCCGCAACCGGCACTCGAGTTCGCTCCCGCCCTCCGTAATCCAACGGAATGAGATCTCCGCGCGATGACCTGAAGTTTCTATATGAGCGGAATTCCAATCCGCTTTTCCCCCGGCAGCCACCACTTGCACAGCGGCCAGAAGATGCGGTCCCAGGTCTATCCAGGTTCGCGGCGGATTCGGCGCCCTTCCGCGCGCGGGAGAGCAGAGCGAACCCTCCAAATAGACAGGCCGTTCTGCACCGCTCCGCTCACGATGAATTTTCATGATTTCAGATGCCGCAACGGCGTACTGGCTACACAAGGCGAGTCGAAGCTCCTTTCGCGCGACTTCTCCCACCAATTCTCGCGCCTCTTGCAGCATCTCCGCCGCCGACCGGGTCTCGTTAAATAGAAGAGGTTTCTCGCAAAGAATGTTACATCCGGCTTCCAATGCGGCGCGAATATAATGACCGTGAGTCTCAGGGGGAGAGCAAATATCCGCGATGTGAGGGCGCTCCATTTCTATCATCCGTCCGAAATCGGCATACGGAAGGGGTGTGATACCGAAGGCATCGCGGAGCTTCTCCGCAGTTTCGCGCGCACTATCCTCCGAGCGGCCCAGTACGGCGCAGACCTCCGCCCCGGCCACACGCCACCAATTGGCGTGATGACGTCCGATTCCTCGGGCGCCAACAACAGCCACTCGTGGAGATTCAATGCTCATCGTCGGGGTTTCCTTCCCGTATCTGTGCTATCGGGCGCCTTGCCTGCTTCACCCTAATGATGCCACGCCGGTCGGGTCAAGGACGGAGAGCGCGATCCTCGCTCGAATCGAGAGGATCGTTCACATCCCCATCGTGGATAAGGCTGACGGACTCGATTATACGCGCAATCCTTGTGCGCCCGATTCCTCGTCCCAGACCGTCCGCAGCGCTGCAGATCACGCTTGTTGAAAACTCGTGTCGACGACGGTCTCAGTGAGGGAATTATTTGGTAGCGACATATTCTCGTCCGCCCCCTCGGCGTTACGCACATACAGATCCGGAAAATGCTGCCGCATATACGATTCGACGGCCTGGATGGTGGGGCCATAGCCGTCCTTGTAAATACAATATTCCAACGCCTGCCCCATTTCGTTGGTCGTGGGGAAACGTCGATGGGGATCCGGATCCAGTGCGATATGCAATATCTCCACCACACCGGGGTCGGTCCCTCTCGGCAAACGATCCCAAGGCACCGGGATATCGGCGAATGAGCTTTTCCGCGGATCGGCATCATCAGGCCGAATCGGGGTTTGGGCGAGCAACTCGAAGAGCACGGCCCCAAGCGAGAAAATATCCGCTCTGAAATCCACGGTCCCGCAGGCCGCTTGTTCCGGCGCCATGTAGCGTATCTTTCCGGTCAGCCATCGATCGCCAAATGCCGGCATGGCGATCGCCTTGGCCACACCGAAGTCTGTCAATTTCGCTAGGCCTTCGGTCGTAATAAGAATATTTGACGGGCATACGTCGCGATGAACGATATTGAGCCGGCGACCGTTTCGATCGTGGAATTCATGGGCATAAGCCAAACCGCGTGCAATGCGGCTGACCATATGCACCGCGAGCGGGCTGGGAATTCGGCGCCCCCACCGGATATGCCGGTCCAGAAAGGCCCGCAAGGAGATGCCATCCACAAATTCCATAACGATATAATACTCGCCTGATCGGAGACGGCCGAGCTGATGGATTTGAACAATGTTCTCATGCACTAGGTCGCACACGAGCTTCGCCTCGGCGATGAACATCTTCATGAAACGCTCATCGCAGCCCAGGCGATCCTGAAGCATTTTCACCGCGACCTTTTTTTCGAAGCCTTCCACCCCTTCCAGGCGCCCTTCATAGACGTCGCCCATTCCGCCATGCGCAACTTTGCGTACCAATCGGATATTCCAGCGTGCCGATATAGTCTTTTTGTCACGCATGGGGACTTAGCCTTTTATGGATTTTGCTTCATGCCGAAGCGGTCCCCTGAATCAACGCTTCAGCAATCTGAATGGCGTTGAGCGCAGCTCCCTTCCAAATGTTGTCGCCGCTGACGAACAAGGCCAAACCATGGTCGAGGGCCTCATCCTTGCGGATTCTGCCAACGAGCACCTCATAGCGTCCGGAACATTCGACCGGGGTGGGGAAAACGCCGTGGGACACATCGTCTCTGAGCACAACGCCCGGCGCCTTCGCGAGGATGGCCCGCGCCTCTTCCGGCGTCAGGGGCTGGGCGGTTTCGATATGCAGAGCTTCGCTGTGACCGTTGAATACCGGCACACGCACACAGGTGGCGGATATGCGAATGGAGGAATCGCCGAGAATCTTGTGCGTCTCGCGTCGCAGTTTCAATTCCTCTGTGGTATGGCCGGAGTCATCCTTCACACTGCCAATGAGCGGAAGTAGGTTGAAGGCGATCGGCTTCGGATAGACTTCCGGCGGAGGAAGCGGCGCCCCGGCCGCCCACGCGCGCGTCTGTTTCTCCAACTCGACCATCGCCGGCGCGCCGGTACCCGAAACAGCCTGATAGGTGCAGGCAATCATCCGGCGCAAACCGACCGCCCGATGAATCGGCGCCAAAGCCATCAGGGCGATAATGGTGCTGCAATTCGGATTCGCAATGAAACCCTGGTGGTTTTTGAGGGCGTCCGCATTAATTTCCGGCACCACCAGCGGTACGCGGGGGTCCATTCGAAAATCATCACCGTTATCAATGACAATACACCCACGCCGGACCGCCTCCCAGCCCAGCGTCTGCGAGGCTCCTTTCGCCCCCTCGGTGCCGGCGAAAAAGGCGAAATGCGCCCCGTCGAACGCCTCTGGTGTGGCGGGAACCACCGGATACTCCATTCCATCAATCGTCTCGATACGTTCACGACGCGCCAGAATCGTCAACGATTCCACGGGAAACTCGCGTTTGCGGAGGAGCCGCACCATTTCGGTGCCGACCGCGCCGATGCCCACCACGCACACTCGATATTTTTTCGCCATTTCAAATTCCCTCCGCCACCAGATCACCCACTTCCGAGGTCGAATACCCCATGCGCCCCGCCGCAAGGCTCTTGAGCTTATGAGCCGTGATGTGCATCACGGATCGCTCGATCGCCGTGGCAGCCGCCTTCTCGCCCAGATGATCCAGCATCATCATGCCCGCGCAGATAGCCGCCAAGGGGTTGATGAAATTCTTGCCGGTATATTTCGGAGCAGAACCGCCGATCGGCTCGAACATGCTCACTCCATTCGGATTGATATTGCCGCCGGCGGCGATGCCCATGCCGCCCTGCGTGATCGCGCCAAGATCAGTGATGATATCGCCGAACATATTGCCGGTCACAATGACATCGAACCATTCCGGATTTTTCACCATCCACATGCACGTTGCATCCACGTGATAATACTCACGCTTGATGTCGGGGAACTCCCGCTCCCCCATTTCGTGAAAGGCGCGTTCCCACAGGTCATACACATACGTCAACACATTCGTCTTTCCACACAACGCCAACGTCTTCTTTTTTCCCCGAGCGCGTGCGAGTTCAAAAGCATAGCGCAGGCACCGATCCACCTGGTGGCGCGTGTATACGCTGGTCTGGATCGCGACTTCATGTGGCGTACCCTTCATGCTGAACCCGCCGGTGCCGGTGTAAAGGTCGCCCGTATTTTCCCGAACAACCACATAATCGATATCTTCCGGCCCTTTGCCTTTCAGGGGTGTCTCGACACCGGGGTACAATTTCACCGGTCGCAGATTGATGTATTGATCCAGTTCGAAGCGAAGCCGCAGGAGAATTCCTTTTTCGAGAATGCCTGGCTTGACGTCAGGATGGCCGATGGCGCCAAGCAAAATGGCGTCATGTCGGCGCATTTCCTCGACTGCGTTCTCCGGCAGCACCTCGCCGGTGCGCAAATAGCGTTCGCCGCCGTAGTCGTAATCGTGAAGATCAAGCGTGAAATCGAATTTCAGCGCGGCGCGGCGCAACACCTTGACCGCTTCGCGGACCACTTCCGGTCCAGTTCCATCGCCGCCGATCACCGCAATACGAAAGGTTTTACCCATGACTGCCCTTCCTTTGGTTTACCGTCTAAAGGTGAGCCAGTCTACTCATCGCATCCGTGAAATCAAGCCTGTTCAGGGCTTGCGACGTCCGTCAAATGTGTTAACATGGAGAGCGATCGTGCGGGAGTAATTCAGTGGTAGAATGTCAGCTTCCCAAGCTGAACGTCGCGGGTTCGATCCCCGTCTCCCGCTCCATGCTGTGGCGCCTCGCCGGTCGAAGCTGTCCGTTATCCCGCGACTTTTTAAGAAGAAGTACGTGATACAGCCGCCTATGCGAGAAGCCGACGTCGAGCAGGGAGGGATACCCGTTTTATGGCAAAACAACTGATAGGTTGGGTAGCCGTATGGGCGCTTGTCATGGGCATCACGGCTCCGGACGCTTGTTCACAAAACACGAAAACCGATGCGAACATCGGCCTCTCCCTCACGCGAGGCAACAGCGAGACGCTGAATGTCAACGCCTCACTGATTACCGAAACGGAGACGCGCGCGACAGGGTCTCTGCGCGCCGGCGTTGAAACCAACTACGGCGAGGCGAGAATCGAGGAACGACGGGATACGACGGTAGAAAACACACGGGGGTTCTTCCATCTCCGCCAATCGCTCACCCATCGTGCATTCACTTCGCTTGACGGCACCGTGTATCGCGACGATATCGCTCAGGTGGACTATCGCGCGGTTCTCGGACCAGCATTGGGTGTCTACGCCATTAAGCAGGAACAGGTCTCGCTTTCGATCGAGACTGGTCTCGCATATCTCTGGGAAAAGGTCGCGCGCGTGCGAAACGATTTCATGACTGCGCGCCTCGCCGAGCGGCTGATCTGGGAACTTGGTCCCCACGCTCGACTTTGGCAATCAGCGGATGCGCTGCCGAAGGCGGACGATTTTGGCCGCTTTCTCCTGAAGATGGAAGTTGGGGTCGAGGCGGCCGTCAATACGCGGGTGCGGCTGCGCATAGTTTGGCAGAACACGTATGATAGCCAACCGGCGTTGGAAGCGCGGAAGAACGACCTTTCGCTGATCGCCGGTATCGGCATCGGGTTGAATTGAGTCTCCATCTCCGGGCCGGTCTCGTCCAACTGATTGCGTTGTAGAATAGGGCTGACTGCAATGATGGTCTTCTGTGGAAGCGAGAGAGTTGAAAACACTTATGTCCAAATCGCCTCGCGTTTTTTCGCCGGCTTTTCGATCCATCACGGAGGACGGACCGACTGACTCGGCCTGTTACATGCCGCCCGAGTTGGTCCGCCGCGGGATACACTTGGAAAATGGCGCGTATGCCGCGCGGGACGACCTCCGCCGAAGGCGATTGCGCTGCAGGGGCAAGCTTAAAGGGAGCCTTCGCAAACGAGGGGAAAACGGCTTGCATCCAAGAGCCCGAAATCTTTTCACCGTAGGTTCCATCCGTCTATCCCGGATTATTCATGGACGGCCTTGGAAATAGAGCGTTCGGGGGGTGGTCGGCGCAGGAATGGGCGCTGCGGAGGACGCGCCGGTGTCGCAGCGCTTCACCGGATGCTTGGGTGAGGCTGTGTTGATCCAATTTCGGCCAGGATCGGCAGAGCTCCGCCACCCGGCGGGAAAGCCGGTGGACAGACCTGGATGCC
>CALLML010000121.1 GCA_938005705.1 uncultured bacterium
AACAAGCACGCCGTTTGCGGGGGGCGATTCCGAGGCGGATTTGGCGCGCCTGGCCTGGTACGCGGGTAACAGCGGCGGCGCGCCCCATCCGGTCGCGACAAAGGCGCCCAACGCCTGGGGACTGCACGACATGCACGGCAACGTGTTCGAATGGTGCGCGGACTGGGAGGGATCCTATTCCGCTGAGGATGCGACCGATCCGAGCGGCCCGGCGGCGGGATCGAAGCGCATTCTTCGCGGTGGCTGCTTCAAGTGTCCGCCGCCGTATTGCCGTTCCGCAAATCGCTACGCGGCCCCGCCAGAGCGGGCCTCGCCGAATTTCGGCTTCCGGGTGGCGTGGACGCCGGAGGATGGGGGAGCCCATGTCGCGCGTTGAAGATACCACGGGGCGCGAGGCCTTGCTGAAAGCCGCTGGCGTGAAGTCCGGCCGCGTGCTGGATATCGGAATGGGCGGATGCGCCTGCATGGCGCTGTATCTGGCTCGAAAGGGTTATGAAGTCACCGGTATTGACCGATCGTCTCATGCCATACATCGCGCGCGGGAAAACGCCAAAGGCAAGCGGCTCCGCGGTGAATTCACGGCCCGCCGCGCGGACGCGACAAAATTGCCTTTCGAGGACGACACGTTCGATGTCGTGATCTCGTTTCACTCGCTGCATCACATAGACCGTCCGATCGCGGCCCTCCGCGAGATGTTCCGCGTCTGCCGTCCGGGCGGCAAAGTGCTGATCTCCGACCTCAACCCCACGGGCGTCAAAATCTACAAACACAAGCACGATGCCACCCGATTATTGGCTCTCATCGAGCGAGAGGCGCGCCGCCTGGGCGCCGCGGTGAAGATCGCCGATACCCGTCTCGACCGGCTGTTCGTGTGCGCCAAGACAGATGAGTCTTGACGGTTCGTCGCCTTTTCTGACGCCGCGCCGCGGATCTGGGTGCGCCGCCGGATGCCGAGAGAAATCTGAATAAGGACGGACGATGGTGCCCGCGGAGGATGTCGCGCTCCCGACATTCAAGGCGGAACGGATATCGCGCGTCGCAAATTCCGCAAGGCGTCGGCCGCGAAGTAGGAATTCTGCCGGGTATCCAGGGGGGATCAGTTGCCCTGCTTCGACATAGAACGTGATTTGCAGGCGGCCAGTATTATGGCATATAGAGAAAAATTCACTATGAAAGCTTTGGTCACTGTGGACGCCGGCATTTGTGGATTCCAGACGCGGATTCACGCGGAGAGCGAAGACGACCAGAATGTCTCGTTCCGCGTGGTCAGCGCTTGCGAAAAGTCGCGGAAATTCGGAGAGGCGCTGATGGCGCGGGGGCCGGTGGACGGATTCGCCGAGATCGGCGCGGGATCGGACAGCGTAGTCCTGACGACCGCGCGTGAAACCCTCAAAGGCTGTTGCTCCGCCTGCGCCGTGCCGATCGCCGCGTTCAAGGCCCTGCAAGTCGCCGCCGGCGTAGCGCTACCCAAAGATGTTCATTTGAGCATCTGTAAGGTGGATACATAATGACTTCGCCCCAAAAATCCACAAACGAATTCGATGCCAAAGCCTCGTTCTGGGATGAGGATTTCCATCGGCGGGCGTTGACGGCGGCCATTGCGAAAGCGCTAATGGCGTGCGTGTCTCTCCGGTCTGGTCAGCGGCTGCTTGAATACGGCTGTGGCACGGCATCTCTGAGCTTTCTGCTGGCAGACCGTGTCGGCTCCATTGACGCCGTAGACGTCTCGATGGGGATGCTCGAACAGGTCAGGAAAAAACTGATGGCCGCTGGCATTCGAAACATCCACCCGCTTTTGCTCGATCTGACGCGCGATCCGCCGCCTTCCGATCCATACGATGGCATTATCATCGCCATGGCCTTGCACCACATCGCCGATATTGCCGCATTGCTCCGAACATTCGTCGCAATGCTTCGGCCGGGCGGCTTTCTGGCGATGGCGGACCTTTTGGAAGAGGATGGATCCTTCCACGGCGATGTCGTCGTGCCGCACCCGGGCCTTCAACCCGAAGTCCTGATGAAATTAGCGCGTGCCCAAGAGCTGACCGATGTGCAATGGCGTGTCGTTCATCACATGGCTCGAAACGACCGGGAATACCCCGTATTTCTCCTGTGCGCCCGAAAACCCAAACTGAAAGTGCTTTTCCTGTGCACGGGCAATTCCTGCCGCAGCCAAATGGCGGAAGGGTGGGCGCGGGCGCTTAAGAGTGACATGATCGAGGCGCATTCCGCAGGCGTGGAGACTCACGGCCTCAATCCGCTGGCGGTGAAAGTCATGGCGGAGGTCGGGGTAGATATTTCACACCACCGATCAAAGAAGGTGGACGATTTGCAGGACAAAAACTTCGATTATGTCGTCACCGTCTGCAGCCACGCGCACGAAACCTGCCCTATGTGGCTCAAAGGCAAAGCCAAAGTAGTACACGTCGGTTTCGATGATCCGCCCACTCTAGCTAAGGGAGCGAAGACGGAAGAAGAGGCTCTGTCTCATTACCGGCGGGTGCGCGATGAAATCCGAAGATTTTTGGAAACATTGCCAGATTCACTGAAAAAAGCACAGACGACTCACGAGTATGAGCCGTCTGCGTGACAAGCATAACTGATGGCAAATATCTGACCGCCGGCGAACTCACTCCTGGTCTACATTCGCTTTCAAGGGCTTGAAATCGATAACGGCAAGCCCTCTATCGGTCTTTACCGCTTTGACCTTGACCTTCTGTCCCGCCAGTGCCACGAGTTTCTGGCCATTTTCGTCGGACAAAATGAAGTACGCTTCCTCATCGTTCACGCGCAGGAGGATTTGCGGCACATCACCATTGCGTACTTCGATAGTGCCCTTGAGCATAACCTTTTCCTCAACGCCAGCCTCTTGGTTCGGCGCGGCCGCGACGGTCAATGCGATATTGGCGGAAACGTCGGCGGCTGTGGCAAAGACTGCTACTCCCGCCGCAATGATCGAACCAATCAATACCACCTGGATTTCCTTTTTCATCGCCTTGTATCTCCTCACTTCCTCCTGCCGACGGAACGGCCCCATCTTGAAGCCTTGCCGTCGTTGACTGTTTGTACATTGGAATCACCCGATTCCAGCACCTATGCCACAGCAGGAGATGTGGCCAAAAAATTTTTAATCTCATATCACATCTCTGGAAATTTGACAACAAACGAAAAACGTTGCGTGAGCGATTGGATGGCGGTAGGGTCAAGAAGGTGGACCCAATGAAGCTGAAAATCTGAGACCTGAGTACATCAGCGAAGGGAGTCGGGCCTTATGAAACGAAGCCGTTTTTTTATAGCCTTGGTGGTCGCTGGTATGGGAACGTGGGACGGATCGCGCGCGGCATACGCGGCGGCATCGGGCGATGCCTCGATCCAGTCAAGCCTGTGGGAGAGCCTTACCTTGCCGGGATTGACGGTCGGTGCGGATCACGAACGGTTGTATCGAACCGTCAAACCGGAGGGGATGCGTACGCGCAATGTCGAGGTGGAATCGAATTCGTTTTTTTTAGGTCTCCCGCTGAACTCATGGGCGCAGATTTTCGGTTCGGGCGGTTATGCCCAGGTCAAGCGAATGAACCGGCATGACTGGGGCGACGGCTTTTTCCGCGGGCGTGTGGGACTGGCGGCGCATCTCTGGCGGGTGAATGTTCCAGAGCCGGAATTTATGGCCGGCGGTCTGAGTCTACGCGCGGCGGCCGATTATGGCTATGGGAGTTTTGACGACGGAGAGGAGTCGGGACATTGGCACGAATACAGTTTTACAGCCACCATTCACTACGACATCCTGGCTGAGGACCGACCAGGGCAGGCCTCGTATCCCTATAGCCTCGACCTATATGTGGGTCCCGTAGCCCAATGGTTGACGGGTGAGCGCCTCATCGAGGGGGGGAACCGCCCTTTTGAGCAGTCACGCGTTGTAGGCTTGGCGTTCGGGGCGAACCTTTTTCTGACGCCTCGCCTCTCTATCGGCTCGCATCTGCGCCTTTTTGATACCTTCACGTGGCGTGCGAGTCTTCGACTCTCCTTCTAACGCTTGCGATATTTTACATGCTTATTCCCCGCGGCGCGAGCACGCTCGTGCCTTGCGTCCGACGAATGCAGAGACTCAGCGTGTCAAAAACCTCGCCGCAGCTCGGAGGGGGAATGCGGACGGAGGCCGCGACGCCGTAAATGAACATGTCGGGGTAATAATGAGATGACTGGTGCCTCACAAGTGATATCGAGTCAGATGCGCTCTTAGATATCTCCGCCGCTTTTGTTCGGGGTTCCGTCATCGTCTGCATCGGTTGGTCAACATGAATCACCACCCCATGTCACTCCCACCACGGATGGCGAAGCGTGCATACCCCCAGAGTTGGCCTTTATAGTGCTCATTGAATTGTCCGCCAGCATGAGTGTCCGGTTATTGAATGCGAGTGTATTTGTAAGTGTATCATTATCAGTATGAACGAGACGCGGAATGATGTGAGCGATTTGAGCGCCGGCGGCGTGAATTGCCTCGGATTCGACCGATGGGCATGCTGGGGCCATGAACACGTGCGCCCCCGTATTCGCTCAAGTGACTCGCAGCATTCATCCACAACAGTTTGGCCGATGCGTGGAACGGTATCGCGGAGAGTACAAGGTCCGCCATCTCAGTTGTTGGGATCAAT
>CALLML010000122.1 GCA_938005705.1 uncultured bacterium
GTGCGGGAGAATCTGGAGTTGCGCCGGCAGGTGGCGGAGGCCGCGCGCGCGGCCTCCGATTTGCGGCGGGAGAACGCGCGGTTGCTGCTGCAGGTGCGCGATTTGGAGCAGAAGCAGGCCGACCTGGCCGCGGTGATTGCCGCCCTGCGCGCGGCCGAGGATCCGCGGCGCGAAATCGAACGGTTGCGCGAGGAGAAGTCCGCGCTGGAGCGCGAGTTGACTCGCATGGCAGGGGAGCGAAAGACGGACGCGCCGTCGCCGCCGGTGCCCGCGCCTCAACCGGGTTCGGCATTGTTTCGCCAGTTGGAAGAGGAGAACGCGCGACTGCGCCGGCAAGTCATGGAGTGGCGGGAGGCCAGTCAGGCGGAGGCGCAGTCGAAGGAACAGTCTGGCCGGCGGGAAACGGAGTGGAAGCAGCGCGCGGAGGCGCTGGCCGCCGAAAACAAAACGCTGCGGGAACAACTCTCGAGTCGGCAGGCGGAACTGGAAAGGCAACGCCGGACCATGCGGCTACTGGCGGAGAAGGCGTTGGACTACCGGCGCGAGCTGCGCCGTCTTCGCGAGCGGGCGGAGCCGCAGCCCGCACGCCCGTCACCGGCCGAAGAAACAACGCCGCGCCTTCCGGAAACGGCGGCGTTGCACGAGGCGGCGCGGGCGGCGGTCCGAGCGGGACGGTATCGCGAGGCGGAACGTTTGTACCTTCAGGCCTGCCGTCAGGCGCCGAACCATCCGCTCGCCTATTACAACCTGGGATTGCTGTACGAGGATTATCTGAAGGATCCCCCAAAAGCCGCCTGGCACTACCGGCGCTACCTCGAACTGCATCCGTCCGCGCCCGACCGGGACGCCGTCCGGTCCTGGCTGATTGAACTCGAAGCCAGGGACCGCTGAACTCCGAATTCGACGCGCGCCGGTCGGATGCGGGAGAATGCGGGGCATTCGCGTGCAGCGGGAGATCAGACTGTTTCTCATGGTGCTGGCGTTGGTGGTGGGGCCCACTGCCGCGTTGAGCATTCTGGCCGCCCGCGTATTGCGGAACTGGCAGCTCGTGGCCGAACAGCAGCTTGAAACCGCCGCCGCGGCGCGCCTCGAGGTGTTGTCGCCGCGGCTGCGGCAGGGACTCGAAGAGCTGGGGCGCGCCTGCGCTTCGGCGGCCGCCGAAGCGCGGAGGCCGGAGGCATTATGGTTTGCGGCGGCCGCCCTGCGTGCCCGCCATCCCGAGCTGCATCAATTGCTGGTGGCGAGCGATCCCGGCGGTTTGCTCTATCCTTCCGTTTTGCCTGTTCCCCAGTTCGACCATTTCACCTCGCCGGATGTGCCGCAGGAGCTTGAAGATTCGGAACAATTCCGTCGGGCCGAAAAGACACAGCACGTGGCGCGAAACTGGACGGACGCAGCGGCGGAATTCGAGCGTTGGTTGGAGCGCCCGGGACTTTCCGCCGCGGCGCGTTGCGAGGTCACGTTGCGGCTGTACCAGTGTCATCGCAAGGCCGGACGGCCGGAACGGGCGACCGCCGCCTTGCGCATGACGTTGGAAGAAGCTCGCCGCGGCGCGCCAAGCGGAGCGAACCAGGCGGCCGGAGGAATCCGGAATCCTCACGGTTACCGGTATGACCTCATGGCGCAGCGGCTTTTGTGCGATCTGCTGGCCGAAACCGGACCACCCGCGGCGGCGCTGGAACAGGAAATTGAACTGGCTGAAACCGCTTTGCGCGAAGCCCTGACGACGGATCCCCTGCAGCGCGATATGCTCCTCGATCAGGCGGCCGCCCGGCTTCCTGAACGACTGGCGGCCGCCCGCCGGGAGATGGACGAGCCGGATTATCAAGCGGCCGAGCGGCGCGCGGCGTCCTGGGAGCAGGCGCGGCAGGAAATGGCGCGAGGGATAGCGTTGTCCGCCCCGGAAAGGGAAGCCATCGCGACCGCATGGTCGGAGCGACGGGCCACGGTCACGACAAACGAAACGACCATCTGGTGCGAGCCGAACGGCGATGTGATGGGCTTGACGCGTCTGTCCGAAACCAGCAACGTCATGGCGGGTTTTCTGGTTCAGCCGGATGCGATAGCGCGACTGCTGGCCGCTCTGGGGCGCGAAGCCGCATCCGATCTGCCGATCGTCATGGCGGCGCGAGGGCCGCAATCGGGGCCCGATCCGGCGGGCCTCGGCGTCCGGCCGCTGGCGGAAAGGCGATTGGATCCGCCCCTCGCGGATTGGACCATGGCGGCTTTTCCGCTGGATCCCCGCGCGTTGGTCGCTTCCGCCAGATTGGAGGCCCGGTTCTACGCGTGGAGTTTCGTCCTGCTGGCGGCCGGTGTGGCGGCGGGTTTTTGGGTGGCCATCGGCAGTGCGGCTCGGGAAATCCGCCAGGCCCGTTCGCGGAGCGATTTTGTGGCCAGCATCTCCCACGACTTGCGCACGCCGCTGGCGTCCATGCGGATGCTGGCCGAGAGCCTGCAGCTCGGTCACGTCAAGGACGAGGCCAAACGGCAGGCGTTTCTGGCCGCCATCATTCGCGAATCGGACCGATTGGCGCGGTTGACCGACCGCGCGCTATATTTCGTGCGACTGGGGCAGAATGCCATGGCCTATCGGATGCAGACCGGAGACCTCGGGGCGCTGGTCCGCGAAACGGTTTCCGCGTTCAAGGAAACAGTGGGAATGTCCGGCGCGCGGATCAGTCTGGCCTTGCCGGAGGAACGGCCTCCGGCGCGGTTTGACCCGGACGCCATGGGACAGGTCTTGATGAACCTGTTGGACAACGCCGTGAAATATTCGCCGGAGCAGCGCGACATCCGGGTGGTGTTTTCGGCCGAAGGCCGTTGGGTGACGGTGGCCGTGGAGGATCACGGCGTCGGCATTTCACGCCGCGACCTGCGCCGCATTTTCCGGCGTTTCTATCGCAGCCCCGATGTCCGGGTGGCCGGCACGTCGGGCGCGGGTCTCGGATTGGCGTTGTGCCGTCAAATCGTGCGGGCTCATGGAGGGCGGATTTCTGTATGGAGCCGGCCAGGAAAGGGCAGCACGTTTTTTGTGCGGTTGCCGGCCATTGGTCGCGCAAGGGATGCGGTAGACAGGCTGGATTCGAAAGGCAGGGAGCGCGCGTCATGAACAAGATGCGGAGCGTATTGGTGGTCGAGGACGACGAATCGCTGATGCTGGGGCTGGAGGAAAACCTTTCCGTGGCCGGTTACCGCGTGCTCAAGGCGACGACCGGGCCGGAGGGCGAGCGACTGGCGCTCGAGCGCAAGCCCGATCTCGTGGTGCTGGACATCATGCTGCCCGGCAAGAGCGGATTCGAAATCTGCCGCGCGCTTCGCGAACGCGGATTCAAAGCGCCGATCATCATGCTGACGGCGCGCAAGGAGGAATTCGACAAGCTGCTGGGATTCGATTTGGGCGCCGACGACTATGTGACCAAACCGTTCAGCGTGAAAGAACTGCTGGCACGCATTCGCGCGATGCTAGCCAGGGAGGAACGGGCGCGCGAGCGCGGCGAGCCGCGCGTTTTTGGCGAGTTCACACTGGATCCCGCATCGCGCACTCTCACGCGCAAGGGGCGCGAAGTGCCGGTGACGCGGACGGAATTCGATTTGCTGGCCTATTTCCTTGCGAACGAGGGCAAGGCGCTTTCGCGCGAGGTGCTCGTTCGCGAGGTCTGGGGTATGGAATACTATGGCACCCAGCGTTCGCTGGACACGTTTGTGGCGCTGCTGCGCGCCAAGATTGAAAAAGACCCGCGCCATCCGAAACACATTCTGACGGTCTATGGCGTGGGGTACAAATTCATGGCGTAGTCGCAAGCGGATGGCGTTGGTCCCGCAGCGGTGTACTTGAAGCGCAGACGGAGGGCGCTCGGCAGAATGGCGCTGACAAGAGAGCGTGAAAAGATCGCAAGCGGCGCGATGGTCCGGCCGGTGATCCGTCGCGGCGCCCGGGGCCGGTTTCTGCTCGCGGTCCTGTGGTGTGTAATTGGCGTGGAATGGACGGCGGCGGAGTCGGCTTCCGCCCTGGCCGAGCGGAACTTCGCCGAGGCGTATGAAATGGAATGGGGGCACGGGGACCTCGAAAAGGCCGCGGGGCTTTATCGCATGGCGTGCGAACGCGCCGGGGAGGAGCAGCGGGAGCTGGCGGCGGTCGCGCTCTATCGGCTGGGCCTTTGCGAAGCCCGTCTCGGACAGGATGAAGCCGCGGCGCGGGCATGGGAGGAGGCGATTCAGAAACACGGTGAGACCGACGCGGCGGAAGCGGCGCGGAAGCGACTCGCGTCCTGGCGGCGCGAAATGGCGATGGTGACGCTGGTCGGTCTTGTGGTTCATCCGGACGGGACGCCGGCGGCGGGGGCCTGGGTTATGGCAGGCGAATCGAGCGAAGCGTCCCTTTTGCGGACGGACACCAACGGCGCCTTTCTAGCCGAGCGTCGCATGGCGGAGGGGCCGGACGAGGCCGGACGGTTTCTTCCGGTCTATGCGGAGGATGCGATTGGGCGAGTCGGGGGACTGGCGCTGGTGGAGCCTGGGCATGATCGGCGTGTCGAAGTGACGGTGCGGCTGATGCCTTTGACGCGGTTGACAGGGCTGGTTGTGGATGAGGAGCGAAAGCCGGTGGCGGACGCGGAAATTGTCGTCACAGGTGTGCCGGATCATCCGCGGCGCGTACCTTTTTCCTACGTCCGCCTGCTGGAGCCG
>CALLML010000123.1 GCA_938005705.1 uncultured bacterium
CTCCGCCGCGCGTGAACAGCGTGTAAATCAGCGGCAGCACGCTCAGCGTGAGGAATCCGGCGACCAAAACGCCGGCCACGGAAGCCAGACCGATGCCGGCGCGGTTTTCCGAGCCGATGCCGCGCCCCAGCGCCATCGGCAGCATGCCAAGGCCGGCGGCCAGCGTGACCATCAGTACGGGACGAAACTGCTCGACCATCGCCGTCAGCATGGCCTCGCGGCGGTGGACGCCTTCCTTCAGATGCCGCGCCATCGTATCCACGATCAAAATGGCGGGATTGACCACCACGCCGATCAGCATCAGCATGCCCAGCAGGACGAAAATGGTGATGGCCGAGCCGCTCAACACCAGCGCCCAGACGACGCCGATCAGCGCCATCGGGAGCGTCAACAACACCCAACCGGGCCGACTCCAGGACTCGAGAATCGCCGCGAGCGCGAGCAGCGTAAGGAACGTCGCCAACAAGATGGCCTCGCCGAAGTCGGCGACGATCTCGCCCAGCCGCTCCACCATGCCCGCGGCGCCCAGCGTATAGCCGGCAGGCACGAGGTTACGCTCGGCGACGGTGCGCGCAATGTCGGCCCCCACCTGACTCATCGTCGCGCCGGGGGCGAGATCGCCGAGAATTTTTACGGTGCGCTGCCGGTCATATCGGTAAATCTGCACGAGCGCGCGCGAATCGAGGACCTCCGCGACGTTTTCGAGCGGAATCGGGCGGCCATCGGCGCCCGGCAGCAGGAACTGGCGGATTTGATCCTTGCCTTCGCGTTCCGCGAGCTTTACGCGGATGTCAAAGGTGCGATCGCCCCGTTTGTAGTTGGCGGCTTCAATGCCCTCGATGTTGCCGCGCACGATGGCGGCCAGCGCCGCCGGCGACAGGCCGATATCGGAGAGCACGGGACGGTTGGGCGCCACGCGGATTTCCGGCTTGGGATCGCGCACCGTGGTTTCCAGCAGGCCCACGCCCGGGCGGTCGCGGACGGCGGCTCGAATCGCCAGCGCCGTTTCGTTGAGCACATCCAAATCCGGCCCGGAAAGATTTTGGTCAATCTGAAAGGTCTGCCCGCCCACAATGCCGGGCACAGAAACGGAAATATGCGCGTCCGTTTCGGCGCGCAGACGCTCACGAATTTCAGCGAGACGGTCCGGCATGCGCCAGGCGCGCTGCGTCTTCGGCTTGAAGAACAGTTCGATCTGGCCGAGATACACGCCTTCCGTGGCCTGGCCGCTCATGGCTGTCGCGCGCCCCACCGTCGTCAACACATGCTCGATGTCCGAATAACCGAGCAGTTGGGCCTGGATGCCTTCGAGCCGCCGGGTCGTGCGTTCCAGGTCGTAATACGGCGGCATCTCGACGCGGATGAAGAGCCGACCGTCGTCGGCGGTCTCCGAGAAGCTGAACCCGAGCCGTCCGCCGCCGAATCGCATCGTCAGCAGGAAAAGCGCGGCGAAACCGAGCACGATCGGCAGGTTGTAGCGCTTCTTCGCCGCGATGCGGCGCAAGGTCGCGGCAAATCGTTCGCCGGCGGCGCTGAATCCGGAGTCCCAGCGGCGGCCGAATCGCGAAAGGACGTTGTCGCGCCTTCGGGATGCCGGCTGGAGGATCAGGGCGCTCAGGATCGGCGTCAACGTGAAGCTGATGAAAAGCGACGCCGCGTTCACGAGGAGCGTTGCGATCGCGAACGGCGTCAGCATTCGGCCCGCGAGGCTCGACATCATCGCGATCGGCAGCATCACGATCACGTTCGTGCCCGCCGAGGCAAGGACGGCGACTCCCACTTCCGAGGCTCCGGCGCGCGCCGCGGCCCAACGGTCGTCCATCGTCTCCATCTTCTCGACGATGTTCTCCAGCACGACGATCGAATTCGCCACCAGCACGCCCGTCGAAAGACCGATCGCCAGCAGCGTCGGCAGGTTCAGTGTCTGGCCCGCCAGTCGCAGGAAGAAGAGACTGATCAATATGGTGATCGGCATCGCGATCGCGACGATAAGGGTGGTTCGGATATTGAAGAGGGATAGAAAAAGCACGAGTGCGCAGACCAGCACGGCTTGCCACACGGCGGCGATGGCCGAATCCACCGAAGCCTGAACGATCGCCGCTTCGTCCGAAACCCAGCGCAATTCCATGCCGCCGGGCAGTTGCCGCCGGAGTTCCTCGAAGCGGCGCCGGGCCTCCCGCACCACCGAGACGATGTTGCCCTCGGCCTTCTTGACGATCTTGATTACGACACCCGGCTCGCCATCGAGAATGGCCCGCTGGCGGATTTCACGCGTCGCCAGCCGCACCGTCCCCAGATCGCCCAGCCGCAGGCGCGCGCCGTCGCGATTCGCGATCTCCAGGTTTTCGATTTCGGCGACATCCTGATACTCGGCATCGAACCGCACGGAATATTCGTGGCCCGCCTCGCGGATGCGGCCGCCCGGCAGGGCCAGCACGCCGCGCCGCAGCGCGGCCGCCGCGTCCTGCGTGGTCAAGCCGGCGGCGGCCAGACGATCGCGGTCCAGTTCGACCCACACCTCGCGCCGGTTGCCGCCGACGACCTGCACCTCGCCTACGCCGGGCACCGTGGCGAACCGGTCCGCGAGAACGTGGTCGGCATAATCGTATAGTTCGTCGAGGGGCGCGGCGCCGGAGAGGAAGAGATTGGCGATCGGCTGGGCGTTGAGGTTGATTTTCTGAATGACGGGGCGGTCGGCATCGGACGGCAGCCGCGCCAGCACCGCGTCGAGCTTTTCCCGCACGTCTTGCGCCGCGGCGTCTATGTTCACCCGCAGGTCGAATTCCAGGGCGATCTGCGAAACGTTATCCATGCAGGAGGACTCGATGTGTTTGAGTCCGTCAATACCGGCGACCGCGTCCTCGATAGGCTTGGCCACGTCCTTCTCGATATCTTCCGGCGACGCGCCGACCCAGGTGGTAACGATGGCCAGGAAGGGGATATCCACCGACGGCATGCGTTCGATGGAGAGCTTTCGGTATGAATTGAGGCCCAGCGCGACCAGCGCGATCAGCAGGCAGCTCATCGCGATCGGGCGCCGAGTGGATGCGGTGGCAAGAAACATGGCGAATCTCCCCAAAAGACCGGCGCGCCGGTTTCAGCGCTCCTCGACGGCCTGTCCGTCGCGCAATTGCGTCTGTCCCTCGACGATGACCCGGTCGCCGGCGGACAGGCCGGAACGGATTTCGGTCCAACCGTCGTTTTGCCAGCCGGTCTCGACGGCGCGGGCGCGCGCGCGGCCGGCGTCGGCGACGAACACCGTCGGGCGGCCCTCGCGAACCAGCAGGGCGGCGGAAGGCACGCCGAGCTGCTCGCGGGTCTCGAATACGAGGGTGATCCCGGCCATGCGGCCGGGCACGGCGTCGGGATCGCGGACCCGTCCGCGAATCTCGAAGGTCCGCAACGCCGTGTGGATGATCGGCGCCCGATACTCCACCACATGCCGACCGGCGTCCCGGCCGTCCAGCGTCAGACGGAACTCCGTCCTGCCCGGAAGGACGTCGGCATAGTACTGGGCGGGCAGATAGGCCGCCGCCTCGATCTCCGAAAGGTCGTCTATGCGCAGCACAACGCGCCCGACCGCCGCGCGCTCCCCCGGCTCGGCCAGCCGCGCGCTGACCGTGCCGGAAATCGGCGCGATCACTTTCGTATCCTCCAGATTTTTTCGCGCGATTTTCAGCTCGGCTTCGGCCTGGCGCACCCGGCTTTCGGCGAGCTCCGCCTGAGCTTCGGCGACCGACACGGCGGCCTGCGACCGGGCCCGCGCGACGTCCACGGTTTCGAACTCGCCCGCGCTGACCCGTCCGTCGCGGAGCAGGCGCTCAAAGCGCTCGAAATCGAGTTCGATCTTGCGCGCCTCGGCGCGGGCCGACGCGACGGTGGCGCGCGCGACGCGCAATCCGGCCTCGGCCACCGCGAGATCCTGTTCCGCGATCGTCACGGCGTTGCGCCGGGTGGCGGGGTCCACCTGGAACAGCGGCGTCTCGCCGCCGGTTACCGCATCGCCCTTGTCCACCCAGACCTCGTCCAGAATTCCTTCGACGCGCGCCGCGACCTGGACAAAGTTCTTGGCCTCGAGCGTGCCCTGAACGGACAGGCGCCGCTCGAAGACGCGCGCGGCGACCGGTTGCGTGCGCACGGGGAGCGCCGGCTCCGGCGGCGCTTCGGCTTCGCGGCGCCGTCCGCATCCGGCCGCGAGTTCCAACGCCAACAACGCGGCGGCGGCCATCGCGAGGTTCTTGCCCAAAATCGTCTTCATGGTTTCTCCTCGGTTTGATCCGTCGGGTCGGATCGATCCGACGGATCTTTCTTCTCCGGCACGAGCGTCAGCCCCATGGCCAATTCCAGATTTGCGAGGGCGATGCGTTCGCGGTATTGCGCGCGAATCCATTCGACCTGCGCCAGATCCATCGCGGCGCGAGCTTCGAGCGCATCGGAAAGCGGCAGCAGACCCTCGCGCGCCTTCGCGTCGCGATCGGCAAACCGCGCGGCGGCCACCGCGTAGGCCTCGCGGCTCAGCCGGACCGCGTCGGCGGCGTCGCGCGCGGCCGCGTCGGCGGCGATGACTTGCACGATGACGGAAAGAAACGCGGACTCGCGCGCCAGTTCGCTCTGCCGGCGTTCGACGCGCGCGGCCCGATAGCGCGCGACGTTCGCCAGACCGTCGAAGAGCGTCCAGGCCCCCTTGAAGCCGGCCACCCAGTTGGAGGCGTGCGCCGCCAGGTCGTTGCCGGTCCACGAACCGGTCGCGAACAAGGAGACCACCGGCAGAAATTCCGTGAAGGCCTGGCGCGCGCGGCGCTCGTGGATCACCACCTGCCGGTCGGCCAGCGTCAGTTGCGGATGGATTTCCAGCGCGCGCAGCACGAGATCTTCGAGCGCGCCCTCGGGCCGGACGGGCGCGGGCGCGGCGCCGGCAATTTCGAGCGGCGCCAGTGGCGAGAGACCCATCGTGCGCAGTAATTCGCCGCGCAATACGGCGATCTGCCGACGGGCGCGATTGAGCTCGGCCGCGCGCGCTTCGGCCTGCTGCCGGGCGGCATCGCCCTCCCAGACCGCGATCAGACCCTCGTCGGCGAGGCCGCGCGCGCGATCCGCCTGAGCGCGGGCGGCTTCCGCCTGGGATTCCAACGCCGCCGCCGTCTCCCGCTGCGCCAGCAGGTCGTAATAGCGGACCGTCGTTTCCAGCACGATGCCCTGGCGGACATAATGCGCGGCGATTCCGCTCGCGGCATAACCCTGGCGCGCGGCCGCATAAAGAAACCACGAGGAGGGCATGAAGATGGGAAGGCCGATATTCACATCCGCCGCGCCGAACCGTCGCTCCGTCACCCTCGGATCGCGCGCGTAGGATTGGTATCCGGCGGAGGCGGCGACATTGGGCAGAAACGCCGTGAAGGCCACGTTCTTCCCGATACGGTACAATTCGCGATCCAGATCCGCCTTTCGCGCCTCGTAGTTGTTCGCCATCGCGATTTGAATGCAGTCATCGAGCGAAAGCGGACGGGAAAGCTCCGCGGCGGCGAGGCGGTCAAGCCGCGCCGTGAACTCGGCGGTCTGCTCCCCTCGCGCGCGCCGCGGATCGAAACTCGCGCAGCCGGACGCCAGCCCAGCGACGGCTATCAAGGACGCGAGGAAAACGATGGAGCGGTCGGTTCGCATGACGATGCCTTTCAAGCCCGGTGCGGCTGGGCCGCCGCCGCAGGGGTCGGGGCGCCCCCCACGACATTCCACACGGCGTGCTCGACGCTGCCGAACGCGCGCAGGGATTCCGCCAGCGCCGTGCCTTCCCGCGAGGGCAGAGACTTGTCGTTCCAGTAGAGCACGGCCGCCAGGTCGCCCGGATAATAGCCGTGCCGCAACACCAACGCCGCAACGGCGCCGGCCATCGCCCGACAGCGCGCCGTCTCTGCGCCCAGCGCGGCCAGCGCCGTCGCGGCCCGGTCCGGCGCCGCGCGAACCCGTATGATCTCAATCTGCTGCATAGCTTCGGCGCCTTTCGTGACTCACCGCCACCGTCGCCAGGGCGCCCCCGGCGCCCGCCTCCCGCCTTATTGCAGAAACCGTGCCAAGCCCGAAAATGGCCGGAGCACGGCGATTTTCATCTGATCGGCCCCTCAATTTGTGATATGTCGTGAACCGCATTTGTGCTATAGAACGGAATCATGAAATCTAACGCAATAATGATCCGTCCGATCGGCCGGATCCGATGGATCGGCTCGACCCCCCGGAGGGCGCTCCGATGAAGCTCAACGAACTGGAATTCTTCCGCGAAGTCACGCTGCGGGTCAGCGGGACGCTGGACATCGGCGAGGCGATGCTGAACCTTTTTGCTTACCTGCGGCGATTCATTCCCGCCGATCGGATTGGCCTGCATCGTTTCGATGTCGCGCGCCGGATGATTTACGGCGTTGCCGAGGCGGACGGCGGCGGCCTGATCCGCGGGTCGGATGGCGAGTCGCGCGTTTTTTCGATGGACGCCGACTTCGTGGCGATTCTGGATCGCTCGCGGGGTCGCGGCCCGATCGTGACCATTCACAATACGCCCGACTCGTTGCCGGAGGCCGTGTTGCGCGGTTTTCCGCACCTGCGCACCCGGTCCGTGCTGGCCTTGCAGCTTTGGATTCAGGACGAGGTCGTCGGCGGACTGGCGTTGTCCGCCGAAGGACACGGCCGCTATAAACCGCGCCACGCCGCTCTGCTGGAACAGGTGAAGGAGCCGATCGCCCTGGCGATGAGCAACGCCTGGCGCTACCGCGAACTGGAGCGGCTGCGCGACCAGTTGATCGAGGACAACCGGGCGCTCTCGCAGGACATGCAGCGAGCGACGGGCGTCGAGGTCGTCGGCGCCGACTTCGGCCTGGCGACGGTGATGGAAATGGTGCGGCGCGTCGCCCCGTTGTCCAGCCCCGTGCTCTTGCAGGGCGAAACGGGAACCGGCAAGGAAGTCATCGCCAACGCGATTCACCAGCTATCGCCGCGCAGCGCGGGGCCGCTGGTGCGGGTGCAATGCGGCGCGATCCCCGAAACGCTGCTCGATAGCGAGTTGTTCGGGCACGAGAAGGGCGCCTTCACCGGCGCGATCGAGCGCAAGCGCGGCCGGTTCGAACGCGCCGCCGGCGGCACGATCTTTCTCGACGAGATCGGCGAGCTTTCCCTCGAAGCGCAGGTGAAACTGCTGCGCGTGTTGCAGGAGAAGCAGTTTGAACGCGTCGGCGGCACGGAGACGCTGGACGCCGACGTTCGCGTCATCGCCGCGACCCATCGCGATCTTGCCCGGATGGTGCGCGAGGGCCGGTTCCGCGAAGACCTCTGGTACCGGTTGAACGTATTTCCGATCCTGATCCCGCCCTTGCGCATGCGTCGCGAGGATATTCCAGCGCTGGCGCAGTACTTCGTCCGGCGCAAGGCCCGGGAGATGAATCTGGAGCGGCTGCCCGAATTGGATGCCGCCGACCTCGCGCGGTTGCAGGCCTACGACTGGCCGGGCAACGTGCGCGAGCTGCAGAACGTGGTCGAGCGCGCGCTGATCCTGGGCCGCGGCGGCACATTGGTTTTTCCGCCGCTGGGCGGCGCGGACACGGCGCCCGCGCCCGCGGTTGCGCTCCCGCCCGAGGCCGATCTGTTGCCGTTGGACGAAGCCATGGCCGCGCATATCCGGCGGGCGCTCTCCCTGACCGGCGGTCGTGTCTCCGGTCCGCGCGGCGCCGCCGCGCGGCTGCGGATCAATCCCAACACCCTGCGCTCCCGGATGCGGAAGCTGGGGGTGAAGGTGTTGAAGAGGGTTTAGGGGGTGACTGCCGGCGACTGCCATCGAAAAAAATCGGAAGAAGTCGCCAGGGGTCGTCCAAAAAACGATTGGAAAATCTCCCGCCCTGCGCCTTCTCTTCGAGCGGAAAACCGTGGCCGACTTCGCGCGTTCCATCGTGGACGGACGGCCCTTCCGACAAGCCCTGCGGCGGGTCGCGCAGCCGCTGCCGGCGGCGATGATTCTCGAGGGCGCGCTTCCCGCGGCGGACGAGATCGAAGGCGTGTCTTCTAATTGGTGTCTGTCCCTTTGAGAGCATCTTTCGCACCACCGGGACCAGTCCGGTGGGAATCGGGTGACAAAGGGATCCTCCCTTACCCCGTAAGCGCGCTCCGAACCTGCCGCGGCGAGTGTATCACACTTCGCGAAGTGTGATACACTCCATGAGAGGGAAGAAAAGGGACAGGGAATTTGTCGCGGCAACGGCGGGATGGCGGCGGGGACAAGCGGTCTGCCCCCAATCGTTGAACATCAATAACTTGCAAATCGGTCTCTGTCCCTCTGGAAGTCTTTCCGCGACCTCGCCGCGGCCCAATCAGGCATCATGGCCCCATCAGGTGGCGGGCGGGCTCGCGCCGTTGAACCCATCTCCACCGACCCCCTCGACCCGATGCCGCCGCCTGAAACTATTTCCCTGTCCCCATTACGCTGCCTTGAAGAAGGGTTGAGGGTAGAGGGTTGCCACGTGATGCCACCGCGTAAAGGCCGCGGCAACGTGGCCTTCACGCGGTGGCAAACGTAGCCGCGTTTGCCCCGCGATGCGGGGCATCACGCGGAGGGTGGAAGAGGCGAGCATCAACCTTGTCCCGAACCTTGTCTCGCGCGCCGGCAATCGGCGGACGATTGAGGATTGCGATCCGACCGACATAGGGATGTGGCGGTATGGCTGAGCCGCCGGTACTGCGGATTGACCGCGATTAGCGGGTTTCGCAC
>CALLML010000124.1 GCA_938005705.1 uncultured bacterium
CCAGATGGCGAACGGACCACAGACCAGTTCATACTAGCTCAGGGCGACGCTTCCCGCTCGGATCACATCCATTCCGCACTGCGAATTCGGCCTGACGGTCGCATTCGTTTTTCATGGTACGAAGGCGGCAGAGAAATGGGCATTGTTTCCGGAAGTCCGGTGTTGACAGGAGAATGGACGCGCGTGACGATCGTAATGGATCATGAGCGTCAAAGAGAAGATCGGCTCGTCAGCCGGACAGAACTCTACCTCAATGGGCACAAAGAAGCCGAAATGGAGCACGGGGTCGTGGAACGCCGTGAGCCGATGTTCATCGGCCGCACGCCGTTGTCCGCCTGGCCGGTCTTCGAAGGCGCCCTGGACGAGTTGAGCATCAACGGGCGCGCTTTGCGTCCAGAAGAAGTCTCCGCGTCCATGCCCTAGCCGCCGACTCGGTGGTGTTCGCCATGACGTCCGCGCGGTCAGAAGTCTGGGGAAAAGGGCAATGAACGAGGATCGGCGAATGAGCGCGGCGCCGACGATTCCGCTCCGCGACTTGCCCATACGGCCCGCCAACGCCTTGTCGCGGTACTGGGCGCATATCAGTTCCTGCGCCGTCATTGTCGCCTGAGCATTCGAGCGGATGCGCCGCGCCTGCCTTGCCTGCCGGCACGCTTCCCGCGCCTGCTCCATGCTTACGGTCACGCCGCTTGCGGCGTCGAAGCGAATGAAGTCGTAGGTCTCGTGGAAAACGAGCTCGCTGAAACGCCGTAAGCGTCCGGTGAACCCATCTTCCGCTGCCTTCCCGCCGTGTTCATACTTCGCGTCAACACATGTGCGTGGTGCATGTGTGGAACACGCGGAGGTGTGCGATGGGCGGAGGAAAGGCGGATGATGGGGTACGGGAGCGATGGCGGAAGCTGATTGCGGCGGCGGCGCGCAGCGGAACATCGATCCGGGAGTTCTGTCGGCAACGGCGGGTGACGGAACCGCAGTTCTATGCTTGGCGTGCGCGGCTGAGCGGCAAGAGCTATGGGGCCGCACGGCGACGGGCGCTGAGGGCCGAGAAGGATGCGACCTGTCTGCCGTGGGGACACAGGCAGACGTTCGCGCTGGTCAGCGACGCGCCGGGGGCGCTGGATGCGGGCATTGAGCTGGTGCTGGCGGACGGGCGGCGCGTGCGGATCAGTCGTGGCGTGGACGAAGCGACGCTGCGGACGGTGCTTTCCTGCCTGTGCGTGGCCGCACGCAGACAGGCGGCGGTGGAGTCAGCGACATGCTGAGCTTCCCGGCGGCGATTCAGGTGTTCCTGTGCACGGTGCCCTGCGACATGCGTCGGAGCTTCGACGGGCTGTCAATGATGGCGGAGCATATTGTGCGGGCCAACCCGCTTTCCGGGCACCTGTTCGTGTACTGCAACCGGCGCAGCGATCGGGTGAAGATTCTGTACTGGGACCGGGACGGATGGGCGATCTGGTATAAACGGCTGGAGGCGGGGACGTTTCAATATCCGTTCCACGAGAGCGGGCGCAAGGAGATCGCGGCCTGGGAACTGGGCGTGCTGCTGGAGGGGATCGACTTGAAGGCCGGTAAGCGGCGCAAACGGTACAGCTTACCCCGCGCCGCAGCGGGGTTGCCGGCCGCGGCCAGCGCGGAGCATGCGGCGCCGGCGAAGGGCTGAAAAGCACCGACCACAAAACAGATGATTGTTTTGTTGCGCGGGTCCGATAGCGTTGAGAAGCTACCTTCATGACAACACAACAGCTTCAGCAACGTATCGAAAAGCTTCAGGCGCAACTGGCCGCCCTGGGGCCGATCCACCCCGGCAGCCTTTCGCAACAGTACAACGTGTGCGGCAACCCGACCTGCCGCTGCAAGGATCCGAAACGGCCCCGGAAGCATGGGCCGTACTATCAACTCAGCTACACCTGGCGGGGCCGGAGCACGACCCGGTTCGTGCGGCCGCACGAGGTGGCGGCGCTGCGCGCCAAGCTCGCCGCCTACAAGCGCCTGCGGCAGTTGACGACCGCCTGGGTGGATGCGGCCATCGCCCTGCAGCAGTTGGAACGCAAGGCCGCCCAGCGTGCGTCATGAGCATGGAGACGACCAACCTGCCCGCGGATGTGGCTGGCTGTCACGCGCTGATCGCCGAGTTGGTCCACGAACTGGACGCGCGCGACCGCAAGCTGCGGCAGATGCAGCATCAACTGGAACAACTGCTGCGTTGGCGCTACGGTCAGAAGCGCGAACGCATCGACGAAAACCAGTTGTTCTTCGAGGCGCTGGCCGCGATCCAAGCCGAGAGGCCCGTGACGGCGGATACGGAAGCGCCCTCCGAGGTTCCGGATCGGCCGGCCTCACGTCCGGGGCACGGCCGCAAGCCTCTGCCCAAGAATCTGCCGCGGCGGCGCGTGGTCTTCGACCTGACGGCCGAACAGCAGCATTGCCCGCACTGTGCCGAGCGTTTGCGGCACATCGGCGAAGAGGTGAGCGAACGGTTGGAGTTCATTCCGGCCTCGTTGACGGTCATCGAAGAAGCCTGCCAGAAGTACGCCTGCCCCAAAGGCTGTACGGTGGTGACGGCCGGCAAGCCCATGGCGCCGATCGAGAAGGGGCTGCCGGGGCCCGGGCTGCTGGCGCAGGTGGCGGTCAGCAAGTATGCCGATCATCTGCCCTTGGCGCGGCAAGAAGGCATGTTCCGTCGTCAGGGCGTGGAACTGGCCCGCTCGACGCTGTGCGACTGGATGCGCGCCTGCGCTGAGTTGATCGTCCCGCTCTACCAGTTGATGAAGCAGCAGGTGCTGGCCTCCAAGTTGCTCCAGACCGACGACACGCCCGTGGCCGTCTTCGATCCCGAAGGGCCGCGTACGCGCACGGGCCGGATCTGGACCTACGTGGGCGACGCAGAGCATCCGTACATCGTCTACGACTACACGCCCACCCGCGGCCACGAAGGACCGGCGGCCTTCCTGGAAGATTACAACGGCTCTCTGCAGGCCGATGCGTACTCCGGCTACGAACCGATCTTTGCGGACGAGAACCATGACCTGATCGAGGTCGCCTGCTGGGCGCATGCGCGCCGCAAGTTCTTCGCGGCACAAAGCTCTGACCTGATGCGTGCGATGGTGATGCTGGCCTATGTGCGGCTGCTCTACGACGTGGAGCGCGAAGCCCGAGATCGGGAACTGAAGGGCGAAGCGCGCCGACTCCTGCGCCAGGAGAAAAGTCTTCCGCTCCTCGACGGCATGGCGCGCTACCTGCTGGCGCAGCAACCCCAGGTCCTGCCCAAGAGCCCGATCGGCGATGCGATCGGATATGCGCTCAACAACTGGGCGGCTCTCAAGCGCTATACGGAGGACGGCGATCTGGAAATCGACAACAACGGCGCCGAGCGCAGTTTGCGCGGTATTGCCGTCGGACGAAAGAACTGGCTCTGGTATGGAAGTGACCGTGGCGGTCAGACCGCCGCCATCCTGACCAGCTTTACCGCCACCTGCAAGCGGCTGCACATCGATCCGTTCGCGTACTTGCGCGACGTGTTCGAGCGCATCAGCGCCCATCCCGCCAACCGCCTCGCCGAACTGCTTCCCGATCGGTGGAAGATGGCGCAGCCGGACAATACCTCCTGACCTGCACTCCCCCCTGACGTCCCAACCACATCCGCAACCCCTCACGGCAACCGCCGTGCCACACCCACATGGGTTGGCCGGACAGTTACGAACAACAGCCGCTTGACCGGATAGTCGTCGCGGCCGCGGCCGCGGCGCTGCCGCAGGGCGCTCAGGAGCTGCTCGGCCGGCAGGGCCTCGAAGAAGCGTCGGACGGTGAACAGGTCGGGCGAGTCGTCCAGGCGATCCCAACCGAAGAGCGAGGGGGTGTATTCGAAGTTCATGCGGGGTTTATACACCGCAACACATACCCGCGTCAAGACCTGAGGGGTCGAAAAAATCGTGTTTGGGGGGAGCGGCGAGAAAAAAACGGCGATTGGCGCGGGGTCGTTGGGGTAAACGATGTTCGTCTCCGTTCGCTGACACCTGTATTTACCACTCATTCCCCACAGCGCAATCGGCTCATCACTTGCTCCTTTCCGTCCCCGCGAGAGACCGCTTATTATAACTTCGCCCATGGTTTCAAATCCGGGGTCTGGCGCTAAGCAAGCACTAAAGGGGCGATGTATTCATGAATAGACTGGTATATTTATGTATTTTGGCGGTCTCGACTGTCGCCGCTGGCTGCTCGACGCCATCCCGGCGACTGGCTCCATTCTTGAGGTATCCTGTACAACCGATGTTCACAATAGCTGAGTTGCCGCCTCCCGAGGTATTGCCTATAAACACAGCCATGGTATATCTGCGAAAAGAGCAGATGGGGGCTGACGATGAAGGATACTACATCTTCATGAGGTTTTGGACCGACGGCCGATGTTTTCTAAGTTCGGTGGCCTTTCCTTCATTGAATCGCAATATTGTGGATAAAATCGAGGCAGGTCAGGCCGGCTATTTTCGGATTGTTGGAGATGAAATACTAATCGAAACCTTTTCTCCGGAAGACAGGGGTTCCTATCATTTGATGCGGGGGATACTGTTGAAATCGGAGGCGGGCGAGACCGTGATACGCATCATGGAGGAGCGGTATCGCGGGGGTTTTTCATTGTCATTGGCACCCAGGGTCTATCGGTATCCCCATTTTGAAAACCCGCGATTCCGACAGTCGGATTTCTATCCGGTGGATTTCGGGCCCCTGAGGTCAGAGCCGATGTGGCCTGTTGATCCAAGGCATAATCGCTGAACCGTCATTAAGACGAGATCGGCGGAGAAAGTTTTGCGATGACAATCTCGAAATTTAGGTGCGGAACTCGTATTTTGATGGCCGGACTGCTTATGGCGGGCCAGGCGGTGTCAGGGGTCGAGTTTCCAGATTCTGTGATGATAAGCAAGAGCCAACGCTCGGCCGCCGCGACCGGCATCTTCCGCCTCCACGCCGCACCTCAAGGTGCGATCTCGAAGGTAACCTCGCCCTGTTCAATTTCGATGCCGGGAACCCCCTTGATCAGCGGGGGCACGTCGCCGCTCATCGCGTTCCCGTCGCTGAACAGACGCAGTCCCTTGCGGGAATTTAGGATTTTGCCGAAGTCCATCAGGAAAACCGTGTAGGCGTTTTTACGACCCTCCGCCGGGTATTGAGCCGTCGTGGATTTCACCGTGCCCGCCATCTGAACTTCAATGCGCATTTCAATCCCGCCGAAAAGCTGCTTGAGCACCTCTTCATGCGACATGCCGGGCTTGATTCCCAATGTCTGCGCTACCTCTTCTCCTTGCATAGCGATCTGCCGCGTTAGATCGCTCTCTTTCGGCGGTTCCCAGTTGGGATCGTCGTCGATCACCCGCTCGGGCAATTTCGGCATTCGGATGGAAAGCTTTCCACCGCCCGCCGCAACGGGGGCCCAATCGAAGGTGATGCTGGTCTTCTCATCTCGCTGTGTCTCGACCGGCGGAAGTTCTCCCTCCTCACCCACCGACATCATCGCACCCATCACCTGGCTTTGCTGGTTGCCGAAAGGCACCCAGATTTTGCGCACGTCCTTGAAGCGATACTGAGCAATCGCGCCGACGAATCCTTCCTGTTCCAGTGGGCGCGCACCGACAAATTCCACCTCGCCGTAAACCGGCGCCAAGTGTCGCAGCATGCGTTCGCTCGTCATCATCTCCCGCATCGACTTGCGCGAAGGTACTTCGGCCCCCATCGCCCGCATCTGGGCTGCCATCTGATCCATCTGTTTTTCCATCTGCGCGATCATCGCCCCACTCATCAGATTGCCGACCAGCAGTTCGCCGCTGCCGTCGGGATTGACCCGCACGATCACCCGTGTTTTGAAGCAGCCCGAAGAGATTAACGCCACCGCCGCTAGCACAAGAACCATCCCCATCCGACGCCCCGTTGATCGCATAACGCACCTTCCCTTGAGCAAGATGACCGCCCCCTCCTTGCGGCCCGCACCGCAAATCCATACGAATCTATGACACCGTTCGGCACATTGCAATCCACTTTCTCGAATCGGAGCCGATGGCGGCTTTTGGATTACTTCATGGAGAGGGCAGAGCGCGTGGATCGCCGTTTTTGTAACGACGGCCGTTAGCCGCCCCAAAGCCGCGACCAACGGTCACGGCTACAGCCGCCGTGTTTCGCGGCGGAATGCGCCGATAAAAAGGCGTGCGGTCCCTTGCGCGCCGTGATACTCACCCGCATATGTCAACGCCCTTCGTTCGCTGGCGGGAATAGGTTCTTTGCGTTAGATTGATCTCTCGAAATCACGGGTGTGGAGAAACAGAAATGGAAACGACTCTTTCAGGCAAACATGTGGCGGTGATCGGCGGCGGACCCGGCGGCTATCCGGCGGCGTTTTTTGCGGCTGATCTGGGAATGCGGGTGACCCTCATCGATATGGAGAGTCAGCCCGGTGGTGTCTGCCTGCATCGGGGTTGCATTCCCTCCAAGGCGCTGCTGCATATCGCACGCGTGATCGAGGAGACCAAGGAACTCCAGGAATGCGGCGTTCAATTCCGCCCCCCCGCGCTCGATCTCGAGGCGATCCGATCCTGGAAAAACAGCGTGGTCAAGCGGCTCACCGGCGGACTCGGTCAGTTGCGGACAGCACGGAAGGTCGCGTTCGTACGGGGCCGGGCGCGTTTCACGGATCGCAAGAGAGTGCGGGTCGCATTGGCCGAGGGCGGCGATAAGGAGGTGACATTCGACGCCGCCATCATCGCCACCGGTTCGCGATCGGCGGCGATTCCCGGATGGCCCGTTTCCCCGCGGATCATGGATTCGACAGCCGCGCTGGACCTGCCCGATATCCCGCGCCGACTCCTCGTGGTCGGCGGCGGATACATCGGCCTGGAGCTGGGATCGGTGTATGCCTCATTGGGCTCGGAGGTCACGGTGGTGGAAATGCTGTCTGGCTTATTGCCCGGCGCGGATCGGGACCTAGTCGCCCCCCTGGCTAAACGCCTGGAAAGGAAGTTTAAGGCTGTTCGTCTCCAGACCCGGGTGGCGGAGGTGCGCGAAGAGGGCGAGGCGATCCGCGTGATGCTCGACGGGAGCGGCGGCGAGAGGACCGAGGAGGTTTTCGATCGAGTCCTGGTTTCCGTGGGACGACGGCCCAATAGCGGCGATCTCGGGTTGGACGCGGCGGGCGTCGAAGTGAATTCAAAAGGTTTCATCCGGGTGGATGCCCAGCGGCGAACGTCCGATCCGTCCATTTACGCGATCGGCGACGTCTCCGGCGAGCCGATGCTGGCGCACAAGGCGACGCATGAAGGGCGCGTGGCCGTCGAGGCGATTGCGGGCCGAAAGACCGCCTTTGAGCCGCGCGCGATTCCGGCGGTGGTTTTTACCGATCCGGAAATCGCCTGGGGCGGGCTAACGGAGACACAGGCGGTGGCGGAAAATCGTCCGATCAAAGTCGCCCGTTTCCCGTGGGCCGCGTCGGGGCGGGCGTTGACGCTCGGCCGCACAGAAGGCTTCACCAAGCTGCTCGTGGATGCCGAAACGGAACGCGTGTTAGGGGTGGGCATCGTGGGGCCGGGCGCGGGCGAACTGATTTCCGAGGGCGTATTGGCTATCGAAATGGGCGCGCTCGCCTCGGATGTGGCGTTGACCATCCATCCGCATCCCACGCTCTCGGAGACGCTGATGGAAGCGGCGGAAGTCTTTTACGGTCGCAGCGCGCACACGCTCAACCGCGCCTCATAGATGGCGCCTGATTCGGCGCGTCGAGGGCGCGTCACGGCGCTGTCAGCACGGCGACCCATGGCCCCGGCCGTGGCGCCGCGATCGGCTGTAGGGTGCCGCCCGCCAATTCCAGCGCCTCGCCCCATTCGCCCGTTCCGATATTTACCCATTGCCCTCGCACCGCGCCGGATGCATCTTTCAAATCAAGGCTGACCTTGCCGCCGTTGCAGAAAAACAATACATATGCCCGCCCTGGATCTGCCGCGAGATAGGCTGTGTTCGGTGCCCGGTCATGGAGCAGGTCCATTCGCGCCTGCACATCCCAGAAACGCACTTGTGATTCCACTTTGCGCACGGCGCGCAGGCAGGCCTGCGCCTGCTCGTTGAGCCCGATGCCGGCGGTCGGCCGATGAAAACGGGCGGTCGCCGAGCCGCCGAGCAAATTGCGCCAGAAGCGTTCAATTCCATCCTGTGGCGTTCCGGACCCGAAGGAGGTCTGGCCTGCAGAGTAGATTTTTGTGTGATTGACCGGCCGCGGCCGATCGTTCACCCGCTCCACGACCCACCGGAGCCGTCGCCAGTGCTCCTCGCCGAAGTTGCGGCTGTTGACTTGTGAAATATCAATGAAATCGTAGAGGTCAAGACGGGCGATGGCCATCTTGACATAGTCGGATTGCTCCGGCTTCCACCCATCGTCGAACATGTCCGTGACAAACACATCCACGCCGACCGCATGCGCCCGCTCACGGATGAAGCGCATCCAGTATTGACCCCAGCGCGGATTCGTCGAGGTCTCGTTGTTCATGCAGTAAAGCACATGGCCATAGGGCAGGCTCAGCGAGAGCATTTTCTCGACAAAGCGTTCCTGATACGCCCGGAGGCGGCCGAGGGACGGACGGTATAGCCTCATACCTGGAACGGTGTGGAAGAAGGGGTGTTTGTTGGCCGCAGGATGATCCGGATAAGCGTCGGCCAGGCCGATCTGCTCACCGGTGTAGTTGATGTTGTTGGCGGGGCGGTAGGGGTGCGCCTGCCAGTGATTCGCGCCGTCATGGTCGGTGAAATCAAACCGATCCCAGACTTCGATTTGCACCATGATGTCACGCTCCGCCGTCAGGCGCAGGAGCTCGGCGAACCGGCGCCAATATTCCTCGTTCCACTGGTCCAGATCGTATCGCCCATCATCGAGCCGCCGGTACGGATAAACATTGCCGGGGTCCCGGTCACTCATCGTGTTTCGAATGTAATTTCCTCCCACCGAAGCGAGCAGGTCGAGGTGCGCCTCCAGGTCGGGAATCTGGAAAAGATTGTCCTCTTTCGTTCCGCCAATCAACAGAACGGGCCGACTCTTGTACTGCCAGTAGCGGGGGTTGATCGACCAGGGCCGAATACGATCCGTGTTCTTTATAAAGGTCTCCTGCGTTTTCGCCTCTGGCATCACGGCACCACCCATGAGAAGGACGGCTGTCAGACGCGCGATCCGTTTTCCAAGCCTTGGAAGAACACCCAGCCATGGTTTCCAACCTTTGGAAAATCGCGCCATGGCCGTCACAACCGAGGATATTTGCAGACGATGTTGCCTATCACATGCAACAAATATGCGAATGGAGGACCTAACGGGTGTCGGCGTCGGAATTGGAATGTGTAACACCCAGTCTCCAGATGGCCCACTAGACGGCAGGGGACTGCCGACTCCACCCGGTCGTTCGCGGCGGACAAGGGACTCGCTCTTCCCCCCTTCGGCTATTCGGCGTTACCGTGCCGCCACACCGCGGCTCAAATTGGGGCTGGCGCCCGGGCGATGCCCCGCATCCCTTCCGATCCGCCTCCCTCAGGCGAGACCTCTGTCATGACGTTTTGCGACGGCGAGCAATGGACTTGAGGAGGAAAAGCCCGCTCAACGCCAGCATCACTGATGTCGGTTCGGGGATGATGCTGAGTGTGCCCGTGAGGGGATCGAAGCCGAGCTCCGACGGAGTGTGATGGCCGTTCAGGTCCGTTATGGTGGTAAACGTCCCGCCGCCGTACGAATTAAAATCGAATAGATCCCACGAGGTGCCCAACGGATAGGCCGCGTTGAAACTGAGGTTGAGACTGCCGCCGAAGCTGACGGCGCCCGTCGAGACCACGCGATCAAACTCTCCCGCGTTGGTTCCTTCAATTTCGAACAGCGATACCGAACCGGAGTTGAGCGTCAGATCGCCGACCGTCAGAGTGCCGACGCTCGTGCCGGGGACCAGCGCGCCGTCCACGGTCACCGCGCCGGTGATGATCCCGTTGCCGGAAAGCGTGCCGGCGGATTGCACCCACACCGGGCCGGTGCCGGTCGCCGAGCCGGACGCGTTTCGTACTGAAAGCGTGCCGGCGGCGATCTCCGTGCCGCCGCTGTACGTGCTGGAGCCGCTGCGCCCGTCGAGCACCATCAGACCCGTTCCATCCTTCACCAGTTTGCCGCCGCCCGCGGCGAGGTCCACGATCGGCACCGAGACGCGCAAATCAATACCGGAGGTCGGTGAGCCGGCGGCGACATCAAACGTCCGGGTACCGCCGTTCAAATCAATACGGCCGCTGGCCGCCGTGCCCCAATCTATAATCCGGGATCCCGTGCCGGTCGTCGCGTTGACCGTCACATTACCGTTCAGACGCAATGTGTGCGTGCCTTCCGTCACATTGTTCCGCCCCAGCCGAATCAGGCCGTTTTGCATCCGAAGGTCGGAAATGGCCCAAATTCGCGTGGGAGTGGCAGACCATTCGTGGGTCAAATCCATGGTCCCTCCAGCGTCGGCCGTGCCGACATCCACTCGGTTGAATACCCAGGTGAAGTTCGTAGCCCCAAACGCGAACGAGAACGTCGCGGGGCTTATGGAGCTCGTGATGAACACATTCGCGTTTGTGCCCAACGCGTTATTGTGCTGAATGGCGAGCGTTGCCTCGTTAATGAACGTATTGGCGCCGTCGCGGTTGGTCGCCGCGCTGGAGATGCGCGCCGTCGCCCCGCCGGTTTTCGTGAAGTCGCCGTTGCCGTTCAGACGCTCTGCGATTCGTGGCGTGCCGCTCGCGCCCTGCAATCGCACCGTGCCGTTGCCCTGGGTGAAGTCCAAAACCAACGCGCTCGTGAACGCCGCTGTGTATCCCTCGTAGTTGAGCGTGCCGCCTTTGAAATAGACGGAGCGCGCGCTGCTGTTGCTCCCGAGGCTCGTATGTTGGTACGCCCGCAAAATCGCGCCGGATTCGATCGTGACATTGCCTGTGAAAGAGTTGTTGGGGTTGCTGAGATAAAGGTTCCCTGTGCTGACAACCAAACCTCCCGCACCGTCGACGACGCCCGACATGGTCAGGTTGGCCGTGCCGCTGGGGCGGGAAAACTCCAGCGTGGAACTCAACGTAACGTTCGCTGAGATGGTGTCCAGCGCGTTGCCGTATTTTTTCAAGAGCGCATTATTGGCGCCATTGTCGAAGAATAGGCTGCCGGCGGGGCTGCCTGCGGCAATCGTATAGCCGAACCACCCTGACGCGGTATCGCCGATCTGCAATTCGCCGATCGTGCGGTCGCCATCGAGATTGATGGTCGTCGCGGCGGCGATGTTCTGTCTGATCTTCGCGATATCGCCGGCGACGCTGGGGATGTCCTGCGGGCCCGAGCCGGCATCTTTGGTCCAGTTGGCGGCGTTGCCCCATGAGCCGCCGCTGACGGTGTTCCAGGAGAACTCATCCGCCATCGTCGGCATGACGATCCACAGCCATGCCGCCGCGCCGATAAATCCTCGAAGCACTGTTGGGATGAAATGTCTTTTCATGACCACGCTCCTAACTCTACCGCTGTCCGAATTCTTTGCAGACCGTAAGTCACCTCTATTTCTCCCCTCCATGTATATCTCGAACCGATCGTTGTCAACCTTTTTTTTTCATTTTTTCGAAAAAAGGATCTGTTAATGCCCGCTCCAGCAGACGCAACCGAAAGCGGGGGTACGCCGGAGTTGCAACGGAAGGAGGGATGGCATGACGTCGCAATCGTCTTGCATGGCGGCGGCCTTTCCGGCCACAATCGCGCTGGTGAGCGCGCTTTTTCCATTTTCTGCCCGCGCGCGGTGGGCCGCAGTCGTGGCGTATGCGGCGGCGACGGTCATCGGTTCGGTGCTGTTGGCGCTTCACCTGGCAAGGGAAAACCGATACCACCGCTACGACGCGCTCATTTACGCCGCAGCGGCCGAACACGGTCTGGACGGCGAGTTGTTGCGCCGATTGATCCGCCGCGAGAGTGGGTTCCGTCCGCGCGCGGTCGGCGCGCGCGGCGAGCGCGGCTTGATGCAGATCACCGAGAACGCCGCGCGCGACTGGGCTGCCGCACACGGGCGGCCCGCGCCGTCGCCCGAAGAGATGTTCGACCCCGCCCTGAACCTCCGCATCGGCGCCTGGTATCTTGCGCAGGCTGTTGCGCGGTGGCGCGAACGGGAGCGGCCCGAGACTTACGCCCTCGCCGAATACAATGCCGGACGGGCCAATGCGCTCCGCTGGGCCGAGGGTACGACGGATGCGGAGGCGTTTCTGCGGGCCATCACTTATCCTTCCACACGCCGTTATGTGCGCGAAATTCTACCGACACCCTGACGCGGTCAAGAAACGGCAAACGGGATCAGTAAAACGGTGTCGTGCCCCAAGGGGTTCGTTTTTTGTGGAAAGAAATCGGATCTTCGTTTTCCCGCTTGTCTTAGACTGTCTCACCGCATCATCGTTCTCGCTGTCTCGTTTATACATGGTCGGCCATCCCCACGACGGCGGAAACGAAAGCGATGCCATCGTGGTTGATCGGTGTGATGCCCGCGGTGCATGATTGAAAAAACCGAGAAGGGGCTTCATAATCGCCCTCGCGTCGCGACAGAAAAGCGGGAATGACCCCCCGTTCTTTATCGGACGTCGCAAACCAAGGGAGAATGCCATGCCGACATCAGACAACTTGAAAGAGGCTTTCGCTGGAGAAAGCCAGGCGAACCGCAAATACCTCGCCTTTGCGAAGAAGGCTGAGAGCGACGGATTCCCGCAAGTGGCACGACTTTTCCGCGCTGCCGCCGAGGCGGAGACCATTCACGCCCACGCTCATCTACGTGTACTCGGCGGCATAAAGACCACCGCGGAGAACGTCGCCGCGGCCGTCGAGGGGGAAGGTTACGAGTTCCAAAAGATGTATCCGGCGTTTCTGGCCGAAGCGGAAGCGGAAGGCCAAGGCGCCGCCGCAACGACGTTCAAATACGCGCTGGAGGCCGAGCGGGTGCATCACGCGCTCTATCAGAAGGCCCTCGCCGCCGTAAAGGTCGGCAAGGACATGGATCAGGCCGTGATTTATCTCTGCCCCGTCTGTGGCAATCTGGAAATCGGCGTGCGTCCCGAGCGTTGCGCCATCTGCGGTGCACCGAAGGACAAGTTCGTCGAGGTCCGCTGATGGCCCCGGCGAGGGCGTGGCGCTGCGTCGTCTGCGGCTATATCCACCATGGCGATGGACCGCCAGACGAATGTCCGGTCTGCGGGGCTAAGCGCGACGATTTTGAGCCGTTTGAAGCCGGGCCTGCGTCTTCCGCCGTCACGGCGCCGCACGAGCCAACGACCGTTTTTTCCGGACGTCTGGTGATCATCGGCGGTGGCATCGCGGGCGTTACCGCGGCGGAGGAAGCGCGGAAAACCGCTCCCGACGCGGATATCGCCATCGTCTCCGGTGAGCCGGGCCTGCCCTACTATCGCCTCAATCTGACCCGTCTGATCGCTGGCGAAATCACCGAAGCGGAGCTGCCCCTGCACCCGGCGGAATGGTATGACGAGCAGCACATACGTCTGCTCGCCGGCCGCCGAGCCGTAGCGCTCGAGCCCGTCGCGCGACGCCTGCATCTTGATGACGGTGCGGTTCTTTCCTATGACCGCCTCATTCTGGCCCCCGGCGCGCGCCCAGTTGTTCCTCCTCTGCCAGGAGCCGACCTGGAGGGCATCCGGACCTTGCGCACGCACGAAGACGCGGCCCATATTCTCGAGGCGGCAAAACGCCGTGCCCCGTTCGTTTTCATCGGCGGGGGCATTCTGGCGCTGGAGGCCGCCGCCGGCCTCCGCCGGCGAGGTGTTGAAACCGCTGTTCTTGAGCGGGCGACCCACCTGATGGCGCGACAATTGAATGAGCGCGGCGGACGCGCGCTGGAGCGTCATGCTGCGGCTACCGGCATTCGGGTCGTCACCTCGGCGCGAGTGGCGGCCATCGTCGGCGCGCGCGATGCGGAAGAGATACGGTTGGAAGACGGGCGCCGCTTTCCGGCGGGAGCGATCATCATCAGCGCTGGCGTCCGGCCCCATGTCGAGCTTGCCTGTTCGGCCGGCCTGCGGGTCGCTAACGGAATTGTGGTGGATGACCGTTTGCGAGCATCGGGGGCGGATATCTTCGCCGCCGGCGATGCGGCGGAGCACAGGGGTATGCTCTACGGGACTTGGGATCCTGCTCGCTTTCAGGGCCAGATTGCCGCGTGGAACGCTGTGGGGCGCGAGACGGAGTTCGGCGGCGTGCCGCCGGCCTATACATTGAAAGTCATGGGAGTCAGGCTGTTCAGCGTGGGCGAGACGAGCGGCGTCGGCCTCCGCGCCATCGAAGAGGAATCTGATGGCGGCTACCGCGCGTTTTTCTTTCGCGGCTCGGAAATGGTCGGCGCCATCTTGCTGGGCGATACGAGCGCCGCGGCGGGAGCGCGGCGCGCGATCGAGTTTCGGGAGGACTTTGGCGCATGGCTGGCGAAGGGCGCCGACATCGCAGACATTGCCGCACACCTGACCGCCCCCACCTGATCCCGAGGAGGAAGCGTTCCATGGCTTCCGGTGATGCCTTTTCAAACCCAGGTTTAACCCTGTTGAAATCCCGATCTGAATCGCGCAGGCATACCATCCTCCTTTGGATGCTTATGACGGCTTTCACCGCCAGCGCGGCGATTCTGACCCGCTATTGCCGCGTTCCGGCGACGAGTATCGGGTTCTGGCGTGTGCTGGGGGCTTCCGTGGTGCTTGCGCCGGCGTGGTGGATCATCCGGCGTCGCGCCGGTCGACCGCCGGTTCTCACCCGCGGGATGCTGTTGACGGGCGCTTTTCTGGGGGTTCATTTCGCCACTTGGGCATGGTCGCTGCAGCACACGCGGCTCGCCAATGCCGCGCTGTTTATCGGTTTACAACCGTTGATGGCGCCCTTCATCGCCAGGCCATTGCTGGGGGAACGGCTGACGGCGTGGGAGAAAATCGCTTGCGCTTTGGCGAGCGTCGGCATGGTGTGGATTCTCGGACGCCAATTTACCGTGGAGCGTGAACATCTGGCCGGCACTCTCGTGGCCCTCGGTTCCGCCTTTTTGTGCGCCTGCTATTTTGTCCTGAGCCGAAAATACCGCGCCCGCCAGCAGGCGATCCTGTTCACGGTGCCGGTCTATCTGACGGCGGCCGCGGTGCAGGCGATCGCCGCCGTGGCGATGAACGGGCGCCTTTTCATCGGGGATAGGCCGACCCGCTGGTCTCTGGCGGGACTGGTGCTCTTTCCCACCGTCGGAGGGCACACGCTGGCGATCTACCTGCTCCGGCACGTCAAGTCACAGCTCGTGACACTTTCGGTGCCGGCGCAGTTTGTTCTCGTCACCATCGCGGGCGTTTTTCTGTTCGGCGAGAAACCGTCCGGCCACTTCATCATCGGCGCGACACTGGTGTTGTCGGGCGTCATGCTCGGCGTGTGGAAAAGCGAGTCGGTCAATCCGGTGGCGCCGTTCAACCGCGAATCATGATCAGCAGCATTTTGAAACGCCGGTGGGCCCGCACGGCGTGCGGCACGTGGGCAGGCATGATGACCAATTCGCCCGCTTTCGCCGCAACATTCTTTCCGCCGATGATCAACTCGGCTTCGCCGTCCAGAATCTGCACGGTCGCATCATAGGGCGCGGTGTGCTCGCTGAGGCCCTGGCCGGCGTCGAACGCGAAGAGCGTCAACGTGCCGGCGGGCTTGTCGAGCAAGGTTTTACTCACGACGGCGCCGGGGCTGTATTCGATGCCCTGCGCCAGGTTCAACGGCTCGGCGGTCTGGATATTGTTCTGGTTCATGGGTCAGTTCCTTTTTGCGAGGGCCTGTTGCCCTCATTTTTCTCCGTTACTCTATTGCAGGACTGGCGTTCGGCCATTGATCAAAGTCAAGAAAAGGGCGAAACGGCGTGGCTGTGCTATAGTGCGCCCATGATCGCGTTGCTGACAACCTCGTTCATCTGGGCGTTTTCGTTCGGGTTGATCGGAAACGTGTTGCAGGGCGTCAACCCCTTTTTTCTGGCTGCAGCGCGCCTGACACTGGCGGCGCTGGTGTTTCTTCCGCTGTTGCGCGCGCGTTGGACAGATGGGCGCGAAGTGGCGGCCTATGCGGGCATTGGTGCCGTTCAATATGGCGCAATGTACGTGGCGCTCTTTCTGGCGTATCGCTTTTTGCGATCGCATGAGGTGGCGTTGCTCACTGTTTTCACGCCGATCTATGTGGCGCTGATTCATGACGCGCTGCAACGCCGCTTTCATCCGCGCGATTTTATCGCAGCGATGGCGGCGATGGCGGGCGCCGCGATTGTCAAATATGGCGCGTTGGAATCGGCAAAATTCTGGGCGGGCTTCGCCCTGATGCAGGTATCCAATCTCTGTTTCGCGTTCGGGCAGACGGCATACCGTCAGCGACGGCTCGCAGGTCGAACGCCTCATCGGGATCATGAATGCTTCGCGTGGCTGTACCTGGGCGGCTGTGCGGTGACGTGGCCCGCGTGGGTCTGGCTGGGCGGCGGCCGATGGCCGGCGCTGAGCGTGCCCCAAGGGCTCGTCGTCATCTACCTCGGCCTTGTCGCCTCGGGGTTGGCTTTTTTTCTCTGGAATTACGGCGCCACGCGTGTAAACGCAGGAACACTGGCGGTCTTCAACAACCTGAAGATTCCGCTGGCGGTGACCGTTTCGCTGATCTTTTTCCGCGAACCCGCCTCTCTCCCTCGCTTACTGATCGGCGGCGGGCTGTGCCTTGTCGCGCTGATCATCAGCGAGTGGGGCCGCCGGGATCCGGTTGGAGGCGGGCCCACCGCGGCCGACGCCTCATTCGACGCGGCAGATGGCGCCTTTGAGATAGGCGGTCTCCGGCACCGTCGCGAGGATGGGATGGTCAAACGGCTGGCCGAGCCACTCGACGATGTGCGCCTGGCGGCCGGCGTCCACCGCCGCCCATCCGATCATCGTGGCGAAGTCCTCATGGGAAACGAGGCCGGAACAGGAGAACGTCGCCAGCCATCCGCCCGGCGTTAGCAGCCGCATCGCCAGCCAGTTGATATCCTTGTAGGCACGCATCCCCTGTTCCTTGCGCGCGCGGCTCCAGACCAGGCGAGGCGGATCGAGGATGATCAAGTCGAACGTCCGCTTCTCGTCGCGAAACCGACGAAGCGTTTCGGGCACATCAGCGCGAAGGTATTCTACTGGCGCGGCGGTTGCATTGAGTTCGTGATGCCGCCGCGCGCGTTCCAGGGCGGGGGCGGAGGCGTCGAGACCGAGGATCGAAACAGCCCCGGCGCGCGCGGCGTGGACCTCGAAGGCGCCCGTGTAGCAATAGGCGCTCAACACACGGCGGCCTTTTGCCAAGGCGGCGACGCGTGTACGGTTTTCACGCTGGTCGAGAAAGAAACCGGTTTTTTGGCCGCCGATAGGGTCCGCCTCGAACCGAAGACCCTTTTCCTGGAAACACACGGGCTCGGAAAGAGGGTCGGAAAAGGCCGCCAATGAATCGGGCCCGATGTGTTCCCGGCGCGCGGCGTCGGTGTCCGTCGTGACGTGAATGGCCCGCGCACCGGTACGCGAGCGCAGATGCGCGAGTGCCGCGGAAAGCAACGGCAGCCAGGCGCGGGCCATCACTTTTACGGAAAGGACGTCCGCATAGCGGTCGACGATGAGGCCGGAGAGATCGTCCGCCTCCGAGAACACCAGGCGCCAGGCATTGGTGTTTCCGTCCGCCTCCGGATGGGCGGCGAGCCATTCCTCACGGCGACGAATGGCCTGGTCCAGTCGGCTGGTGATCAGCGCACTATTCACCGGCGTGTCGCGATTCCAGGACAGCACGCGGATGGCAAGTTCGGCCTTGGGGTTCCAAAGGCCGCGCCCCAGCCACGTCCCGTCCGATCCCACGACCTCCGCAATGGGAGCGGCGTCGTCGTCTTCGACGTGCGCGATCGCGCCGGAAAAGATCCAGGGGTGCCGTCGCCGCAAGCTGCGGTCGCGGCCTGGCTTCAGATGAACAATCATCGAAGAATGATGATGGTCAGGCGAGGTCAACGGAGTCTCCCTTTTCCGGCAGAAAAACCTCGGTGAGTCGTCGCTCCCGCAGCGCCTCCGCGAGCGCGGCCCGGGCCGACGGCTCGCCGTGGACTAGCCAGGTGCGGCGAGGCCGCACACGTTCGACGTAGTCGATCAGGTCGTTGCGATCGGCGTGGGCGCTGAAGGCGTCGAGCTGAACGACTTCGGCGCGCCGCCGGAACCAGTCGCCGAAAATTCGAACCCGGCGCTCGCCCTCCGCCAGACGGCGTCCGAGTGTGTGGACGGCCTGGTAGCCGACGAGCACGACGGTGTTGCGCGGATTTTCGATGCCGTGCTTGAGGTGATGCAAAATGCGCCCGTATTCGCACATACCGGAGGCGGAGATGACGATGCACGGGGCGTCCGAAGCGGTGATCGCCTTGGACTCCTCGACCGAAGAGGTGAATGTGACGAAAGGCGGGCGCATCACGCGGCCGACGCGTTCGCTAAGCTCGGCAAAGGCTTTGTCAAAATAGTGTTCACTACGCTCGAAAATGCGTGTGACAGCGGCGGCCATCGGACTGTCCACATAGACAGTGGTTTCGGGAAGGCGTCCGTCCGCGAAGAGCTGGGCGAGGTGATAAATGACTTCCTGCGCTCGCTCGAGGGCGAAGGAGGGGATGATCACCTTTCCGCCGCGGTCGAGGGTGCGATGAACGACCGTGGCAAGCTGGTCGGCGGCGTCTTCGGCTCGGCTATGAACGCGTTCGCCGTAGGTGCTTTCCAGCACGAGGTCGTCCACCTGTTCCATGTAGTCCGGATCGCGGATGAGCGGCAGTCCATGGCGGCCCAGGTCAAAGGCGAAGCCCAGGCGGCCATGGCGGTGGCCGTCCGTCTCGAGGTCGAACACGTTCAAGGCGGCGCCCAGGATATGACCCGCCTCGATGAAGGTCACGAGCGCCCCCGGCCCTAGCTCGGCGGTGCCGCCGTAATGGTAACCCCGGAAGAGCCCCATCACACGATCGGCATCCGCCGCCGTATACAGAGGCTCGATCGGCGGCAATCCCTGGCGGTTGGTCTTCTGATTGAGATAAGCGGCGTCCTGTTCCTGAATATGGGCGGCGTCGTGCAACATTACATCGCACAGCGCCACGGTCGCAGTAGTTGCGTGAATCGCGCCGCGAAAACCCTGTCGCGCCCATGTGGGGAGGTTGCCGCAGTGGTCAATATGAGCATGCGATAGCACGATATGCCCGACGTCGGCCGGCGGTGCGGGCAGCTCGCTGTTGATACGGCGCGCTTCGGTGCGGCGGCCTTGAAAGAGACCGCAGTCTCGCACGATCCGCCGACCATTGATTTCAATCTCGTGGAGAGAGCCGGTGACGGTGTCCACGCCCCCCCAAAAAGTGAGTCGGATTTTGTGATTCGTCGCCGTCATGATTTCGAGCTAAGTTCCTCTTATTCAAGCCGCGGAAGCGCCGGAAGTCAAAATCCAAACCGGTGCATGTCGCGGCGCGGAGGACAAATGAACGGTCATCGGCGGTTCGCGCCATTCGTGACGAATCGGCGCCGAGGACAAGGCCAAAAATCGGGTGTCGGCGGAAACCCGGCCTACCCGCGGCTTCGGCCCTCGCCGCATCCGATCGCGTTGTATGAGGCGCTGTATCGCCGTTGGGGACCGCAAGGCTGGTGGCCGGCGAAGACGCCGTTCGAAACGGTGGTCGGGGCGATTCTGACGCAAAACACCGCCTGGACTAATGTCGAACGGGCCATCGCGAATCTGCGCTCGGCGGATGCGCTCTCGCCGGATGCCTTGCGCGCGCTGCCGCCGGAACGACTGGCAGAGCTGATCCGGCCCGCCGGTTACTTCAACGTCAAGGCCCGTCGTCTGCGCGCCTTTCTGGATCGGCTGTTCGCGGAGTTCGGCGGCTCGCTCGATCGGCTGTTCAAGGTGCCGACCGATTCATTGCGCCGCCTGCTGCTTTCGATCCACGGTATCGGGCCTGAAACCGCCGACAGCATCCTGCTCTACGCGGCGGAGCGGCCCGTATTTGTTGCGGATGCCTATACTCGCCGAGCGCTCGTGCGTCACGGATGGGCGGCGCCGGATGCCTCCTATGATGCATTGACGCAATTTTTCAGCCGGCGGCTCCCGCGTGACACGGCGCTCTTTAATGAGTACCATGCGCTTATCGTGCAACTGGGAAAAGAACAATGCCGATCACAACCCCTGTGCGACACCTGCCCGTGGCAACGCTGGCTGCCCCGCGGCGGACCGCGGGTCATCTCGCGGGCCTTCTCAGCGCGCTCTCGCTGACGGCGGCGGGATGCCATGCGATCGGCGGCACGAACGCGGCGCCGGGGCGTCCCGCGCTACCGGCCGAGGGCGTGGTGGCGCGGGTCAACGCCGAGCACGATTTTGTAATTCTGGATTGTTATGTGTTGCCGAGGCCGGGAGAGGAAATGACGATCTGGCGACAGGGCCGACGCGTGGCGATCGTACGGGTGACGAATAGGCGGAGGCCGCCGTTCGTGGCCGCGGATATTGTGGCCGGCACGCCGCGCCGCGGAGATACGGCGCGCGGTGAGCACTGGGCGCCGACCGAGGAGGAGAACAACAAACCATGAATACAAATACACTGGCGTTTTTGAATTTTGGACGCCCCGGATGGGGCGAAATCCTCGTAGTGCTGGCTATCCTGGTCCTGTTTTTCGGCGCCAAACGGCTGCCGGAGTTGGCGCGATCCCTGGGACGCAGCCTCCGAGAATTCAAAAAAGGCCGCGAAGAGGGCGCCGAACCCTCGGCGGAAGGCGAAGAGAAAGAGAACAGGCCGGCAAAAACCGAGGGGGCGAACAAAGCCTGAGGGCCGCCGGGGAGCGCGCCGCTCAACCGATGGACCCGGGCGGCGCTTCCTGCAATGGTCGCCTTGGCGGTCTGCAGTCGGCATTGGGGATTCCATGCGATGAAAGCGATTGTCAAAAGAGAACCGCGGGAAGGATTATGGCTCGAGGACGTGCCGGAACCCGAATGCGGCATCAATGATGTCCTCATCCGCATCTTGAAAACCTCCATCTGCGGCACGGACGTCCATATCTACAATTGGGACGATTGGGCACGCAAAACGATTCCGACGCCGATGATCATCGGCCACGAGTTCGTCGGCCGAATCGTCGCTATCGGTAGCAACGTGCACGACTTCTCCGTCGGCGATATCGTCAGCGGCGAGGGCCACTTGGTATGCGGACGCTGCCGCAATTGTCTGGCAGGGCGCAGACATCTGTGCAAGGACACCCGCGGCATCGGCGTCAACCGGACCGGCGCCTTTGCGGAGTATCTCGTGCTGCCCGTGACGAACGTCTGGCACGCCGACCCGAAGATTCCGCTCGAGGTTCTGTCCTGCTTCGACCCGCTGGGCAATGCGACCCACACGGCGCTTTCGTTTGACGTGCTGGGCGAGGACGTCCTCATCACCGGCGCGGGGCCGATCGGGTGCATGGCCGCGGCCATTGTCCGCCACGCGGGCGCGCGGTATGTCGTCGTGACCGACCTCAATCCGTATCGCCTCGACATCGCTCGGCGGATGGGGGCGACGCTGGCGGTGGACATTCGGGAAGGCGTCCCGCTGATGGAAATTCAGCGCCGCCTCGGCATGAAGGAGGGCTTCGACGTCGGTCTGGAGATGTCCGGCAGTCCCGCCGCCCTGCGCGAGATGATCGACAACATGTGCCACGGCGGAAAAATCGCATTGCTGGGCATTCCATCGGGCGACATGCGCGTGGATTGGCATAAGATCGTCTTCAACATGATCACGATCAAGGGCATTTACGGGAGGGAAATGTACGAAACCTGGTACAAGATGACCTCGATGATTCAGACCGGCCTCGACATTACACCGGTGATCACGCACCGGTTCCACTACACGGAATTTCAGCGGGGGTTCGACGTCATGCGATCCGGTCAGTCCGGCAAAGTGATTCTACATTGGGCGGATTGACGGTCGTCGGGGAAAGAGATTATGAATGCGAACTGGAAAAGCCGCGCCGCCCTGGAGCTCGTCTCCATTCGGGCTCAGGGGCTGTTCAAGACCGAACGCATCATCGCCAGTCCACAGGACGCGGTCATTCGCCTGCGCGACGGGCGCGAAGTGATCAACCTCTGCGCGAACAATTATCTCGGCCTGGCCAACCATCCCGATGTGGTTCGCGCGGCTCAGGAGGCCCTCGCCCGGTGGGGCAATGGCCTGTCATCGGTCCGTTTTATCTGCGGCACGCAGATGCTGCACCGGCAACTGGAAGAACGCCTTTCCGAATTTCTCGGCACGGAGGACACGATCCTATATGCCGCCTGTTTTGACGCCAATGGCGGCGTGTTTGAGCCGCTGCTGGATGAGCGGGACGCCGTGCTCAGCGACCAGCTCAACCATGCCAGCCTGATTGACGGTATCCGGCTGTGCAAGGCGCGCCGTTTGCGCTACCGCAACTTGGAAGACCTGGAGGCGCAGCTCCGCGCGGCCGCCGACGCGCGCGCCCGACTCATCGCCACCGACGGTGTGTTCAGCATGGACGGCACGATCGCCCGGCTCGATCGCATTTGCGATCTCGCGGAGCGTTACGACGCGGCGGTGCTGTTCGACGATTGCCATGCGGTGGGATTTCTGGGGACCACGGGGCGTGGCACGCACGAATACCGCGGGTGTATGGGCCGTCCGGATCTCATCACGGGCACGCTAGGCAAGGCGCTCGGCGGCGCGAGCGGCGGATACGTCAGCGGGCCAAACGAGATTATCGCCCTGTTGCGGCAGCGATCGCGTCCGTATCTGTTTTCCAACACGTTGCCGCCGGCGGTGGCGGGTGGCGCCCTGAAAGCGATCGAGATCGCCACGCGCGACGCGGAATTCCGCGAGCGGCTCTGGGAAAACACCCGCTATTTTCGCCGGGCGTTGAAACAGGCCGGGTTCGACGTGCCCGAAGGCGAGGTGCATCCGATCACGCCCATCATGCTGGGCGACGCCGTCCTGGCGCAGCGGATGGCGGAGCGGATGCTGGAGCGTGGCGTCTACGTCATCGGATTTTTCTATCCTGTCGTGCCGCAGGGGACCGCGCGTATCCGCACCCAGGTCACCGCCGCTCACCGCCGCGAGCATCTCGACCGCGCCGTCGAGGCTTTCATCGCCGTCCGAAACGAGGTTTGAGGGGAGTGGCGCTGTCAGATTTTCGGCCCCCACGCGCCGCGCATTGCTCCCGCCGGACGTCCAGTTGGGCGTCGGATGCTGATGGCGGACGACCACGCACCAGTCGCCGCTGGTCGGAACCGTCAGCGCTCATGCGTTGCCGTTCGCCGACGCACACCATTCGGCCGGACCGCCGATGACCTCCCGCGCACCGGGTCGTGGGGCGGCGGATATGACGGTGTTACCAGGTAGGGTGTTGACGCGGATGGCGGGACCGCCGTGCGGGAAACTCGCGCGGATAGCGGGGGAGACTGGCGGGATAGAAGTCGCCGCGGGTGCGAGGGACGGCGATTTGGAAAGGGTGGTCCGCCAGTGGATGACCCGCGCGGGAGCATAGCCGTTGGCGACGTCGTCGGGGTGGGTGGCCAGATAAGCGGCGCGTTCGCGGTTCCGGAGGACCTGGGCCAGACGGTTGAGGCCGTCAGCCAGATAGGCGGCCAGGCCGGGCTGGGTGTCGAAGAATTCGCTGAGTTCGGCGGGATTATTCCAGACTTTACTCCAAGGGAAAAGGGGCCGGCCTCTCCGACCAGGATTCGGCCGCCCCTTCCCTATTCTGATCTCGGTTCAT
>CALLML010000125.1 GCA_938005705.1 uncultured bacterium
CAGTGGCGAAATCTCGATTCGGCTCATGCCCGCCCCGAAGCCTGCCGGCGGCGCTCCTGCAATCCTTCAGGACCCAATGCTCGGGCGTTCTTGATTTCCACGCACTCATGTTGCCACATCATCGCCAGAGTGCATCACGATGGATAACCGGGTTAGTGGCTATCACGAAGTCCGACAGTTTCGGTTCCACCCCTTGGAAACTTGGACCCGCGGTTCACTCCAGAATCAGACGCACGAGCTGGACGCTGTCGGGCGGCGTATGCGCGCCAGAATCCGGGGCATTCCGCACGAGGACGCGACCGGCTTCGTCGCTGACCTCCTCGATGTGCAGCCCGGCGATTCGCTTCCCCTCTTTGCACTCTAAGCGCCATCGGGCAGGTCGGTCCGACGCATTGGCGATCAGCAGGCGGATTTCACCATCGGCGGTGTGGCCGGCGAGCACATACGACGCCACGCCCCTGCCGGAGGAAGCGATGGACAGCCGCTGGCGGCATTCCGCCATTTTCGCCTACAGCGAAAAGGCGAGCGCGGTTTTCTTCGGTGTTTCGTCGCCCAGCAGAAGCCCATAGAAATCGGGCTTGGCAAGGTCGGGATCGGCTCCGCGGTACCCGAAGGCCGCCGCCACATTTTCCCGCTGAAACGCGATCCATCCCCCCGACAGGATCGCCGCGCCCGGCGCACCTGCTCGCAGCGCGACGGTCGGTAGGCCGCGCACGGGACGTCGTTCGTCGTTGTGGAATTCCGTCACATGGCTTTCGGCATTGGCAAAGCCGTGCCGGTCGGGCAGCCCACGATAAAAGCGGGCCACCTTCGCATATTCCTCCGGATCGTTCGAGTAGATATGCCACGAAAGAAAATCGAGCGGCGCTCGCGCGCGCCGCTGATGTTCGAGAAAGGCCCGCTCCATTTCGAGATTGCGGGGCAGCGCAACCGCGGCATAGGAGAAGCCCGGCCCGCCCACTTTCAGCCGGGGAAAGGCCGATTTCACGGCCTTAGCCGTTTGCGCGTATAAATCAAAGAATTCCTCCGGCGTGGCGTCACAGAACTGGCGCAAATCCGGTTCGTTCCAGATTTCGACATATTGCAGCCGCCCCTGCGAACGGGCTTCGTAATGGCGCACCACGGTCACCGCCGCCTCCGCCCACTTGGCCGGATGCGCAGGCGCCCGGCGCACGGGCCGAGAATAACTTCCGTGGGCGTTCCAGGAATCGCCCAGCCGCAGATTCGGCGAAGGGCCTCCGTGAAATCGCGCTCGCCGCCGGCCCGCAACAACAACCGCGGCCCGGTGTTGACGCCCAGCAACGGACAGATGACGCCATCGGGCGCGCCGATCGCCCACGTGATCTCCTCCTCCGTCCACGCGGTTTCCGCGGCCATCAGCGCCAACAGATATGCCATCCCCACCGTAACAGGTTTCACCGCGCATCCTCCTCTTTTTCCGGATTCCACGCCCGCCACCAACCCTTCGTACCGCAACGCCGCGGCGTCGAATTCGGCCTGTTGGGTCCGCCGCGCGGCCGGATCTTCCCCCCGATCATTTCATTTCTCGGCTTTTTAGCCATAGTCGCTCAGCCGAATAAATTAATCAAGATGGCGAATTAGAAACACATTAGGGGCGAGACACATTAGGAATCACGTCTCCCGATTCAAGAATTGACAGGCGGGAAGCGTATTAGGGACACACCTTTAGTCGCTATAAGTGGTGCGGCAAGAAGAAACGACGGACAGGATGAAGGGTAAGGAAACGAATCGGCTATACATTTGCCAGGAAACGAACGATATTGCGCGCGTGAGGCTGACATGCGACTGGCGCCCGGCGGGCGCGTACAGCAACCGTTGCCGGTGGGCGATCCGGACGGTGGCGGACGGCGAGGAGCCGGAATGGGACGCGCCGCGCAAGGCCGCCTTCACAGCACAGCCGTCGGCCCAGTTGGTCTGGCACACGGCCAACGCACAAGGTGGGGTAAACAACCGCCAATTCCTCATGTGCGCCTGGTTCGACTGCGACGACAACGGTCTCTTCGATCCCGAAGAGCCCCACCGCATGATCGGAGTGACCATCCTCTCTTTGGACTTGAACGCGGCGTATTCCGACCAGATTTCCGGGCGGGGGTGCAACGCGCTCTCCAGATAGAATCCAATGTCCATGGAAGCGCTCGCGGACAATCGAGGTTACTTGCAGATCAAGGCCACGGTTCTCCCTCAGCCGATCATAAACATCGGCACGGATATTTACGATTTCCACTACAAGGGGGCATCTCCATCCGAGCACGGCGCAACGGTGCAGGCTGCGTTTCCTCCACTGGGTTTCGGTGGCCGCGTATTTCGCGATCATGTCGAGTTCTCGCGCGACACGTTAAGCTTCAACTACGATTTCAATTGATAAGGTGATGAAATGAGGCGATTAGCCTGAGATAGTGTCAAATGTTGTGGATGGAAGGGTGTTGAGCGTCTCGGTCCGAAAGTGGTTGATGCTATCTTTTGCAACTCTCCGTCAACGAACGTAGCGCCTTGAAGTAGGAGGGCAACCTCCTCGTGCTGGTTCAGGCGTCGCCAAAGCTTCTCAGCCTGCTCCACC